>CAZRQS010000020.1:0-18899 GCA_964602255.1 uncultured bacterium | reverse complement strand
GCATGATGGGGTTCTTCAATCCGCTCATGCGTGAGCTGGTCGAGATGCAGTATCTTCAGACCAATCCCGTCATCATGGATGATTCGGCGCTCCGCGGGTTGCTGCCCCATATTCACGCAACCGGTTACGACGAAGGCATCGCGCGAACGCTTTCGGCCATGCAAGGCAGTATGGTGTCATGACCAGCGTCGTCGAATACGGCTGGCGCCGTACGGCGATCGTCGTGGCGGTGATGCTCGCCGCGCTATTGGAAACGCTGGACTCAACGATCGTTAACGTTGCGCTCCCCACCATCGAAGGGAACATCGGCGCCTCGATAGATGAAGGCATCTGGATCGTCACCGGCTACATCATCTCGAACGTCATCGCGATTCCGCTCAATCCGTTTCTCACCAAGATGTTCGGGCGTAAGAATTACTTTGCGACATGCATCGCGGGCTTTACCGCAGCTTCGCTTCTGTGCAGCACATCGCATTCGCTCGGCACGCTCGTAGCGTTTCGCGTCATGCAAGGAGCTTTCGGCGGCGGCCTCATCGCAACGTCGCAAGTCGTTATGCGAGAGACCTTCGATCCCAAGCGAATCGGTCTGAGTTCCGCGCTCTTCGCGATGGCACTCATTCTTGGTCCGGCGTTTGGGCCGCTCGCGGGGGGATATCTCACCGACACGCTTTCTTGGCAGTGGATTTTCGACGTGAACGTGATTCCGGGGATCGTCTCGACTGTCATAATTCTGTGGCTGCTGCGCGATCCGGTGGCGCCGCAACGCCTTCGCATCGATTGGATTGGTGTCGGTTTGCTCGCGCTTGGGTTGGGGTCGTTGCAGTTCTTACTCGACAATGGTGAACGCCACGATTGGTTCTCGGACCCGTCCGTGGTGACCGCAGGTGTGCTTTCGCTATTAGGACTGATTGCATTCGCGTGGTTCCAGTGGAGCGGCACGAAAAATCCAATCGTCGACTTGCATGTCTTGCGATACCGGTCCGTCGCGATTGGTTCGCTTATCGCGCTTGCGTTCGGCGCAATTATTTTCGCGCCGGCAATCATCACACCGATTTACGCCTCATCGATTCTCAGCTACACGGCGTGGGACAGCGGCCTGCTGCTCGCGCTGCGCGCAATCCCGGTCGTCGTGCTTACGCCGATCTTCGCGACCATCTCCGAACGCGGATTTGACGTGCGCTGGCTTCTCGGCGCGGGATTCGCGCTAACGACACTGTCACTGGGATGGTTCGGGCTGCAGATGACGTCGGACACGCCGTTCGGTCTGCTTGGCGCAGGGCTGTTCGTTTCCGGCATCGCGCAATCGATGCTGCTCGTTCCGCTCATCGTGGGCGTCCTCAGCACGACGCCCGCTCAATTGAACGGCAAGGTGTCACCCATTATTACACTCTGCGTGCAACTCGGTGGCTCGATCGCCAGTGCGATGAGCATTACGTTCTTTGACCGGCGCACGTCGTTCCATTCCAACGCAATAAGTGCTTCGATGAGTACGGGCCATCTCGCGGCCCAGGGAATCGCCCCAACCAAAACCGCTCTTGCCCAGATCGCGGGAATGGTCTCCGCGCAGGCCAGTACGCTGGGCTTCGCAGACACAATCATGGCCGTCGCCACGCTTGCCGCTATTATCGTGCCGCTGGTCCTGCTCTTTCCTCGTTCACAAGCCGCCTCGGGGGTGCAAGCACATTGAACCCTGTAGAATTGCTCGAAAGCGATCTGCGCGACTGTTCCGTTCGGATGGATGATGTGTACGCCGTAGGCGCGCGGTACGCACGCGCTATAGCCGGCGGATCGTACGTCGACTGGATCGAGATGTACATCGGCGTGTTTGCAGCGCTCAGCCGGTCTCTGCACGCAGGCGGCACCGCTAAGACCGAGGCGCTCGAACGTTTGCTGCTGCTGATCAACGACGATCTCGGCTCACAGATTTTCGATGCGCAGGCGCGAGAAGAGTTGTCTACATACGCATATGCGTCCGCACCGGTGGCTGCACTTGGTGCGTTTCGTGAAAACGTTCGTATGAGAGAGCAACAAGCGCGCTGACGATGGTAATGACGCCCAGCACGATGTTGCTCCAGATCAACGCCACGTTGCCGGCTAGCCACGTGGTTGAGATAAAGAGCCAAACACCCGCCAAAATATTGACGACCGGCCAATAGTTCATGCGCGTCGTTCTACCGTAGGAGGCCACCTCGACGAGAGCGGCAATAGCGATCACGCTGCCCGTGATGACCATGTCCAATCTCGCGAATGTTGAGGACGGCACCGCTACAAACGGCGAGAGAATCGTCAAAATGCCAACGGTGACGTTGACCCAGGGTACCCGATTCGGAACATCGATGCTCATGCGCGAGGCCTCCCTGCAAATCGTACCCCGCCTCTACTCAACTTACTCGGACGGCTCTTGCTCGCGGCCCATGCTGTAAAATTCTTCGTTCGGGCGCATGTCCATCACGCCCGCCATGCGATTCGAGAAACCGAAGAACGCAGCGATTGCGGCAATGTCCCAGATGTCGTCGTCGCTGAAACCCGCTAAGTGTAGTTCGTCGATCTCATGTTCCGTAGCCGCAAAACCGGGCTGATTTACCCGTGATGCGAACGCGAGCATTGCACGCATGCGCGGCGTGATGTCTGCGGTGCGCCAATTGTTCGCAATTTGCTCGGCCGTGATCGGATCTTTGCCGATGACACGTAGCGCGGCGCCGTGCGCGACCATGCAGTACTGGCAGCGATTCTCCGAAGAAACGGCCACGACGATCGCCTCGCGCTCCTCGCGGCTGAGATTCGACGGGCCTTTCATCAGCACGTCGTGATATGCCAAAAAGGCCCGGAAATGCTCGGGCCTTCTAGCGTACGCGCGAAATACGTTGGGAACGAAGCCGATTTTCTCGCGGTTCCTTTCGTAGACCGCCCGGATGTCTTCGGGCAAATCCTGTTCCGGCGGCTCCCCAAAGCGCGACACGCGGGCGCGCGTTTCCATATGTTGGCGCATGGTGCTACTTACCCAGTTCGCGTTCCACGGCATCGACTGCCGCCGCGGTTTGCGCAGTGGGGGCAGCGTCTGCACCCTCGACCACGTCGAGCAGGCTCGCGAGCCGAGCGTTCAGTGCAGCGTAGCGCGGGTTGGATTTCGCGTGCGCATACGTTCGTTGCATGAGCGCGACGATGCGTGAAGCGAGATCGAACTGCGCGCGAAGCGTGCGTCGCGAAATGGCGACGCGCGGATCCATGTGTAACGCAAGCGTCTGCGCGTACGTGTGATTGCCTACCCGCAACTTCACCGTATACGTCCCGGGAAGCGCAAGCACACCCTGTGGAATGCGCGGCGTATCGTGCTCGATCGCGGATATTGGATAATCATGCGAGTTCGCCGGCGGATCTGCGTAGCGGTAATCCCAGACGAAGCGGTGCATACCAGCGGCTCCGCTTGGAATGCGCGTCGGGCGCACCCAATACGTGGGGACGTTGATTTCCGGATCGACGGGGACGGCTGCATCTGTGCTGCGATACCGGCGCACGAGAGCGCCTCGAGCATCATAGATTGCAATGCTCACGGGCGAGGCTGAAGGCAAGTAATAATCGATAACGGCGCCGTCGGGCGGGTTTTCTCCGGCCGGCTCCTCAGGCGGTAACGGCGTATCGGTCCACGTGTTGCGCCGCAGTCTGAACGCATCTACCGGTTTGAAGAGATGCGCCATGCTCGTGTTCACTGCTTCACGCAAGGGTGCGACGTCGTCCAAAATCCAGAACGAACGTCCGTGCGTTCCCACGACGACGTCGTTCTGGTGCACGACGAGATCGCGAATCGACGTTGACGGAAGGTCGCGCTGAAGCGACTGCCAGTGATTGCCGTCGTCGAGTGAGACGTACACGGTGCGTTCGGTTCCCGCAAAGAGCAGACCGCGCCGTACCGTATCTTCACGCACCGTGTTTACCGGTGCGTCCGGCGGCAGACCGGACGTGATGAGCGACCAATGCCGTCCGCCGTCGTGGGTGCGATAGATGTACGGATGCAGATCGTCAAGCCGGAAGCGCGTCACGGAAACATACGCGGTGTTGCGATCGAAGCGCGACGCGTCGATTTGCGAGACTTTACTCCAACCGCTCAATGAAGACGGTGTGACGTTGCGCCAATGCGCACCCCCGTCGCTGGTCAACCACACAAGTCCGTCGTCCGTTCCCGCCCAAATCGTATTCCGATCGACGTACGAGGAGGCGATGCTGTATACGACGCCGCGCTCTTCCTTCGCCGGTTTCATTTTCGCAAATGCACCGATGTTCGCGGGCACTCCGGGATGAAGGCGCGTTAAATCCGGACTGATGGTGCGCCAATGATGTCCGCCGTCTTGCGTGGCGAAGACGACGTTTGAACCAAGATATAACGTGCGTTTGTCGACATGGTTGAAGATGAGCGGATTGGTGCGGTTGTAGCGGTAGTCGCCTCTAAAAAAACGGCCGCCGTAAACGGGTGAAACGTCTTGCGTTTGCTGCGTGCGCTCGTCGTACCGCGTGACTTGTCCCGCGCCGGCACCGTAAATGATGTTCGGGCGCAGCGGATCGGGCGCGACGTAGGCGTACTCCGGTGCGCCTACAGGATGCCAATAGCGGATCCAGACGTCGCCGTCTTCGGTGCGGCTTGCAACTTCGGCGCTTCCGCTTTCCTGTTGTCCGCCGAAGACCCAATACGGAAACCGGTCGTCGGTGATGACGTGATAGAACTGCGCCGTCGGCTGGTTGTACCACGAACTCCACGTCTGCCCGTAATTGACTGAGAGCGTCGCACCTTGATCGCAGCCGAGCAGAATGATGTTGCGATTGTTCGGATCGATCCAAACGGTGTGGTAATCGTCACCACCCGGCGCGCCTTTGATACCGGTCCACGTTTTGCCGCCGTTTATCGAGCGGTACGTGGTCGTATTCGCGACGTAGACGACGTCGGGATCTACCGGATCCACAGTGATGCCCGAGAAGTCGTCGCCGCGCCCGCAGATGCGCTCTTCCGTGTTCACTTTGCTGAAGCTCGCACCCGCGTCCGCAGAACGGTAGATCCCGCAGCCTCCGGCGTCGCTCACCCACGCGTAGACGCGATTTGAATCAGATTTGGAAACCGCCAGACCGACGCGGCTCACGCCGTTCGGCAAACCGGTTTTGAGCTGCGCCCATGTCGTGCCGCCGTCGGTTGATTTGAAAACGCCTCCGTTCTGATAGAGCGTCAACGAACTTTGCAAGCGCCAAGGCGGATTGCGTGAAGCCCACAAGCTCGCATACACGACATCGGGATTGCTGGGATCGAGAACAACCGTTGCAGCGCCGGTGTTTTCGTCGTTGCCCAAAACTTTTTGCCACGTCGTTCCGCCGTCGACGCTGCGGTACAATCCGCGCTGCGCGTTCGGACCGTACGGGTGTCCCATCACCGCAGCGAAGATGCGATTCGGATCGCGCGGATCTACCGCGAGCCCGTTGATCTGCTGCCCGTCACGCAGTCCTAAATGCGTCCACGTCTTACCGGCGTCCGTGGACTTGTAGATGCCGTTGCCGACGGAAAGATCGGGGCGCCGCAAACCTTCGCCGGAGGCGACGTAGATGATGGACGGATCGCTCGGCGCAACGGCAAGCGCGCCAACCGAACCGGTGTCCTGTCCGTCGAAAACCGGTTGCCACGTGCGACCGAAGTCGGTGCTTTTCCACACGCCGCCATCCGTCGGTGCCATGAAGTAGACACCGGGCTGCGCCGGAACACCGGAAACGGCGACGGTCCGCCCACCGCGGAACGGACCGACGAGACGCCAATGGAGAGCGTCGGAAGAGCGCGGTGCGGCGCCCAAAAGCGAAACAGCGGCAATAGCCGCGATAATAAAGCGACGTGCGAGCATACGCCCGCGTTTTGTGTTACCGGCGCCGTGTCCCTTTGCGCGAATGCTTCGGCTGGAACGGAGCACCGATCTTGAGTTTTCCGTCGTGCGGAATCGATTCGTTCACGTCTTGGCACCCGATCGGCGTGAAATCGCGGCAGTCGCCGGGACGCGCTTCATAAATGCCGCAGTAGTAGCGGCCGGGGCGTGACTCTTTGAGAAACACGCACTGGTCTGCGACATCGTCCGTGACTTTGCGTACCCAGCCGACATAGAAGCCGTCGGCGGATTTGCGCTTGACGATGTACTCGTCCATAACTTCTTTGGACGTAAGGTTGAGATAACGCGCAATGCGATCGACGTCCGCGCGGCTCACGAACGGCTCGTAGCCGCTGCAGCATTCCGCGCATCCGGGCGGGCACGCGATGTTTTCCGGCATGTCCTTATGATGTTTGCGCGCAAGTTCGATCACGCGCGCGATCGCCGCAACCATCTCTGCGTCGTCGTTATATTTGTACTCCCATTCGCGGTGCGTGACTTCATTCACGTTGTAATACCGCGTGATGTTTTGGTTGTACGTGACCGTAATGTGTTCTTCGTCGATCTCGATTTTCTTCACGCGCTCGATCGGCTGCGTGTCGAGAAGTTCGGGATGGGTCTGCTGGGCGGTTTCGCGTGAATAGTTGCGAAGGCGGATGAGGTCGATCGTTTCCATGGCAATAGGTGCTTCGACGGTGGAACAGAAAGAGCCCGCGGGAGGAACAACCAAGAGTGCGTAAGGCTATCGGCGTGGATCTGGGCGGTTCTCATACGTCCGCCGCAGTCGTTCAAGAAGACGGCAAGATCCTCACCCAATTCGAGCAAGACATCGTCGACCGTTCGTTCGATGCAGTTATCGCTGCGCTCGACAACGTCATCGGCAGCGCGTTGAAGGAAGCTCGAGAGAAAGAGCTCGTTGGTATCGGTATCGGATCGCCCGGTAACATCGATCCGAAGACCGGCGCGGTGCTGTACTCGCCGAACTTCTTATGGCACAACGTGCCGCTCGGCGAGCGTTTGCGCCAGCGCTACCGTCTTCCGTTATTTATCGCAAACGATGCGCGTTGCGCGACGCTCGGTGAATACACGTTCGGCACGGGGATCGGAACGGAAAATTTCGTGCTGCTTACATTGGGTACGGGCATCGGCGGCGGAATCGTGTCCGGTGGTGAGCTGCTCATCGGGCACCGTGCCGGCGCCGGAGAGTTCGGGCATCATCAAATCCGCCCAACTGACGGTTTTATCTGCGGATGCGGAAAGGTTGGGTGCTTCGAAGCGCAGGCATCCGGAACTGGACTGCTGCGCCATGCGTTTGCCGTTGCGCCGTCGTTTCCGCGCAGCGCACTGCTGGAGAAGAATCCCGAAAAGCTCGGCTCGAAAGCGATCCGCCGCGCGGCGCAGGCCGGTGACGGCCACGGGCTTGCAGCATGGAACCGATTCACGGCCGATCTCGCGGTCGGGGTTGCTAATGTTATTGCGGCCGTTAATCCGGAAGTCATCGCGCTGGGCGGCGGCGTGAGTACCGCCGGTGAATTTTTGCTTGACTCCATCCGCGAACGTGTCGACGAGCTCACGGTCATGGTGCCGAGGCATACGACCAGGCTTGTCATCGCCGAGCTCGGTAACGATGCGGGACAAGTAGGAGCGGCGACGATGGCGTTTCGCGGAGGACTGACGACGGGGCATGGCCGCTAAACGCGCGCTCGTTACCGGCGCTTCAGGCGGTATTGGTCTCGAGTTTGCGACGTTGCTTGCGCGTGCCGGATACGACCTCGTGCTTGTTGCGCGGTCCGGCGAGAAACTGCAAGCCATTGCAATCGATCTCAAAAACCGGTTCGGCATCAACGCCGAACCACTAGCAATGGATCTCGCGTCCGCAAGTGCGCCGCGCGAACTCTTTGCGCAAGTGCCTTCGTGCGACGTGCTCATCAACAACGCGGGATTCGCAAATAATGGAAAGTTTGCCGCACTCCCCGAGCGCGACGTCCTGGACGAAATTCAAGTGAACGTCCTCGCCCTCACGCACCTTACCCGCCTCTATTTACCTGGAATGCTCGATCGGCGCGACGGCAAAATTTTGAATATGGCGTCTACGGCGGCGTTCGTGCCGGGCCCAAACATGGCGGTATACTACGCCACCAAAGCGTTCGTGCTTTCGTTTTCCGAAGCGCTGTCATACGAAGTGCGCGGAACGGGAGTAACCGTGACCGTCCTTTGCCCTGGAGCAACCGACACGGGCTTTCAAAAGCGCGCAAATGTCGAATCCACGATGCTTTTCAAACTCGGAATGGCCGATGCGGCGCGCGTTGCCAAGGCCGGATTTGACGGAATGATGCGCGGCAAACCCGTCGTTGTACCGGGAATAATGAACAAACTCATCGCCTTTTCTCCGAGAATCTCGCCGCGCAGATTGCTCGTGGCAATCTCCGCAAAACTCGTCGAACCGCGGCACGTCAACCGAAGCTGACGGAGGTCAGTTTCCCTCCAGCACACGTTTCAAATTGCTAAGGGACGCGACTTCGCCTTCCATTGCTTTTGCCACCATCGGCGTCATGAGTTTTGCCAAACCTTGCGGCTCGAACGCAAGACTAAAAGTGACCGTCGTGCTTGCGCCGTTGTCGTCGAAACGATAGGAGCCCTCCGGGCGCACAGGCCCTGCTATCGCGCGAAACTGCAGCTCGCTTGGAGCCCGCACGGACGTAATCTCATAGTCAGCCGGAACGCGCCCGCCCATCGGGCCCTTCACGCGCTGCTCATACACGGCCCCGGCTGAGCCTTCGGTTCCGGACCGCAGGCGAACGCTCACGACGCTGGGGCGCCAAAGCGGCGCATTTTCACCGCGCGCCACAAACCGGAAGACTTCTTCGACGGATTTATTTATCGTGACTTGATTCTTAGCTGACGGCACCGTTCGGATGCTCCTTTCTGCGGGTCATTAATCTATAAAGTACTGTAACGCAGTTTCTCTATTGAGTGCATGAAAGTACTCAATGTTACTATATGAGCATGGCGCAAGAATTCAATTTGATCGTTATCGGTACGGGGAGTGCCGGGACCACTGCCGCAATGGCGTGCCGCAATGCGGGATGGAGCGTAGCGATTATCGACGAGCGGCCATTCGGAGGAACGTGCGCGCTGCGCGGTTGTGATCCGAAGAAAGTGCTCGTCGGTGCGGCAGACCTGGTCGATTGGGCACAGCGCATGCGCGGTCGCGGGGTGACGTCGGACGCGCGGATCGATTGGCCCGCACTGATGCGGTTCAAGCGCTCCTTCACCGATCCGGTGCCTGAACAGCGTGAGAAAATGTTCGCCGACGCCGGCATCGCGGTATTTCACGGAACGGCGCGATTTCAAAACGCAACGACGCTGACTGTGAACGGCGAGGTCGTGAGCGGACGGCACGTGCTCATCGCCAGCGGTGCAAAACCGATGCCGCTGAACATCCCCGGCGAAGAATTCCTGACCATCAGCGATGATTTTCTCGATCTCGAGGAGCTGCCTTCGCCGATCGTTTTTGTCGGCGGCGGATTTATCTCGTTCGAATTTGCGCACGTCGCCGCGCGAGCGGGCGCAAAGGTTCACATCATCGAGGTGCAGGGGCGGCCGCTTACGGGCTTCGATCCGGATTTAGTGGACCGGCTCGTGGATGCGAGCACCTCGGTTGGAATCGAAGTGCACACGAATTGCGCGGTCGAGGCGCTAGAGAAACGTACGGATGGAATTTTGGTGCGCGCTCAAGAAGGCGATGCGAAAACCGAAATCGTTGCTCCGCTCATCGTGCACGGCAGTGGGCGCGTTCCGAATTTGGACGAGCTGCACTTGGATGCGGCGGGGGTCGAACGCACGAAAAAGGGCGTCAAAGTCAACGAATATCTGCAAAGCGTGAGTAACCCCGCAGTCTATGCTGCGGGTGATGCCGCTGATGCAGGTGGACTTCCGCTCACGCCCGTTGCCGGCACCGAAGGCGAACTCGCTGCAGAGAATCTATTGCACGGTAATCGGCGCAAGCCCGATTTCACGGGGCTTGCATCCATTGTCTACACCGTACCGCCGCTCGCATCGGTCGGAATGACGCAGGCAGAGGCCGGAAAACGCGGTCTGCGCTTGAAAGTGAACACCGGCGATTCATCCGATTGGTACTCGTCGCGGAGAATCGCGGCGAAAACCTCGGCTTATAAAATTCTGATCGACGAAGACACGCAGAGCGTTGTCGGTGCGCACCTGCTAGGACCGCACGCTGAGGAACTCGCAAACGTGTTTGCGCTCGCTATACGGGCGAAGATTCCGGTACCGCAACTGCGCGAGGTGTTCTTTGCGTATCCGACGGCGTCATCCGACATCGAATACATGTTGGACGGGAGCGGCGTCTAGAACGCGATAGCCTGCGGCAGCGGCACGTACTCGTCGTCGAGCGGTATGGTGTGCGTGTTTGCCATTTGCGCGATGAGCGCGGCGATGCGGCGAGAGCTGCGCTTGGGCGCGACCAGTTCCTGATTGCGGCGCATCTGCGCGACGCGCTGCTCGTTTTTCACAAGACGTTCTACGGCGTGAACGACTTCGGCTGTGCTGTGTATCGCAACGTCACCGATGCCGTTGTGACGCACAAATTCGACGTTGCCGCGTTCTTGTCCGGGCACGTAGTCGTACACGACGACTGGAAGCTGCGCCGCATTGGCCTCGGCCAGCGTTCCTGGTCCGGCTTTTGTCACAAGCAGATCCGCCGTACGCATCAGCTCGGGAATCTTGTCGGTAAAGCCCATCACCGTCATCGGCGTCGGCAGTGTCAGCGAAAGATCTTGCAACTTCGCGCGGAGCGTTTCGTTGCGCCCGCATACGACCACCAAATGCATCGGTAAGCGCGCCTTCGCGAGCGCAATCGTGGTCGGCATGAGTTTGCCGCCGCCTTCACCGCCGGCCATCAGCAGCGTTACGAATTGGTTCTGCGGCAATCCGAGCTGTGCGCGTAGCTCTTGCTTGCTGCCGACCACGTCGTCGAACTTCGGATGAATCGGTTGTCCGAGCATCCGCAAGCGCCGGGGCAACACGCCGCGCGAGATCGCGCGTTCGTATACTTCACGCGCGGGGACGACGACGGCATCCGCTTCGGGTGTCAGCCACGACTCGTGCACCTTGCCCAGATCCGTAATGACGGTGATGATGGGCACGTGCTGCATCTTTGCGTCGGCACGCGCGCGCAGCGCAGCGTGATTGAGCAGCGGATGCACCGAGACGATGACGTCGGGCCGGTAATTGAGGAACAGATCGCGCAACCGTTCGCGATAGAGCGGTTCGCAAAAACGAACCAGCGCCTTATACCGGCGCCGGCCGTTGGTTGCGTAGTAGAGCGCTCCGTAGACGGGCGGCGCATAGCGAAGAGCGGCGGAATAGCCCCAGCCCAGCTGCGTGAGGGGGAACGAGCAGTGCGCCGCTACGTCGTCGATCCGGTGTTCGAAGGCCGTGGGCTCTTGTATCTCATCTAGCGCAGCGGTTATGGCATTTGCCGCGCTGCGGTGGCCGCCTCCGGTGTCGGAGATCAGAAAGAGCGCCCTTTTGGCCAAATTCCTGCTACCTCGTCTAGCTAGTTGCTCGCACGGACTGCTTGGGGCGAGTCCGCATCTTGAGTCTTCCCCTTCTCGTAGAAGCGAGTGCGGCCAAGAGCGCCCTTGCTGGGGCATCATAGAAGCGGAAGATGTCGCCGAACTCGATTTCGGGATTTCGGTGATGGCCGTCATGGTCCTCGGGCATCACGATCCATAAGGGACGAAGTACCGCTTGCAACCAGCTTGGCGTCTTCCACCCGAGTTCAGTCGTGTGGCGCCACCAGACGTGCAATTGTCCCAGTGCAAGACCCGCCAGTGCACCTTCCCACGAGAGGTGCCAAACGAGCGCTGCTACCATAAGATACGGAACGGCTCCCAGGAAGCCGTCCAATAGAACGGCCGGATCCGGCGAGAGAACCGCATGATCGAAGTACGATCGGCGCCGGTCGTGATGTGTGCGAAGGTGCAAGCGAAACCATAGGTGCTGCGGAACATGATAGAAAAACGTCGAACCGAAATCGCCAACGACGAGGACAATAATCGCTGCGGCTACGGGCATTAGGTATATTTGCCTTTCTCCTGATCTGTTGTGCGTGTTCCCACCAAACGGTTGTTCGCACCCAGAATACCACGGTATACATACCCGCCGTCGTTAACGATGCCTTAAGCTGGCACGCGCCTGCGTACGCGCAAAGTATCTTTGGTATGCGCTTGTTGCGCGACGGTCCAAAGACCTTCAGCGCGACGCTCGCAATAGCGCGGGCAATTTTGCACACAAACGCGAGAATCAGTCCCATCGACGCGCTGCAGCTTGCCGGCGCCACCGTCAAGGCCGCGCAGGCAAACGGATTGCCTGCGGAGTTTCTCGCCGCAACGCTGCTTCAGGAATCGGCGTTCGATCCGCGCGCGCTCTCGAGTGCCGGTGCTGTCGGCGTCGCGCAATTCATGCCTTCTACCGCAGAGATCGCCGGCGTCGATCCGTTCGATCCGTACGATGCGATTCCGGGTGCGGCATCGCTGCTATCCGGTTATATTCGCGCATATGCCGCTTATCCGAATCCATATGCGGCTGCTCTGGCCGCTTACAACGCCGGGCCCGGTGCAGTCCACGCTTATCGTGGCATCCCGCCCTATCCCGAAACGCGCGCGTACATCGACGACATCGTCGACCGCTGGGCAAAGATTGCAGGCTACGAGGCGCCAATACACGGCCCATGATGAAACGAGTCGTCTCAACGCTCGCGGCTGTTTGCGTTCCGGTTATGCTCGCTGCATGCGGAAGCCCCGCGTCGGATATCTCGTTCAATGCGCCGGCAGGCTGGAAATCGACGCCCGGCATGTTCGGACGTTTCCAAATGTGGATCACCGGAAGCAACGCGGCAGACCGGCAAATGGTGATGCTGGTACGCGGCGATCAAACGATGCGAATGGAAGATTGGCAGAGTTTCAGCGGGACGCGCGGTATGCGCGCCTTCAAGCGGAGCGGCATCGTGCTTTGTGGCTCGCAGCACGCGGATTACTTCGTCGGCCGCGGTGAGGGAACGAACGGCGGACAACGCGTCGAGCAGACCGTAGAAGGCGTTACTACGACAATCGGCAGTTCCAAATATGTAGCGCTCTACATTCGGCCCGTCTCGATGCGTGAGGACGCGCAAGCCGAAGCTGCACTGCATTCTATCTGTCCTAAGGGCTAGCGGTTGAACCATCTCCTGCGACGGCTCCTCGCGCGTCAGCCGCTCGCATGGACCTTGCCGGAAGAAGGAGGACCGACGCTTCGGCGCGCGCTCGGGTGGCCGTCGCTCACGGCAATCGGTCTAGGTACGATGCTCGGCGGCATTTTTCCGACGATCGGTGCCGGCGCGCACGCTGCCGGACCGGGTGTCGTACTTGCGTATGCACTCTCAGGTTTGGTGAGTCTGTGCGTCGCACTGTGTTACGCAGAATTTGCGTCGATGGTTCCGGTCGCCGGAAGCGCGTACACGTATGCATATGCGACGCTGGGCGAACTGGTCGCGTGGGTCATCGGCTGGGATCTCATTTTAGAGTACGGCTTGTCGGTCGCGCCGACGGCCTCGTCATGGTCGGATTACTTTCAACATTTGTTCGGCGATTTGGGATTGCATTTGCCGGCGTTTCTCCAGACCGGACACGCGTACGGCGCACATCCCCAGATCGATCTTATCGCAGGGCTCATTACGCTCGGCGTTACGGTTCTCGTAGCAATCGGCATTCGTGAATCGGCGGGAGTGAACGGCGCACTCGTCATTTTCCAAATCGTCACGATGATAGTTTTCCTGAGCGCCGTCGCGGGCGCCGTGCACCCTGCATATTTTCATCCGTTTGCTCCCCACGGTTGGCACGGCATCCTCGCGGGAACTGCCCTGGTCTTTTACGCGTACATCGGATTCGACACGGTGACTGTGGCTTCGGAAGAAGCGCGCAATCCGGTGCGCGACGTGCCGATCGGCATCATGCTCTCGCTGCTGGTGGGAAGCCTCCTCTACGTCGCGCTCGCGTACGTCACTGTAGGCGCAACGCCGTTCAACACGCTCAGCGAAGGTGCGGCGATGCTCGATGCCGTCGGCGCCGCGCACAGCTCGCGACTGACGTACTGGATCGTTGCACTCGGCGGCATCGCAGGAAACACCACCGTGATGGTGACCTCGCTGCTCGGACAAATCCGCATTTTTTACGTGATGGCCCGTGACCGCATGCTCTCGCCCAGCGTAGCTCGCGTGCATCCGCGCTTTCGCACGCCCGCGCGTATGACGATGATCACGGGGATTCTCGTTGCAATCTTAGCGGCTACGCTTCCGCTTGCGGATCTGCTCAATTTCGTCAACATCGGCACGCTCTCGGCATTCGGAATCGTCTGCCTTGGCGTTTTGATTTTGCGCGTCACGCAACCGGACGCACGCCGTCCATTCCGCGCGCCGCTCGCGCCGATCTTTAGCGTACTCGGCGCGGCGGCGTGCTTTTATTTGATTTCAGGACTCTCGCTGCCGACGTGGCTTCGTTTTATCGCATGGTTCAGCGCGGGCCTGATACTGTACGCTCTGTACGGATATCGCCGGTCGCGGCTGCGGACACTGGTGCGCGAGTAAAGACGTCGCGTAAGAATCGCTGCACCAGATTCCACGAATCGGCAACGGCGTGCGCCACCGCTTCATCGGAATATCGCATCTGCTCGGCGACCGCCTCGGGCCGGCCGGGCCGGAAGAACGAGTGTCCGACGTCCGGATAGATTTGCATCTCAAACTCTTTTCCCGCGTCCTTGAGCGCCCGGTAGATCAGGTCCATGTCGTGGCGCGAAACGTAGTAATCTTGTTCGCCGAAGACGAGCAACAGCGGTATCGCAACCTCTCGCACATGATCGAGCGGCGGTTCGCCTCCGCTCGGCAGCGGCGCCGTAAGATTGATCGGATAGAAACAGATCGCGCCGCGCAGTTCAGTGAGGAATGACGAAATGAACGCGGCCGTGCCGCCGAAGCCGAATCCCCATGTCGCGATCTTTCCGGATTTCACGAACGGCTGCGTATTGAGCCATGCTGCAGCTGCCCTAACGTCGGTGATGATCTGCTGCGTTGTTATCTGTGCTGCGGCTGCAAACGCGTTGCGATTGCCTTCTTGGGTGTACGGTTCGCACATCTCGGGATATGCGCGATGGAAATAGTTGATGGCGAGGCCGACATATCCGATGGTGGGAAGCAACGCGGTGACTCGCTTGGTCTCGGGTGTGAGTCCGAAGATCTCTTGCAACACGATAACCGCGGGGTGCGGACCCGAGCCTTCCTCGGGACGCGCCAAGTATGCGGCCATCTGCGAACCCTCAACAGCAATCGACACGTTCTGGCTGATCATGCTTGTATGGTCCTCCGAACCTTCAGTATTCCCAACCCGCTGGATGCATCCACCGAGGCCTCGGCCGCGTTCTGGGGTAAGGAGGATTCATATGCGCGCGACAACCTCGGCGTCCACGCGGCTGGCGATTATCGACGGACCAAAGCCGCGTCAGAAGGCGTCCTTCGCGGACGACGTACTCGCCGGACTATCCGCACCATCAAAGCATCTCTCGTCGAAGTATTTCTACGACGAACTCGGCTCGGCGCTCTTTGATGCGATCACCGTTCTCCCCGAATATTACCTCACGCGTGTTGAGACCGAGATTTTGCGCGAGTGTGGCTGGGAGATGGTGCGCGCGCTCGGCAATCCGATCGAGTTCATCGAGCTCGGCAGCGGGAGCGCTATCAAGACACGCATTTTGATCGAAGAAGCACTGCGCGTGCAGCGCTCGCTCCGGTACTCGCCCATCGACATTTCACGCGAAGCGCTTCGAGTATCGGCGGAGACGCTCGTCGCATCCTATCCGGCGTTGAGCATCACAGCCTACGCGGGCGATTACTTCACGATTTTAGGTACCGAGCATTTACGGCGCGAGACGCGATCGCTCGTGATGTTCATGGGTTCGAATCTGGGCAACTACGAACCGGATGAAGCGCGCAAATTGATTGCGGGCATCGCATCTTCGCTCAAGCGCGGCGACGGATTGCTGCTCGGCGTCGACATGAAGAAGGACCCGCAGGTGTTGCAACTCGCGTACGACGATCCGACCGGCGTTACCGCATCTTTCAACAAGAATGTCTTGGCGCGCATCAACCGTGAGCTGGGCGGCCACTTCGACCTCCACGATTTCCGGCACGTCGTGCACTACGATGAAGAGTCCGGTGCGGTGCAATCGTTCCTGGAAGCGCAGCGCGCGCACGGCGTGCAGATCGATGCCATCAATTTGGCCGTCTCGTTTGCGCCGGGCGAACGGATTCATACCGAATCCTCGTACAAATACTCGCCGCAAGATATTTCACGGCTCGGCGAAGACGCAGGCCTTCGCCTCGAGCGCAGGTGGACGGATCCACAGGAGCGTTTCAGCGTAAACCTTTTTGTCCTATAATGGGCGGATGAACGCTCGCATTCTTGCATCAGGCGCCGCACTTATGTTGGCGCTTTCTTTTTTTGCGCCGGGACAAGCCGCGCCCGCACGGCCGGTCGCGGCGGAGGACCTCTACAAGCTCACGTTCGTTTCCAATCCGCAGATTTCACCCGACGGTTCGCGGGTGGTCTTTGTTGCGGCCCGCGCAAACGGACCGAAAAACAAATACGATACGAATCTGTATGTGGTGGACGTCGCAGGCGGCGGATTACGAAAGATTACGTCCACTGGACGCGATTCGAGTCCTGCGTGGTCACCTGATAGCCGCACCATCGCGTTCGTACGCGGACCCGCAAAAAAAGGCGAGCATGCGCAGATCTTCGCGTATACGGTCGCTACGGGGAGAATAAAGCAGCTCACGCATCTCAAGCAGAGTGCGTTTGGCCCCGTTTACTCACACGACGGTAAACACATCGCGTTCGGCTCGACGACGGTAACTGAACGCCATGCCGCGTACATCAATTTTAAAGCCGCGGGTTTCAAGCCCGGCAAAGATCAGCGCAAGAGCGATGTGCGCATCGTTCGCGAGATGCACTTTGAGGCTAACGGTGAGGGCTACACGTACGATCGGTACGCGCATATTTGGGTGATGAATGCCGCCGGCACCGGCGCGCATGCGCTGACGAGCGGTACGCAATGGTCCGAAGGCAATGCGCAATGGTCGCCGGACGATCGCACCATAGCGTTCAATTCGCTTCGGTACAATACGCCGAGCGGTGGTCCGAGCGACATCTATACCATGCCTGCAGCCGGCGGTCCGATGCGGAAGCTCGCCTCTACTCAGCCTGCGAACTATTTGGCGGGAATCGATCGCGCGGGCCACCTTTGGTATGCGAGCGGCGGTGTTGCGGATCCGGCCGAATTCTTTGCCTGGCTGCGTGCGAACGCCGACGGTAGCGATGCACGCATCATCGTTCCAAAAAACACCATGCAATTCGGCGACACGGTGCTTGCGGACATGGGCGAGCCCGGCGGGCTATGCGGACCGAACTTTGCACCGGACGACCGGTTTGCAATCGCGGACGTCGACGAGCGGGGATACAGTGCACTGGTCAAGCTCAATCCGCAGACCGGCGCGGTGACGAAGCTCACCAGTGCGGGAGAGGCAGCGGAATGTACGATGGACCGCGCCGCGCACTACGTTGCGTACACGCTCTCGGATTTTACGCATCCGCGTGAGGTCTACGTGCTCGACCTTGCAACGGGCAGCAGCAAACGATTGACGGCGTTTAATGACGCGTATCTTGCGAGCGTGCAGCTTTCGACGCCGCAAGAGTTTACCGTCACGGACGATAGCGGCTTCAAAGTGCAGGCGTGGTTCATGCCCGCGATCGGATCGCCGCAGAGCAAACATCCGACGCTCTTGGATATCCACGGCGGCCCCGAAACGCAGTTCGGACAAACGTTCTTTCACGAGTTACAATACTGGGCAGGCAAAGGGTACAACGTCGTGTTCTCCGATCCGCGCGGCAGTGTCGGCCACGGTTACCCGTTCGAATCGGCACTGAGCGGACGCTGGGGTGAGGCAATGTTCGACGACGTGCAGCGCGTCATGGACGCTGCCGTGCAGCGTCCGGACGTCGATGCCAACCGTCTCGCGGTGAGCGGCGGAAGTTACGGCGGTTATGCAACGCTCTGGGTTATTTCGCACACGGATCGCTATCGCACGGCGATTGCCGAGCGCGCCGTGTCGAATCTTACCAGCGAACAGCTCGTCGCAGATTTTGCGTCCAACAATGGGTTCGGCATGTTTAAAACGTACGCGTTCGGGGACCCATGGGATCCACAGAGCCGCAACGCCGCGGAATCTCCGCTGACGTACGTGGCAAACGTGCACACGCCCGTGATGATCTTGCACTCTTCCGAAGACATTCGAACTCCGGTGGACCAGAGTTTGCAAGAATTC
This sequence comes from uncultured bacterium, assembly GCA_964602255.1. Lineage (GTDB taxonomy): Bacteria > Vulcanimicrobiota > Vulcanimicrobiia > Vulcanimicrobiales > Vulcanimicrobiaceae > CAZRQS01. The sequence goes on along the minus strand of CAZRQS010000020.1, from coordinate 578 downwards.
AACGCACTCAAAATTCTTGGCCGTCCCACGGAATACGTGGATTTCCCAGGTGAGAATCACGATCTATCGCGGACCGGCGCGCCGCTTCATCGCGTCGAACGCTTGAATATGGAGACGCAATGGTTGCAGCAATACTTGCATCCATAAGCCTGTTCGCGCAGGCTTTTTCCGGCACGTGGACGTGCTACTTTCAAACACACGGCACACAGTGGACAATCACGCCGGCGCCGGGCTCCGCGTGGACGGCGGTTCGCTGGGGTGACCAGAACAGCGCGGACGGCGGCGTTGCTTACGTCGGCTTCATTCCTCAGATGCACGCATGGGTGTACCGCGACTTCCACTACGACGGATCTTACGCGGACATCACGTCACCGGGTCCATCGCAGAACGCGTGGACGTGGTCGGGACCTTACTACGCCGGCGATCGAATCATGTACGGCAATATTACCTGGACGCTGACGTCAACCGATCGAATCGAGCGCACATTCCGAAAGCGCGACGGCAACAAACTCACGCCGACGGGCAGCGATTACTGCACACGCAACCCATTGTCACCCTGAGCTTGTCGAAGGGTGAGC
>CAZRQS010000019.1:0-24122 GCA_964602255.1 uncultured bacterium | reverse complement strand
CGGACGATTCGTCGGTACTCGCATGCAACGGCCCCTCGAATTACATGCGGTATTGCAATCCGCAAGTGAACGCTTTGGAAAAACAGGCGCTCGCTGCGCCCACGCAACAAGCGCGCAAAACGATCTATGCGCGCATTGCGCATACGGTTGCGGCTGACGTACCGATCATCTATCTCTTCAATGCGGATTATATTTACGCGTATCGCAAGCAACTAAGCGGTTTCCAGCCCAACGCGTTTCTGCCGACATGGAATGCTGCACGCTGGACATTGGACAAAACGATCGCGCGGTAAGCCCTTTTTCCCATCGGTAAATCAGGCATAATTCGCATTGGTGCGTTACGATGATTTATTATGGTCGATCGTGGCGACGCCCGCACAACGTTCGAATCACTCGATCTGATTTTACGTTGCCTGCCTGCGTTTATCGTGGCAGTCGACACGAAGCTCGAATTTACCGTCATACGCGGGAAAGTGCTGCAGAATCTCGGCGTCGACGACACGATCGCCGCGGAGCTCATCGGAACTCCCGCTGAAGAGTATTTTTCCAACGAAGCCGGCGCGCAAATCATGGAGCACGTGCGCAGGGCGCTCGAAGGCCAATCGGCGTCGTTTGAAGCGGAGTGGGGCGGACGGCACTTTACTGCACATGTCGCACCGTTGCGACAGAACGGCGACGAGATCGTGGGTGTGGTCGGTGTAGGCATGGACATCACGCTGCGGCGCGAGCTGGAACAGGAGCTGGAGGCAGACCGTAAGATCCTCGATGACGCGCAGCGTTTGGCCGAGGTGGGAAGCTGGGTGCTGGATATCGAGTCGGGTAGAGTGCGAATATCGGCGGAGCTCGCTCGGCTGTTCGGCATTTCGTATACGAAGGATTCCTTCAATTTCCGGGACCTCGGCCGCCACTTTGCGCCGCACGAATTTCGCATGTTGCAGGCCGAAAAAGAGCGCGTTCTACGAACGTGCGGGTCGTACGACTTCGATCACGACATCGTTCGCTCCGACGGAAGCGTGCGGCACGTTCGCTCGCGCGGACACGTCGAATGCGCGCAAGACGGAAAACCGGTGCGTTGCATCGGCACGATTCTCGACATTACCGCGCGTGTGGAAGCACAGCGCACCGTCGAACTATTGGCGTATCACGACCCACTCACCGGATTGCCGAACCGCTCGCTCCTGCGCGACCGGCTCTCACATGCAATCGCTGCAGCCCGGCGCGAGCAAAACAAGCTGTGGGTGCTGTTCATCGATCTCGACGCGTTCAAGCGCATCAACGATTCGCTCGGACACGCCGAGGGCGACGTACTCTTGGCGGAGGTGGCGCAGCGGTTGCGTCATTGCACGCGTTCCACGGATACGGTGGCGCGCACCGGCGGCGACGAATTCGTTATCGTGCTGACCGAAGTCAAAAGTGAAGAATATCTCGATACGGCGATCGCTAAGGTGCGCTCAGCCTTCAAAGCCCCCTTCCGGCTGCGCGACGGCGATCACTCGATTACCGCAAGCATCGGGTACGCAGCGTATCCTGACGACGCGCTTAACGAGGACGAGCTGCTCAAAGATGCCGACTCGGCGATGTACGATGCCAAGCAGCGCGGCCGCAACACCGTGCGCCGTTATCGTGGGACATCGCTCGCGTCCACCGTGCGGCGCGTGCAGCTCGAAGTGGACTTGCCGCGCGCCTTGCGCGAAGGCGAATTCCGGCTGCATTACCAGCCGGTGGTGAACGCTAAAACGTTGCGCATTGTCGGCGTGGAAGCGCTGATCCGCTGGCAGCATCCGGCGCGTGGACTACTTTTGCCGGTCGCATTCTTGGATGCAATAGAGGATAGCGAGTATGTGAAAGTCATCGGCGAGTGGGTCATTCGTGAATCGGCGACGCAGGTAGCGCAATGGCGCGAGCGCTTCGGCGTGCCGCTGCGCTTGTGCGTCAACGTTTCCGCGCGTCAGCTGCTGCGCAACAACTTCCCGCACATGCTTTCGTCTACACTGCGTGCCGCGAATCTGCCGGCAGAAAACGTCGACCTCGAACTCACGGAGACTACGCTCGTTCGCGACTTGGAATCGGCGAGTACGGTACTCACCAAGGTACGCGAGCTTGGCGCCGGCATTGCGATCGATGACTTCGGGACCGGGTACAACTCGCTGAGTTACCTCAAACACTTTCCGATTACCGCCCTGAAAATCGACCGCATGTTCGTGGGGGAAATAGGCGTCGACGCGTTCGATGAGGCGATCTCCTCCGCGGTAGCCGCACTTGGAAAATCGTTACATATGCGCGTTGTGGCCGAGGGCGTGGAAACGCACAAGCAGCTTCGCTCGCTGCGCGCGCTCGGATGCGATGAGTTTCAAGGGTTTTATTTCGCTCCGCCGCTCGACGCCGAACGGCTTGGATCGCGGCTCGCGGTCGTCGCGGCGGAGTAAGCGGCTAAAGCGCATCCCAGCGTTCCGGCGCGACCGGATACTCGAGCATATTTCGAGCGAATCCGTGCACCCGCGACTGCACGCCGTCGAAGTAGCTCATGTAGTAGATCGGGATTACCGGTAGTGCGCTGTGAACGAGGCGCTGCATCTGCTCGAAATCGAGGCGGCGGCGCGTTTCGCTCCCGGTGACGGCCTGGTCTTGCAGCAACGCGTCCAACTTTGGATCGCAGTAACGGGAAATATTATTGCCGTTGACGTTTGCTTGGGGACACGTGAACACCACGGACTGCTCGGGATCCGCGCCACCGAGCCATCCGTCTATGGTCAGCGTGAAGCGCGCGTTTCGGATTGGTCCGTCGGGCGCATTAAAGAGCGCGGTCGGATATTTTTTGATGGTGACATGAACGCCGGCTTGCGCGAGATCTTGCTGAACCGCAGTGGCAATGCGCGACCACATGGGATTCTCGGCGGCGATCACCATCACCGCATCGACCGGTTTTCCGGCAAGCAACGCTCGTGCACGCTGCAAGTCGTGCGGATACGGCCGGACACCCGGGTCATACCACGCATTCATCACCGGCGGCAAAAACGAAGCTGCCTGGGGATATTGATTTGCAAACGTTTTCCGAATCGAGTGCATGTCGATCGCATACGCGAGTGCCTGACGCACGCGCTCATCGTTTGCCGGCGGACGCGCCGTTTGCAGGGTAATCCATATCGTGCCGTTGGAAGGCGTGCGTACGATGTCGAGTCCGCGCAGTCCACGAGCAGCGTCGCGCATCTGCGACGTCGTGAGTTGTGCAACGTCGACCTCGCCTGTGCGCAACGCGACGAAGGCGGAATTGCCGTCCGGAATTATGCGCAGCTCGAGGCGCGCAAGTTTGGGCTTCGGCGAATAGTATGGATTGGGGACCAGGATGAGCCGGTCGCCTCGGCGCCACTGCCGCACTTGGAACGGACCCGTACCGAAAGCGTGGTCCTCCCAAGCAGCGTGATCCAGTCGTGTACTCGTGAACGCGTGTGCCGGAAGAATGCCGAAGGCGAAGTCCGACTGTGCGAAGAGTTCGCTTACCGCTGCGTTCCATGGATGTTTCAGACCAACTACGACGGTGTAGCGGTCCGGCGTGCGCAGCCACGCGATACGGCGATACGCATCCTGCGAAAGCACGCTGTTGCGCGAATCCAGAATTGCCCGATACGTGAAGTCGACGTCGCGCGACGTCAGTTCGGCGCCGTCGGCGAACCGCACGCCGTGTCGAAGGTGATACGTAATGCGGGTTCCGGCCGGTGAAATGTCGCCGTTCGCACGTGACGGTATGCGCGTGAGCAGAATCGGAACCAAACGGTTGCGCTCGTCCAGACCGACGAGCGTCTGAACGATTAGCAGGTCGTATCCTATCGTTTCTTGATCGTGCGCAAGGAGCGGATTGAGCGAATTCGGATTCGCGAATTCTGCAATCCGCAACACATGCTGAGGCGCGGCGCCTCGAACACCGCTGCACGACATAAGGGCAAGGGCGGCGCCCAGCGCGCCCAGCGATCTCAGAAATGTCTTAAACACTTTCAAATTCCATGAGTGCTTCACGAACATCATCGTGAGCGCCATGACGATGCGCTGCCCTATCGTCACGAGGCTATGGGCCGAAGCGATTGCATGAAAGCGTCATAATCGCGTTTGGCTTGGGCGGCGTAACCGGCGGCGTAATCGCCTATGGCTTGATCGAAGTTGTCGCCTTGGCCCAAATACCCGGCGATGAACGCGGGATCGCCCGAGCGCGCGTGTGCGATTGCGAGTGTTGCACCGCAAAGCGATGAGTATTGTGCGAGCTCGCGCAATCCGAGGCGCTCGAGATTGGCGCCGGCCTTACGGTCCCGGTAGCGGCGTACATAGTAGTTTTGGCCGCTTTCGATTTCGAGCCAGCCGAGAAAGAGATCGCTGGCGGCTTGCATGAGCCGTTGTCCTGCAGCGACGCGCTGCCCGTGGTTGGCGTACTTGCTGGCGCCGCAGTATGGCTCGAGCACCGATGCGTCGGCTTCTTTCAGCTGCAGGATCAGTGCATCGTCCGGACCGGCTTGAAAGAGCACGATCGCGCAATGCGTACCCACGCTGCCGACGCCGACCACGCGAATTGCGGCGTCGCGCAAACGGTACCGGCTGAAGAGGACGCGCACGTCGTCGCGCAGTGTCGAGCTATATTTCTTGAGCGCCTCGCGCGCACGAATGCGCAGCGGATCGTTGTGCGGCAAGTGATGCAGCACGGGCGGATCTTCCACGAACGCAAGCTTCCCGCTCCGGTTGGAAACGAATGCGGGCGGTACGTGCTCTCCGCGCGATACGGCGTCGCGCTGCTTGCGTTCGATCGATCGCGCCTGAGCGGGATCCAGGACGGAAAGAAACACTTGTGCGTCGACGCGCGTAAACCAGATTTGCAGCGGTGAGATCGTGCTGATGCGACGCATATTCAGGCGGTAGGATTGCACCGTGTCCACGGCTATGCCGCGCGCGATCCTTTCCGATGCGCCGACGTCAAGTGCGGCAAGCACTGCGCTCGTCGCCAAACGTTTGACGTCCCACTCCCACGGCGCGGGCAGCGTTTCGTCGAAGTCGTTCAAGTCGAAGATGACGTTGCGTTCCGGCGTTGCAAACAGACCGAAGTTCGCTAAATGGCAGTCTCCACATGCTTGAACGATGGATCCGGTCGCCGGTGTTACAGCAAGGTCGGCCGCCATTATCGCTGCTGTCCCGCGATAAAACGCAAACGGCGAGCGCGCCATCCGCTCGTTGCGCAGCGGAATGAGCCACTGGATACGCGCGGCGTTTTCGCCGTGAATGGTTGCAACCGGATCGCGACGTTTTGCAAGTTCGACTTGCGCGTGGCTCGCCCGAGGCACACGCTTTCGCGTCGCCTGACCGGCCGCATACGAGGTCGCGACGCTCAAGATCTAGAGCGCTTTCACCGCAGCGACCAACCCATCGACGCTCGCTTTTGCATCGCCGAACAGCATCGAGGTCTTGGGTTCTTCGTAGAGCGGGTTTTCAATACCCGCAAAACCGGAGCGCATCGAACGTTTGAGAACGACGACGTTCGCAGCTTTGTCGACGTCGAGAATCGGCATTCCGTAAATCGGCGATGAAGGCACGTTGCGCGCAGCCGGATTGGTGACGTCGTTGGCGCCGATGACGAGCGCGACGTCGGTGTGCGGAAAATCGCCGTTGATATCGTCCATGTCGTATAGCTGGTTGTACGGAACGTTGGCTTCGGCAAGAAGCACGTTCATGTGTCCCGGCATGCGTCCCGCCACGGGATGAATTGCGTATTTGACCGTAACGCCTTTTTTCTCGAGTTGATCCGCAAGTTCTCGAACGCTGTGCTGCGCCTGCGCGACCGCCATACCGTATCCCGGAACGACGATCACTTGATGCGCGTACGCGAGCATGACGGCGACGTCGTCGACCGTCGTCGCGCGAATATTCTGCGGAGCGCCGCCACCGGCAGCAGCCACTTCCATGCCGCCCGTTGCGCCGAACGCGCCGAACAGCACGTTGGAGAGCGGTCGATTCATCGCTTTGCCCATGAGAATCGTCAGCAGCGTACCGGATGCGCCGACGAGCGTACCGGCAACAATGAGCAGCTGGTAATTCAATTCGAAACCGGTGACCGCCACCGCAACGCCGGTGAACGAGTTGAGGAGCGAAATGACGACCGGCATATCGGCGCCGCCAATCGGCAGCACAAAGAATACGCCAAAGATCAGCGCACCTGCGAGCATACCGACGTACCAGTACCAAGGAACGTTGGCGACGAGCGCCATGATCACTAGTGCCAGCGCGCAGATTGCGAGCATCAACACCGCGTTGACGGCTTGCTGTCCTTTGTACGTAACGGGCCGTCCGGTCATCCACTCCTGCAGTTTCAAAAACGCAATGATGGAGCCGGAGAAACTAATCGCGCCGATGATGGCGCTGATGACCAGTGAAACGACGATGAGCAGATTGAATTCCGGCTTGACGAAAAACTCGGAAGTCGAGATGAGCGCCGCCGCGCCGCCGCCCGCACCATTGAAGAGGGCGACCATCTGCGGCATCGCGGTCATTTTGACTTTGAGCGCCGAAACCAAACCGATGACGCCGCCAATGACGACGCCCACAAGGATGGCCCACCATCCTACACCGTCGATCTCCCATATTGAGGCGACGATCGCGAGCAACATGCCGGCAGCCGCGTACCGGTTGCCGACGCGCGCGGTGGCCGGCGAGCTCAGCCGTATGAGACCGACTATGAAGAGAATGACCGCAATAAGCGTCGCGGTGTAGAAAAAAATCTCCCGCGCTTCGACGTACGATGAAACCGCTGTCACTTCTTGACCGGCTCTTTCTTCTTGAACATCTCCAGCATGCGTTCGGTCACGGCGAATCCGCCGACGACGTTGATCGTCCCGAGCGTCACCGCCGCGATGGCGAGCGTTGTAAGCAGCGGCCCGTTCACGTGCGAGCCGAACACACCTGCGACCACGAAGATTGCGCCGACGAGCACCACGCCGTGGATGGCGTTGGTCGCAGACATCAGCGGCGTATGCAACGTCGTCGGGACTTTCGAGATGACTTCGAATCCGACGAAGACGGAGAGTGCAAAGACCAGCAGCAGACCGAAGATATCGTGAATGAAGGCAAGATTTGTCACGAAGCAGCTCCTGTGCCAAGTGCGTCAAGCGTAGGCTGATGCACGATCGTTCCGTCGTGAACGATCGTCGTGCCGCGCGTAATCTCGTCGTTCATGTCGAGATTGAGCGCGCCGTCTTTGAGCAGAACAGAAAGCAGCGCGTAAACGTTACGTGAATAGAGCTTCGATGCATCGTACGGCATTGTCGAGGGCAGATTCGTTTGACCGATGATCTGCACGCCGTTCGGAGAGGTCACCGTTTCATCGCGCCGCGTGAGTTCGCAGTTTCCACCCGCTTCCGCGGCCAAATCCACGATAACGGCACCGGGATGCATTGCTGCGACCGCTTCCTTTGTTATAAGCAGCGGCGCCGGCCGGCCGGGCACGAGGGCCGTCGTGATGACGACGTCGGATTTGCCGATCGCATCGACCATGAACCGGCGCTGCGTTTCGATTTGCTCCGGCGTGAGTTCTTTCGCGTAGCCGCCTGCCGTTTGTGCGTCGACGCCGAGATCGATCTCCAGAAACGTCGCGCCTAAGCTTTGCACTTGTTCTTTGACTACCGCGCGCGTATCGTACGCGCTGACGACTGCACCCAAGCGGCGCGCTGTCGCAATTGCCTGCAATCCGGCAACGCCCGCGCCGAGGATCAGCACTTTTGCGGGTGCGATCGTTCCTGCGGCGGTCGTGAGCATTGGAAAGAACTTCGGCAGCGCAGCTGCCGCAATCAAGACGGCTTTGTATCCGCCGATATTGCTTTGCGAGCTGAGCGCGTCCATGCCTTGCGCGCGCGTGATACGCGGAATTGCATCCATCGAGAGGGCGGTAATGCCGAATTCAGCGAGATGTTTTACGTAGTCCGGATCGCCGAGCGGCCCGAGCAAACCCAGGAGCACCGCGCGCTTGGGCATCGCGTGCAACGCCGCTTCGTCGGGGCGTCCGACGGTAACGACGAGATCGGCGTCTGAAAGCAACGCGGCCGGGTCATCGGCGATCGATGCTCCGGCCTGCACAAATTGTTCATCGGGGAATGCGGCACGTTCACCCGCGCCGCGCGCGACTTTCACGGTGACACCCGCCTTAACGAGTCTGGCCACCGTCTCGGGGACGAGCGCTACACGCGCTTCGTTTCGTCCGACTTCACGTGGTACCGCGACGTTCATAGCGTCGGCAGTTCACGCGCCGATTCGTCGAAACCTGCGATGTTTGTCGCTCAACTAATGAAAATCGCATTGCGTAACGTACCGATCTTTTGAATCGCAACTTCGACGACGTCTCCGTGCCGGAAAAACTCGGGAGGCGTACGCGCAAACCCCACACCGTCGGGGGTGCCGGTCGCAATCACGTCACCCGGTTCCAGGGTCATGCCTTTGCTCAATTCGGCGATGAGTCGCGGAATGCGGAAGATCATCTGTCCGGTGTTGGATTCTTGCTTCTTCACGCCATTGACGCGCGTGGTGATCTGCATCTTGTGGGGATCGGGGATTTCGTCGGTACCGACGATCCAGGGCCCGATCGGGCAACTCTGATCGAGGCTCTTTCCCTTTAACCACTGCATGTGCGCGCGTTGCAGATCGCGCGCGGTGATGTCGTTCAAACACGTATAGCCGAAGACCGCGTCCATCGCGTTCTCTTCGGTCGCGTCTTTGGTGCGGCTGCCGATCACTACGGCGAGTTCGCCTTCCCAATCGTATTCGTTTGAAATGCGTGACTGAAAATGCAGGTCTGCGTCAGGATCTGCAATTGCGGTCGGTGCTTTCGAGAAGAACGTAGGAACGTCCGGAAGTTTGAGCTCGCGGCCCGCTGCACGCGCGCCCTCTTTGGCGTGTTCCAAGTAATTGCGTCCGACGCAAAATACGTTTTTGCAGGGACGCACCGGCGCCGCCAAACGCACCTCACCGAGCGCAAAGGTAAGGTCGGTGTGGCATTGCTCGCGTTCGTTTGGATCGAGCGAGATGTATTCCAGCAGTGAATCGCACGCGATGGCGCGCACGGTCTCGCCGTCCAGAATGCCCGGATGAACGCGGTCTTGGTTATAAAAACTTACGTATCGCATGGTTTTTCTTTGCGGCGCGTTAGGTGCCATGCGCCGCAATGCCTGCACTCGTACGCGGTCAGCGTATCCTGCATGCCGTTCATCAGCGCGACGGCCCGCGCATGTGCTTGCGATTCGTATGCGTCTTTGGAACGGCACGAACGTTCGACGTTCGCACCCGGATCGTTGAAGTACGAAATGCGCGGCGGCGCGGGCTTGCGCGCGCGCTTGCGTGCCATTGCGTTAGGGATGCGACGTTGGGCTGGGCGAGGCCAGCGAACGCTTTACCGCCGCATTGATGTCCGGGAGGTTCTTTGCATTCTGCTGCTCGCGCTTCTGCTGTTCTGCGCGAAGGCGCGCTTCGGCTTGCTGCACTTGCCGGCGCGCGTCTTGAATGATGAGCGATGCTGCGCCGGGCTTGTTGGCCCAATTTCCGCCGGGACGAATCAACGACGGTACACGCGCGACGTCGTGCGTGCGCGGATTGTAGTCGTACGTCACGCGATACAAGCCGGTCTGCGCACTACCATCGGGATGGCGGATCCACATTTGCATTGCGTTTCCCAGCGTCATCGTATCGAAGGATCGATCGCCCGAAAGCGTGCCGTGTTCCACGCGAACGACCTGTCCGCGTTTGTTGACCTCAACCAGCAGCTGCACGTGCAGCACCTTGTGCGGTAAGTTCGGACTTGGCATCGGCATCGGTTTGACTTGCGCAGCGAAGGCGGCGATCGGCGCAAGAGAAAGTATTGCGGCGGCGATGCCGGCACGGCGAGAAGAGGCGTTCATCGTCTCCTAGTTACGAGATATCGCGGCGAAATCGTTCCCGCACTGGGCGCATGCCACGACGACTTGATAATGCGCGGCGCGTTCAACCGGCGAGTGTCGCGGATGCTGCTCGTTCCCGCAGTAGCGGCACTGCGTCTCGATGGAGCTACCTTGGTTGCTTTGCTCCTCCACGCGCTTCCGTTACGCCCGCGCAGCCGCTGTGCCCTGCCGTAAAGGCGGGCGTTGTACGCCGTCGAAGCCGCACCTACCGATGCTCCGCCGTTCCCGATTGCTGTTATTCGGGCTCGCGCTTGCGCTTGTTGCCGCAGCGCTGCCGGCCCGCGCCGCTCGCCCGCTCCTGGACTACCACCGTCTCGACGCGTATTTCTCGCTGTACGCGCGCGATTCGAATGTGCCGTGGAAGCCGACGACCGTGCGTTTGGACACCTACACCAGCGCTCCGGTGGACTTTGCCGTCTACCAAGTCGACCCGGCCGACGTGCTCGTTGCGGGCTCTACCACGCGGCCGCGAGCCGTCGCAACGCAGCGCCTGCGTCCTATCGCGCGTTGGCAATACGCGCCGCCCGGCGGTTACCGTTTTCAAAGTAACGACGTGAACGTACCGCTGGGATCGCGCGAAGGATTTTTCGTCGTTGAAGCGCGGCGCGGCAGCGTCGGCGAGCAAGTCTGGATCAATCGCACGCGCGTGGGTTTGCTCACGAAAGAAACGCCTGGCGGCGTCACACTGTACGGCACGGATTTAGCATCAGGCAATCCGCTCGCGCGCATGCGCGTCTCATTCATTTCGGGCGGCCGTTTCGTGGATCGCTACACCGACGGCAGTGGTCTGGTTTCGTGGCGCGGCTATCCGCGTGCGGTCTTCGCGATGGCGCAATGGGCAAACAGCATCGCGTTCGTTTCGTTTTTGCCGCAGGCACCGCTGCCGCCGACCATTGTCGTCGTGAAGACTGCGTCGGCGGTCGTGCACGCCGGCGATCTGCTTTCCGTTATCGGATTCGCGCGTTCGCGCAGCGGTGCGCGCCTGCGTGCAAGTAGCGGCAATGTTTCGATACTGCTGCGCTCCCCGTCGGGCGTCGTCACGCAGACGTCGGTGCGCTTGGATGCAGCCGGTGCATTTGATACGGCGCTGCATATTCCCGAATCCAGCCGCGCCGGTGATTACACGGTAATCGCGAGCGCGAACGGTGCCACTGCGGCAACCGCCGTGCACGTCGACGCCAACGCCGGCGGCCTTTCGCTCGCGGCTTCACCGCAATGCGAAGGCACGTGCGATGCGAGCGCAGATATTCCGCTCGTCGTGCGGGCGTCGCGCGAGGGCGCACCGGTCGGGGGCGTGCAGCTCACAGCAAGAGTTATCCGATCGCCGCACGTGTATCTCTGGGATTCGTCCGAGTCCCCGTGGGGCGTTGCGCAGTGGTATTCCGCAACGGTAACAACAGGTTCTGACGGACGAGCACTGGTTCAAATCCCACGTCCATCCGACGGTTTAGCATCGACGTATGGCGTGCGCATTTCGTCAGGCGGCGCTACGGCCGATACACGCATTGTCGTACCGACATCGCGAATTGCGCTACGCGTACAGCTCGACCGCACCGATGTCGGCAGCGGAATGCCGGCATCGTTCGACGTGTACGCAAACGACGTCGCAAGCGGAAAGCCCGTCGAACGCCTGCCGCTGCGCGTGCAGTTGCTCCACGGCTCGTCGGTGCAAGAGCAGCGGCTCACGCTGGATGACCGTGGCCATGCGCATGGCGCATTCACGTCGCCGCAGGCAGGCTCGAATTTGATCGTTGCAATTGCGGGCGGCGCAGAAAATGCGATGGACGCGGCGCAGTTGCAAGTCGAACCGCAAACGTTGCAGACGCAAAGCGCGCAGGCTTCACACACCGTTGGTATATCGCTCGACCGCAAGCGTTATGCGGCCGGCGAACAGGCGCGCGTCGACGCGGTCCTTTCGGGCGCGCAAGGCAGTGCGATCGTCACGCTCGAGAGCGCGACCGGAACCCAAGTACACGTCGTACCGGTGCGCGATGGACGCGCACAAGCAACACTGCGCATCGGCGATGCACCCGGCGTTCTCGCTATCGGTGCGGCGTTCGTACGCGACGGCGCGCTTCAGTGGGATAGCATTCCGCTCGTGGTCGACGCACCCGGCCGTCCGCTTTCTGCGCCGCTGCTGCTCGATCGTTCAGCGTACGTTCCCGGTGAGACTGCAACGGCGAGGATCGGCGACGTGCGCGCGGGCACCGGCACGGTGATCGTCCGTTTGACGAAAAGCGCGCCGACCGGCTCGGCGCTTTTCGCGAGTGCGCCCGAGTTGCTGGCCATCGGTACGACGGCAACGCAAGACACGGCCGTCGACGGCGCTTCGTGGCATCCGTGGGTAGACTCTACCGGCGATCATGCCGTCATTCAATCTTTTGCCCGGCGCACTGCGCCGCCGGCGGACCTCACGATGACCGAAGCCGATACCGCTAGTCTGTATTGGAAGGTCGACCGCCACGCGGGCGATTCGGTGCAAGTTCCGGTCCCGCAGGCGCCCGGCAAATACGTACTGACCTTGTTGAAAGTCAACGACGACGGTCGCGTGACCGCAGCTTCGAGCGATCTCATCGTACAGTGAGAAACTGTTGCGGCGCCCTCGGGGAGCGATCATGTTAGCTATTGCATTTAGGCGCCATGAGGTCGTGGGGGCCCCATCTTCGATGGCCGTTCCTACCGCACATCCTGTGCGGAACGGCAGGCTCACATCCTGTTCGCTCGGGGGCGTGGAGGCTAGGCCGGAGCGCCTTTTCAAATGAACGGCAAGCATGCCAAGCTGATGCTGCTCGATACTTATGGGCTCGTGTATCGCGCATTCTTCGCGTTGCCGCCGCTTACCACGACGCGCGGCATGCCAATCAATGCGGCGTATGGTTTCACGCAGATGCTCAACAAGATCATCGCCGACGAAAAGCCGACGCACATCATCGCGGCGTTTGACAAAGGGCTGCCGGCACATCGCGTAGCGCTTTACCAGCATTACAAAGCCCAGCGCGATCAGATGCCGGACGATTTGCGCCCACAGTTTGCGCTCGTGCGCCGCGTGCTTGACGTCAACCGCATTCCGATTATGGAGATCGAAGGCGAGGAGGCGGACGACATCATCGCCACGCTCGCGCGTCAAGCCGAGGATGCGGGACAAGAAACGGTCGTCGTCACCGGCGATACGGATCTTTTCCAGCTGGTCGATCAGAAGACGACGATCCTGATGACGCGCCGCGGCATCACGGAACTCGGGCGGTACGATCTTCCGGCGGTTCATGAACGATATGATGGTCTCGAGCCTACACAACTTCCGGATTACCGCGGCCTGAAAGGCGATCCGTCCGACAATCTTCCCGGCATTCCCGGCGTCGGAGAGAAAACAGCCATCAAACTGGTCAAAGCTGCCGGCTCGCTCGACGCGCTCGTTGAAAATCCGACGCTTGCCGGTTCGCCGAAATTACAGAAGCTCGTTGAAGAATACGGAAAACAGGCGCAGGTGTGCCGCGACGTTTCCGTTGCGCGCAAGAATTTGGATATCACGTTGGACTGGGAAGACGCGCGCTTCACGCCGCCCGGCAACGATGAACTCTATCGTTTGTATAGCGATCTCGAATTCAAGACGCTGCTCAACAAGCTCGACGTGCCCGTCGAGATGCCGCTGATCGAAACGCAGGAGCGCATCAAGGGCCGCTACCGTTCGTACGTCGCCGCCACGGACCCGCCGGAGTTCAAAGACCTTGCGCGCGAGATCGAGCAGTTCATGAACGCTGAACAGATTGCGTTTGCCATCAAGCCCGACGGCGAGATCGGCATGAGTGCGGAGATTGGGACCGGCCTTGGTTTTTCCGCGGGTGCGCTCGCGCACGATCCGGTCAAATCCGCATTCGGAAAAGTATGGCTGGGGCGCGCGCATCTTGCGGCGCACAACGTGAAGGACACGCTCCACCTCTTGCACGATCGTGGGTTCGCGCCGCGTCCCTTCGCCGACGACACGATGATCGGCGCACACTTGCTCAATCCGTCCCGCACGTTCGCGGAGATCGAAGAAGCGGCGCAGGAAGTGCTCTCGCTCTCCGTCGGCGGAGACGTCGCTGCGCACGCCGACGCAGTGCTGCAGCTCGCGATTCAGGAGCGTGACGAGCTGCAACGCCGCGATCAACTCGCGCTGTACGAAGACGTCGAGGTGCCGCTTGCGCCGATTCTGGCGAAATTGGAATGGACCGGCGTACTGATCGATCCGAAAGAGTTGCACGTGCTTGCCAAAGAAATCGACACCACGGTTGAGCGCCTGCAACAACAGATCTACGACTTTGCCGGCGAGCAGTTCAACATCGGCTCACCTATGCAGCTGGGCAACATCCTCTTCGCTAAACTGTGCATTCCAGGCGGCAAGAAAACCAAGACCGGGTGGGCGACGGGCGTTGAAGTACTGCAAGGCCTCTCGCGCGAGTATCCGATTTGCGCCAGAGTTTTGGAATACCGCGAAGTCACCAAACTCAAGAACACGTATATCGACGTCATTCCTTCGCTCACCGACAAGCGCGACGGCCGTCTGCGCACGATTTTCAACCAAACGGCAACAGCGACCGGACGGCTGAGCTCAACCAATCCGAACCTGCAGAACATTCCCGTTCGCGGCGAATTGGGCCGGCGGATTCGCCGGGCATTTGTTGCACCCAAAGATGGCTACGTTTTGCTTGCCGCCGATTATAGTCAGATCGAGTTGCGTCTCATGGCGCATCTCTCCGGCGATGAGGCGATGCGGCGCGCGTTCGAAGAAGGCCAGGACATTCACGACTTCACCGCGCGGCAAATCTTCAGTTTGGGTACGGATGCGATCGTGGACGGCAATCAGCGCCGCATGGCAAAGTCCGTCAACTTCGGTTTGCTCTACGGTATGTCCGATTTTGGACTCGCGCAGCGGTTGGAGATATCGCGCGCAGAAGCCAAAGCGATGACCCAAGCGTATTTCGCGCGCTTTCCCAGCGTGCGCGCATATATCGAGGGCGTCATCGAACAAGGCCGCGAGAGCGGCTACGTCACCACGCTGCTCGGCCGGCGCCGGTACATGCCCGCGCTGCGATCGAGTAACTACATGTTGCGATCCGCCGCGGAACGCGAGGCGACGAATGCACCGCTGCAAGGCAGCGCTGCAGACATCATGAAGCTCGCGATGGTTCGCATTGACGCGGGCTTGGGGCGTGAAGGCTTTGATGCGCGCATGCTGCTGCAAATTCACGACGAACTGATCTTCGAAGTGCCTCGTTCGCAGCTGCACGAAACGGCGAATCTCGTGCGCAGCGAAATGGAAAACGTCGTGCAACTCAGCGTTCCGCTCGCCGTTACCGTAAAGGTCGGACAAAACTGGTACGACGTCGAGGAGACACATGAGTTTTAATAGCGCTGCCGCACTGGTAGCGGCGCTCACTACCGCCGCGCCTGTCCCGACGCCGCAATCTCTGCCGCTGGTGACGCTGAATGCGCCGGAAGCTGCGCTGCGCGTACAAGTTGCGGCAACCCCTGCGCAACGCGAACGTGGGTTGATGGGCGTTACGAAACTCGCGCAGCACACGGGAATGCTGTTCGTCTTCGATCGCGACGAAAACGTCGCGTTCTGGATGAAAGACACGCTCATTCCGCTCGACATGGTGTTCGTGTCGAACGACGGAGTCGTGCGCGTCATCTATCCAAAAGTTCCGGTCATTTCGCGCTCGCTGACGGACGCTCAAATTCCAATCGAACAGGGTGCCGCCAAATTCGTCATCGAGTTGCCGGCGGGTGAGGCCGCCAAAGACGGCCTTCGGCCCGGCGCGCGCGTTCGGGGTCTCCCCCTACACTAGCAAGCATGCCCGAGCTTCCCGAAGTCGAGACGATCGTGCGCGGTTTGCGCGCGGCTATCGTCGGTAAAACCATCTCTCACGCAACCGTGTCTTTAATGAAGATGGCCGTTGCGCCGCCCGGCCTGAAATTCGAAGAGGCCGTGCGCCGCGAACGCGTAAGCAGCGTCGAACGGCGCGGAAAATACGCTGTTCTCGGCCTGAAATCGGGCCGCTCGCTGGTCGTCAGCCTGCGAATGACCGGCCGCCTCGTAGTCCAGCGACAGGACGAGGGTGCGTATCCGTACGCATACGTCACGCTGGAATTCAGCGACAAAACGCGCCTGGTTTTTGCCGACGTACGCCAATTCGGCCGGATGCGGCTGGTCGAGCCGGGCGAGGCCTGGGATGGTAAGCTCGGACTAGAGCCCCTTTCTAGGGACTTTACTCCAGAGCGCTTTATCGCTATGCTGTCGGGGCGGACAACGCCGATTAAGGCGTTTCTCCTTGATCAGCAGCGTATTGCGGGTGTCGGAAACATCTATGCTTGTGAAGCGCTGTGGGAAGCCGGGATTCGTCCCGGCAAATCCGCCGGGTCGCTGACGAAACCGGCGATTCGCCGATTGCATCAAGCACTCGTCAACGTTTTGGAACGCGCAGTCGATATGCGCGGGAGCAGCGTCGACGATTACGTCGATGCCGAGGGGCTGAAGGGCGGATTTCAAAACGTGCTTTCAGTTTATGGAAGAACGGGAGCGCGGTGCTCCCGGTGCAAAGGCGAAATCGTCCGCACGGTCATCGCACAACGCGGAACCTGGTGGTGCCGCACGTGTCAAAAATAAAAAATACCTTACTGCAGTAAAGTAAAATAATTTTGAAAGGTTAGGAACTCTAACATCTCTACGACTCATATCGCTCCGGCGCAACACGAAGAAGAGGATCAACTCGCGCTCGAGCAGCGCCTCTACGAAGAATCGCTCAAAGTCCTCGACGAAGGACAAGTTCTCAACGGCATCATCGTTGCGAAATACCAGGATGAACTGCTGGTCGACATCGGCGGTAAATCCGAGGGCGTTTTGCCGTTCCGCGAACTCTCGCTCGCCATCGAACCCAAAGAACTGAAGGTCAACGATACGCTGGAAGTCATGATCCATCGCATTGACGATCAGGATGGCACACTTTTCCTGTCCGAGCGCCGCGCTCGCGCGCTCAAGACGTGGGAGAAAGTCATCGAAGCACACGATCGCGACGAAGTGATCGAAGCCACGGTGACGCAAGTGGTCAAAGGCGGCGTACTCGTCGATCTCGGAATGCGCGGCTTCGTACCGGCATCCCAAATCCGTCGTCAACCGGTCGGAAATCTCGACGAACTCGTCGGCAAGAAACTCCGGCTCAAGGTCATCGATCTCGATCACAAGCGGCATCGCGTCGTGCTCTCGCAGCGTTTGGTTCTCGAAGAAGAACTCAACGCGAAGAAGCAAGAACTGCTCGGCACGCTTGAAGTCGGACAGATCCGCGAAGGCGTGGTCGTCCGTCTTGCGGAGTTCGGTGCGTTCGTGGATCTCGGCGGCATCGACGGCCTGATCCACAACAGCGAGCTCAGCTACGCGCGCATCAAACATCCCTCAGAGGTCGTGAAGATCGGCGACGTGGTCAACGTGGAGATCATGAAGTTCGATCCTGAAGCGAAGAAGGTTAGCCTCTCGCTCAAACACACGCTTCCCGATCCGTGGGACGAGCACGCAGACAAACTGTACGAAACGAACAAGCTCATGGCGCAGATCGTCAAGGTCACGCCGAACTATCTCCTCGTCGAGATCGTTCCGGGTGTACTGGCGATGGTGCCCAAGGGCGAGTTCGATCCGTCTGCGCAGTTCAGCCCCGGGCAGGAAGTCGAAGTGACGCTGCTGACCATCAATCACGCAACGCGACGCATCACGGCGTCGATCCAGCACGTCGCGGATATTCCTCCGGAAGAGATCGAGAAGTACGCGATCGACGAGGAAGTCGGTCTGGGTCCAGTCGCCGACGCAGTCGAGGCTCCCGCCGAGTAACCGCCTTTTCGGTTAGAGTAAAGAGAGCTGTGGTGTCGAAACCATGGCTCTCTTCTTTTTCTTCTGTATTAGTATTAATGCAATGAGGATTGGCCTTACAGGCGGAATTGGCTCCGGCAAAAGCGAGGTTGCTCGCATTCTCGAAGCGCTGGGTGCGTACATCATCGACACCGACAAGCTCGCGCGGGAAGCCGTCGCGCCGGGAAGCGACGGGTTGCGCGAGATCGGCCGCGCGTGGCCGTCGGTGGTTCGCGACGGTTGCTTGGACCGGGCGGGGCTGGCGGAGATCGTCTTCAAAGATGCAAGCGCCCGGGAACGTTTGAACGCCATCGTGCACCCGCACGTGCGCCGGCTGGCCGAAGAAAACGAACGCTACGCGCAGCCCGGACAATTGCTCGTTCACGTCGTGCCGTTACTGTTCGAAACCGGATACGACTCGCGCGTTGATGCGAGTATCGTGGTCATCGCTTCAGAAGCGCAGCGGCTCTTGCGTATTTGCCGGCGCGATCGTTTGAATGAAGAACAAGTCCGCGCGCGGATGGCCTCGCAAATCGAGCCACAAGATGCGCGAGCGCGCGCGACGTACGTCATCGAAAACGACGGCGATCTGATGCATCTCAAAGATCAGGTGCGTGCGATCTACGACCAGATCGCGGCGCGCGCATAAAAAGTTAGGGCCGGAATATATCCGGCCCTATTCAAGCTACGCCAATGGACTAACTCCTCTAGCTTTACCTGACATGTTCAGTATTCCAACCCGAAACCCGCGTTAAACACGCTCGTTCGCCCGGCGAATCAGCCGCCGCCGCGCAGAACGCGTCCAGGCCGCTCGTTCGTAAACTCGCCGTTCAGTAACGCCGCGCGGCCATTCACGAAGACGTGATCGATGCCTACCGGAAAACTGTACGGCCGCTCGTATGTTGCGGTGTCGGCGAACGTGCGGCTATCGAAGACGACCAGGTCGGCAAAGTTCCCGATCTCGACCGTGCCGCGCTCGCGCAAATCGAAGATGCGCGCGGGCAATCCCGTCATGCGGCGTACGGCGTCGACCAGGTCGAGCGTTTTGCGTTGGCGCACGAAGCGCCCAACGATCCGCGGAAACGTTCCGAACGTACGCGGATGTGGTACGCCGCGCGCGGTGGGACCGCTGAGTGCACGAATCGACGCGTCGCTGCCCACGCAACAAAAATCGGCGGAGAGCACCGCTGCAACGTCATCTTCGGTCATTTTGAAGAACATTGCTCCGACTTCCAATCGTTCTTCAAGAAGTAATCGAATGGCGGCTCGCGCGGGCGGAAGCCACCACATGCGCGCGATGTCGTCCATGCGCATGCCGGCGAGCTCGCGGTTACGTTCGGATTCCACTTCGGTGATGAGCATGTCGTGCCAAGAATCGCCGTGTTTCATCTGCAAATACAGCGCGATTGCGGTTGCGCTCTCGGGATCGGCGAGGCGTTCCAACGTTGCCTGTACGCCGCCGAAGCGCGCATCGGGTGGAAGTATGCTCGCAAGTTCGGTCCAGCTCGCAACGTACGGATAGACGTCGCAATACGCATCGTGTCCGCGCATGCGCGCGCTGTCGATAAGCGCAAGCGTTTGATGCACTTTGCCCCAATTGTTTTTGCCGGCAGCTTTGTGATGCGAACACTGAACGAGCACTTCGGCACGCATGCCGACTTCAAGCGCTTCCTCTATCGCGGCAACGAGGCCGTCGCCTTCGTCGCGCACGTGCGATGCGTAGCGCGGTGCACCGGCATCGCGGGCCGCGATCGCCATGGCGACCAGTTCGTTCATGCCGGCATACATCGATGGCGGATAAATGAGCCCGCTGGAAACGCCGAGCGCACCTTGTTCGCATCCTTCGCGAACGACACGCGCTTGTGCCGCGATCTCTTCAGTGTCCAGCCGGCGCTCTGAATCGCCGGCAATCACTTGTCGCGTCGTGCCGAGCCCTACGAGCGTCGCCACATTGAGCGCGACGCCATTGTGTTCGACGAGCGAAAAAAACTCATCCAGGCTGCGCCATTGGACCTCGAGGCCGACGTGTTTTGCGCTGCGCAGCACGCGTTCGAGCCCCGGCCCCTGAAGCGGCGCGACCGACGTCCCGCAGTTTCCGCCGATCTCCGTTGTAACGCCTTGGATAATTTTTCCGTCACAACGCGGCAAAGCGAGCCAAAGCTCGTCAGAGTGGGAATGAACATCTATGAATCCCGGCGCGAGCGTTTTGCCGGAACAGTCGATGCGTACTACCGCATCGCGCCCGCGTAGGTCGCCGATTACTGCGATGCGATCGCCGACGATTCCAAGATCGGTGGTGTAAGCTGTGCGGCCAGTGCCGTCGATAATGCTGGAGTTTTCAAGAACCGTCGATATCACCGAGCGATAGTCCTGTCTGCTGCTTCGTTTAACAGGCGGTCGAGTGGGTATTTAGTCCACTGACCATTCTCACTTCGAGGTGTTGAAACCAGGTATGGCAATGCAAGAACAATCGCAGGGCCCCGGAGGGGGCATGACCGTTCGTGAAGCAGGCAAGCGCGGCGGCGAGCGGGTCAAAGCGAAATATGGTACCGAGTTCTATGAGGCCATTGGCCGCAAAGGTGGGGAGGCGACCAAAGAAAAGTACGGGCCCTCATTCTACGAGGTCATCGGCCAAAAAGGCGGTCAGAAACTAAAACGTAAGACTTCCTAATCCCCTAACTCTTTTTTCACCGGGGTACCCCAATGGCAAAACCCACCAAAGGCGAGCCTGACGATAAGCAGCCGGGTGGCGAAATGTCCGTGCGCGAGGCTGGCAAAAAGGGCGGTAACACCGTTCGAGATCGCTACGGTTCGGGTTTCTATGAAGAAATCGGCCGGAAGGGCGGGCAGGCGACCCGCCAACGTCACGGCGTGGAATTCTATGAGTCCATCGGCCAAAAAGGCGGCAAAGTCGTCAAAGAAAAATACGGCGCCGATTTTTACGAGGAGATCGGCCACAAAGGCGGTCAGAAAGTCAAAAAGCTGATTGCTGAAGCAAAAAAACAACTCGGCTCCGCTGAAGCCGAGAAGGGCGAGGAGTCCTAAAGCCAGATCACCGCTCCGCTGCGGTCGTAACGATGAGGCTGCCCGCTTTATCGCCGACGGGGGCGCGCGGGCGGTGCATCACGGTTCCGGCGCTTGTACCGCGCCCTCGATCTTTCCGAAATGCACGTCGTTGGTGTTGAAATTCACCGAGATCGACGCTATCTTCAACACATCGCCGCCGCTTCGGACGAGCGATACGTGCGGTAACGAGAGCATCTTTGACGCATTCGTCCACTGAACGAGATCCGTGTCGAATGAACGGTTAACGCGATCTTTCGCGTTGAGCTGTTCGATGTGCACCTCGCCCGTCGCCGTGAAGTCGAATGTTTGCGTGTTGACGGAGACGTGCTGCGCGGCGATGCTCAAATACGGCTTGCCCTTTTTGAACAGCACGCCATGCTTAACGCCGTCTACGGTTGCGAGCGTGCCGTCAGGCGACATCTGCGCGCGCTGATAATCAAATGTCCACGACCGCGTGCTGATGCGATTGCCGGTCACGCGCCCCCCATGCAGCGTTACCGGCTGCGTTCCCGGCGGCGGCGGGGCGGCTTCGCGTCCGGCTAAAATAATGCCGACGGCAAACCACACAACCAGCGCAACAGCGATGAGGATGGCGACGGTTCCCCAACGGATCCGTTTGGTTCTCATTGGTTCTTTATTGCCATGCGACGCCGCTCGAATGCGAAGCTGCTTCCGAGAATTACCAAATATACCGCGATGAGTGCGAACATCACGGGATTTGGACCGAGCCGCGCAAACAGCGATCCCGGCGGCAATCCGATCGTTCCCAGCGCGACCGCTTCACGATCCAAGCTCGTGTGTTCCGTCCACGTGCCATCAGGCGAGATAATTCCGCTAATACCGGTCGATGCGGCTTGGATCACCCATTCGCCCGACTCGATCGCGCGCATCTGCGCGATTTGTGCGTGTTGGTATGTACCTGAGCTCGGACCGAACCACGCGTCGTCGGTCGGCACGACGAGAAATTGCGCGCCGTTTCGAAGTTGCGCGTGGACGAGATCGGCGAATGCGGATTCCCAGCAGATCAGCGGCGCAAAGCGCATGCCGTTTACCGGAACGACCGCGTCGACGGTGCCGTGTCCAAATCGTCCGATGAGACTCGCGTACGGCAGCCACGAAAACAGTGCGGGCGCGGGAAGCGATTCGGCGAACGGCACGAGTTGGCGCTTGTCGTAGATGTTGATGAGATATCCTTGGGGACCGTACGTATAGAGCGCGTTGTATTCTTTGAGCCCCTCAGGACCGGAATGATGATCCAAAGCTCCAACAAGCAGCGTGGTGTGCAGCTCCTGCGCCAAGCGTCCGAATTGCATACGTAAGCTGTTGTCGGTTGCAAGCAGTGTCTTCAGCTTCGCGCGCTGCGCCGGTGTACCCGAGGCCCAGTCCCAGTATGACGGTGCATCGTCGAGATCGGCGGTGATAACCGTCTCCGGCCAAACGACAAGTGCCGGATGGAGCGGTGCGAGTTGTTTTGTTAAAGCCTTGTAGCGCTGCACGCTGTGCGGCAGCGTTTGCGGATCCCATTTGATCGACTGTGCAATGTTGCCTTGCACCGCTGCAACACGCATAAACGGCGCCGGCGTGTGACGCGCAGGCCACAGTGCAAAACACAGAGCCCACGCTGCGGCAACAGTGAACACCACGGTTGCTAATGCGCCCGCGCGTCGAACCGCGACCGCTTGCGCAATATATGCGCCGAGCAGCATTACGACGAATGTCACGCCGAAACACCCAATGTACGCCGCAAAAAGTCCGAGCGGCGTTCCGGCCTGCGTGTACCCGATTTGCGCGAACGGAATGCCGATGACGCCGATCGATCGCAGCCATTCGAATACGGTAAACGCCGCGGCACCGGCGAGCGGCGCCGCCCATGCAGGCGCGTAGCGAAACGCGGCTTTGGCGCATAGGGCTGCCGCTCCAAAGGTCAACGCGTCGAACGCCGCCGGAATCAGCACGACCGCAAATGCAAGCGAGCCCACGTATCCGCCCACGGTATACGTAAACCAAGAAAAGCTGATCGCGAAAAATATCGTCCCCGCGAACCATCCCGCAAAGAAAGCGCGTTTCCAGGAGAGACGTTCCCATGCCCAGAACAGGCCCGCCGCCCCGAGCGGTGCAAGCCATGCCTGCGAGGCTTTGGGAAATGCAAATGCGAGTGCAATTGCGCCGAGCATGGAAACAACCAGCTCCGGCGCGCGCACGGAGGTACTGATGCTGCGTAAATCGATTTTCGTCGTCTGTGCTGTTGCGCTCACGTTAGCTTCTTGCGGACGTCAAGTAACACCAAGTCGCACGACCTCAACGGCCGGTCTTTCCCCGGGGCAAATGCAGATCAAATTTTCGACCCAAGGCCCCGCCGATTTCGTCAATAACTACTATGTCCTTGCCTTCAACACGAGCGGGGCGGGCACGGAGCCCTATGCCATCAACGGCAATCAGACACAAAACTGGCTCAATTTTTCGTACGAACTGGTCATTTACCAGGCGAACACCAGTAGTGCTGTGCAGGCGAGCCTGTGGCAGTTCGTTAGCACGCAAAGCACCAACGGCGGCACGATAAAGACCCCCGTCCGGGTCAACGTCATCAACCCACAGGATCTGTTCGTTATCCCGAACTGTGGAAGCGCCAACCAGTTTTGCGTGACGCTGAACCGGACCATCTTCGTCACGGCATTTACCTCGCCGACTCCATCTCCATCCCCGAGCGCCTCGCCTGGTCCGCCCAACGGCATAGCGAACACGTGGTTCATCAATTGGTTCATCGCGTCGCCGGCCGGATCGCCCAGCGGGCAGGTTATCTCGGCCGCGGGCACGTTCGGCATCACCGACACGACGTTCAACAAGCTGTACGACATCACAACGTCGTTTGACCAGACGTGGTCACAGCCGCTGCCGCCCGCGGTGCCTGCAGCGCCCAGTCAGGCCTCCCAGATCACCGGCGGTGAAGTCTTGAACGTTCCCTAGCGGGGTAAACAAGCTGCCATGCATGAGACGATTGAATGCGCGCACGATCTGTGTAACTGCATGTTGACAGCGGAAATCGAAACGGAAGAGTACTGCAGTAAGACGTGCAAGGATGCCGACGAGAACGGCATCGAGATGGAGACCTGTAACTGCGGCCACCCTCAGTGCGACGTGCCTTAACTCCATTGTCACCCTCAGCTTGTCGAAGGGCGACACCGCGATCACGCTAAGCGCGCGAGCTGAGTCATGCTTCGACAAGCTCAGCA
>CAZRQS010000018.1:0-24316 GCA_964602255.1 uncultured bacterium | reverse complement strand
ACGGTGGGTATCCAATCGGGCTTGAACTTCGGTGCTTGTTTTTCGAAGAACGATTGATGGTCGATGCCGTCGGGCCAGCGCTGCAGCGTGAGCGGACGATTTTCCAAGTGCGGTACGAGCCATTCGGCCACGCTGCGATAATAGTTTATGAGATCGCCTTTGGTGTAGCCGTCTCGCGGCCAGAGCACTTTGTCGAGATTGGAGAGCGTGAGTTTGCGTCCGTCAATCGTTATTTCATGTTTGGCCGCGGCCATTACGCGACCTCGTCGGTATCGATCGGACGCTCCCGCACGCAGCTCTTCGGATCTTTATCGAGGCGCAAACCCAAAAACGCCGGCTGGCGCATGTACCCGTCGCGCGTCCATTCGGTAAAACGGATCTCCGCGACGAGTTTGGGCTCGACGAAATGCGGCTTCGTATTCGCTTCAACCGGGTTGGAGAACGGCGAAGTTTTGCGTTCGATTTTTTTCAGTTCCCTGGTCAGTTCCGCCAGCGTCTTCGTGTTGAAGCCGGTTCCGGCATGACCCACGTAGTACAGTTTACCGCGGTCGTACAAACCGAGTAACAGCGAGCCAAACCCGGTGCGGCTTCCGCGCGGTTCCGTATAGCCGCCGATCACGCACTCTTGCTCCAGCTGCGCTTTGATCTTCACCCAGTCGCGGGTTCGTTTCTCTTGATAGATCGAGTCGCGGCGTTTTCCGATAATGCCTTCGAGGTGATTGCGCTTTGCCTGTTCGAACAGCGCGCACCCTTTGCCGACGACGTGCTTGGAGTACAGCACCAAGTCCGGATCCGCGATAGAGTGCTGCAATATTTCTTTGCGTTCTTCGAGCGGCGTTTTACGCAGATCGCGCCCATCTGCATACAGAATGTCGAATGCAGCGAAGGTGAGCGCTCCGCCTTTTTTTGCGCGGCCGCCGCTGCGCTGGCTCGTCATTGATTCTTGCAGACGTTGAAACGACGAACGCCCTTTTTCATCAAGACTGACGATCTCGCCGTCGACGACAATGGGCAGCGTCGTCCAAGCGCTGCGCAGCGCTTCCATGTCGGGAAACTTCGTCAAAAAGTCCAGGCCGTTGCGCGATACCAATTCCATGCGCCCGTCTTCATACACGGTGCAGATGGCTCGGTAGCCGTCCCATTTGATTTCGAACAGCCACTCGTCACTGTTGAACGGCTCGTCGACGAGCGTCGCGAGCATCGGCGTTTTAATCCGGGGCACGGGATCCCGCTTTGCGCGGCGCTGCGCGAAGTTCAGGGCTCGCTGCGCTCGGCTAGGAGCTTTTTTTTTGCTCGAGATCCAATGCGGCGCATTGGGATCTTCCTCGTACGATTTGAGCGTACGACCCGTCTTTGCCGACTTGTCGTCTTTCTCGATGTCGTATTTCGGGTCGACGTATTCGTCTTTGTCTTTGATGAGCAGCCATGGGTCGCCGCTCTCGCTCGTTCGGCCCTTGATTCGCACGAGCGTGAATTCGCCTTTCATCTTCTTGCCGTGCAAGATGAATTTGATCTTGCCTTTGGCAATCTCTTCGGCCGGATCGTTGCCTTCGGCGAGTTCGTAGGTACCCTCGTCCCACACGATGACTTCACCCGCACCGTAATTGCCTTTGGGGATAATCCCCTCGAACGTGCGGTAGTCCATGGGGTGGTCCTCGACGTGCATCGCCAACCGCCGCTCTTTGGGGTCGAGCGCGGGGCCTTTGGGAATCGCCCAGGATGCGAGAACGCCGTCCGCCTCTAGGCGGAAGTCGTAGTGCAGACGGGTCGCGTGGTGCTTCTGAATGACAAAGCGCAGCTTCTTCGCGGAGCCCTTCGCGCGAGCACCGCGAGGCTCAGGCGTTTCTTTGAAGTCGCGTTTTTGATGATAGCGTTGGAGCGAGCCGGCTTCACGTGTTTCCCGGCTCGCCCCTGTTGTTTTTCGAGGCGGCATTCTGCGCTTCAGTATACCGCGCCGCTGCTTATATTCGAGCCCCTCGGCCAGTTAGCAAGTTGATGATGAGGAGAACCAGAGCGATCACAATCACCAGATGAATGATCGAGCCCAGGTGCCAGACCGCGAAGCCCAGCAGCCAGAATATGAACAGGATCACGATGATCGTCCATAAGATTCCGGACATTAGTGCCCTCCACCGCCACTATCGTGCGAGGTCGTCGAACTGGAGTTGGTTGTCGTCGTACCAGTAGTGCTAGTACCCGTAGTCGACCACGGATGCCAAACGAATACTGCGATGAGTATTGCAATGAGAACGACGATAACGATACCGAGCGCCGCCGCGCCGCTACCTTCACCATCGCTGTGCACTACAACCGGACCGTCAGCCATACAGGTTCTTGCTCCTTTCAGTTGCGTGCCGCCGTTATACCCAGGCCGGGCAAGCACCCACACATCAGTGAACGAAACCCCAAAGAATGTGGGCCGTCTTAGGGTTGACAATCTCCCTTTTTACGGGGGCTTTCGCGTGGTGGCGTAGCATGCGCGGCACGAATGATTTTTACTCGGCAGGCGTGTACGGAATGACCGCAGCCGGGCACCGGCGCTATGCTGCCGTCAGCTTGCTTTTTGCGGGTGTTTTTCTGGCCGCGCTGTATGTCCGCTCGATACCGGCAGTGCCGTTGCTTGCTGCGTGCGCGTTGGTCGTCATTTTTTACTTTTCATCGTTCCTGCGCGGATATAGCGACGAAGAGTGAGGGCAAAGGTCTAGTTCCGGCAAAGGACTCCGTTATGACCGCCCACCAGCAGCACAAATCCGAGTTTCATTTTTCGCCTCGGCCTAACCGCGCAGGCGACATACAATGGCGCGAATGGGGCGAAGGTGCGTTCGCGCAAGCCAAGATCGAAGATAAACCGATCTTGCTCTCCATCTCCGCGGTTTGGTGCCACTGGTGTCATGTGATGGACGAGACGTCGTATTCCGACGATTCCATCATTGGCTACATCAATCAGAACTACGTGCCGGTGCGCGTCGATAACGACCGGCGCCCCGACGTCAACGCGCGCTACAATCAGGGAGGATGGCCGACCACCGCGTTCTTGACGCCCGACGGCGCGCTGCTCGCCGGAGCGACGTACTTGCCGCCGGAGCAAATGCGTGGCGCGCTGGAGCAGATTTCCGATTTTTACAAGACGAATCGCGCGCAGATTGAAGCGCGTGCCGCGCAGATGCGCGAGCGCGCTCGCGAATACCGGCTCGCCGATGCCGGCGCGCTGAACGAAGGCATCATTGAACGCGTCTTGCGCGAGGTCGAGGACAACTACGATCCCGAGTACGGCGGGTTTGGAACCGCACCAAAGTTCCCCATGGTCGATGTGCTCGAGTTTTTGCTCCAAGAGTATCGTGCCGGCGGCGACCAGCATCTGTACGATATGCTCGCGCGCACGTTTCTCGGTATGTCGGACGGCGGTATGTACGATCACGTCGAGGGCGGTTTTTTCCGGTATTCAACCACGCGCGATTGGTCGATTCCGCACTTTGAGAAGATGACCGAAGATCATGCCGGGCTGCTGCGAGTATTGGCAGTGCTTGTGCGTACGACGCGCAACGATCAATTCCGGACGACGTTAATTTCCGCAATTGGATACCTGCGCACGGTGCTGCTCGATCCGCATACGCAATTTTTCGCGGGAAGCCAGGATGCGGATGAGGAGTACTATTCGCTGCCGCTGGATGAGCGGCGCAAACGCAAGGCGCCCTACGTCGATCGGACCTCGTATTCGAATTGGACGGCGGCCATGGCCGGCGCGTTCTTGACAGCAGCGTACGCGCTCGACGACGACCGTCTGGCGGCCCAGGGCGAGGGAACGCTGGATTCGCTTCACGATCGCATGCGCGACGACGACGGTCTGCTCTATCATTTTATCGAGCTGACCCCGGGTGCGCGGCCGCAAGTTCGCGGACTGCTCACGGACCAAGCGGCGTACTTGCGCGCGCTGCTGGACGCGCACGAGTACGGCGGACATCAGCGATTCTTGGATCGAGCGCGCGAACTCGCTGCGGCCGTAGAACGTTTCTTCAGCGCGGACGAAGGCGGCTACTACGATCATGCGGCGATGGAAGAAAGCATTGGAAACCTGACGCTTCGCGATAGGCCACTCGCGGATAACGCGGTACTGGCCGAATCATTTTTGCGTCTAGCGCTGCTGGAAGACGAACCGCGCTACCGCGAGGTTGCACAGCGCGCACTGCTCCTCTACGCGCAAACCTACGATCGCGCCGGGATGTTCGCAGCGCCGTACGCACGCGCGGTGCGCCGGTACTTGGCGCAGCCTGCGTCCGTCGTTCTGGTGGGCTCAACGGATGAAACGTCGGAGCTGCGCGAGGCTGCACACAACCTTCCCGACGCGCTCGTGACCGTACGCAGCATCGATACGCACGATGCTGCAGTGCTCTCGCAGCGCGGTTACGATCGCGAATTACATCCGGCGGCGTACGTGTGCAAAGGCCAAACGTGTGCGGCGCCCGCACTCAACGCCGCGGATTTACGCGGTGCGTACGAAACGCTCGCGAGCTAATTGCCCGGGCGAAGGAAGCTATTCCAGTACCACACGCCGTACAAGCCGGCGGCGCACGAATAGACGATAAGCGCCTTGGTCCAAACCGGCAAGCGGTCGCGAGCCGCGAGCAGCATCAGCACGTACAGAAACGGAATAAAATCGAGCGCGTGGCGCATGCCGTACTGCGCGAAACCGTTCACGTAATATAAGAAATTCGGGATCGCGGTCAGCAGCGCGGCAGCCCACATGGCGGCGACCGTAGCGACCGGACGGCGCGCCCAAAACGCATACACCAGCGCGGGGCTCGTAAACGTCAACGCGACACCGGAATACGACGGGCGAATCCACGGATACGTGCCCGCAAAATCCGGCAACTGCGCGAAGAACGACCACAATTCGTATCCCAAGTATTGCAAGCGGAACGGCGATCCGGACGGCATGCCCGCCTGATCTTGGTGATACCAGGTGGTGTAGCCGATGTCGGCGAGCGTGCCCCAGCGCGCGTTGTTGTAGAGCACCCAAAGCGCGGCGGCAAACGCGAGCACGCCGCCAAAACCCACCCATGCGGAGGCGCTCCGATCGCGATCGCGCGCAAGCATCACCGCATAGACCGCAATGGCAAGCGCGAGCGTGAAACGCGACTGAGCCGCGCACACCGCCCAGAGCGCAATCAACCACGCACGGCGTTTACCAAAGAGTTCGGCGAGCGCGAGCATCGTAAAGCACACCGCACTCACGTGGGCGATAAACCACACGTCGCCGAGCATTGCACACCACAGCAGATCCGTACCGGCGAGCAAGAATGTACAAAGCCACACGTTCGTCGACGTTGCGACGCCGATACGCTCGCCGAGTGCCCATGTTGCGCCTATTGCGACGCCGGCAAGAATCGCTGCGAGAAACGTTTGATTCGCCGCGGTTCCCGCGATCGCAACCCACGGAATCAGCAGAGCCGCCGGTAGCGGCCCTTCAATGACGTAGTGCTGTCCGTTGTACGCTAGGGCGTCAATGTACGGGCCCGGCCATGCGATCCATGTGTGGCCGTGCAAGAACGCATCGGCAAGCAGGACGAAGTTATTGTACGGCGTCGATCTGAAGTGTGATGCGAGGAGGGTAATCGCAAAGGCAACGCAAGCCGCGACGGCACTACGTGGTACAGATCGGGCGATCCCGGAATTCTCACCAGATCCATCCCCGGAACGCTCCCGATCACGATCCCCACCACGTACACGGGACGCCTCAGCATCCACGCCGGCACTCGATACGCGTCGTCCACTAGCCATGACGTCTCCACGATTCGATCGCCGAGCCGGTGTTCGACGTACGCGGCGTACGCGAGAGGCGTCGCATAGAGCCATGGAGAGATGAGCACCGCATTGCGCGGCGTTTTCTTGATGGCCGTCGCGATTACCGCCTGCGCACCGCGC
Source organism: uncultured bacterium (assembly GCA_964602255.1). Classification (GTDB taxonomy): domain Bacteria; phylum Vulcanimicrobiota; class Vulcanimicrobiia; order Vulcanimicrobiales; family Vulcanimicrobiaceae; genus CAZRQS01. Next base: position 18,394 of record CAZRQS010000018.1, on the reverse strand, counting down.
GAGGAACGCTGCTCGAACGTCGTGTGGTTCACAACGAGCAGGCCGGCGGTCAAGGCAAGCATCATCGCAAGAATCCCCTTGTGCAACGCCGGCAGAGCGCGCACGATCGCCGACGCTCCGTATGCGGCAAGCGCGCTCAACACCGCGAAGCCTATGAGATAATAGCGCTGCTTATCCGCTTCGATGGCGTATGCAAACGCAAAAGCGGTTGGGAAGAGCCACGCGAAAAGTAGCGCGATGGCCACTAACACGTCGCGTTTTGCAAGCGCGTAAAGACCGCCCAAACTCAGCAGCGCGCCAACGGGCGTGAGCTCGAAAATCAACAAAAGCCAATACGGGGGAAACCGGCGCACGTACGTTTGCGGAGAAAGCATGTCGGCGAACACGCCGCCGGCGGAAAACTCTACGCCGCTGACTTCTTTGACGAAGCCTTGCCATGACGCGGGATGATCGTTGTCCCAGAACGGACGCCCCGGCGGGACGCCGAGCGAACGTGTCGGATCCAATCGCGCAGCCGTAACCGCAGCGCTACGCGCCGGCAAATATGCGTACCACGCGATACCGAAAAAGAACGCGATGAGGGCAACTGCAAAGGCGCGCAGCATGACGGTTCGTAAACGCGCAGCGAGCAGCACCGCCAGCGCGGGAAAAAGCAGCGCGTCGATTGGATGTGTTGCAATTCCAAGACCCCACGCAAGCGCTCCGGCAACGAAAACGCGCGTATCGCCGGTTCTGTACCAGCGAATCGACGCGTACAGCGTCGCGATCGCAAAGAATGTCGCAAGCGAGTGAACTTCCGCGCGCGTCCCGCGCGTCCAGGCGATTTCTCCCAACGCGAAAAGCCAGGCGCCCCCGGCAGCGATCCACGGGCGGCATTCCAGCTGGAGAACGATGCGCGAAACCAGCCACGCTGTGCCGCTCATTGCAAGCGCGCTGAACAACGCCATGCGCCATGCCACCGAACCGAAGACGAAGACGTGCGCAAACACACCGCCAAGCAGCGTGTATGCCGGAAAACCGGTTGGATGCATGATCCCGAAGATCCATGGAACGACCTGCGCTTCTCCCGTATCCCAATATCCGACGACGCCGTTTAGCGAAGCGACGTACACGGCGAACGGAAACGCCCACGCCAGCCAGCCGGCTAGGCGCTGCAAGAATCGCCGGCGGCTTACAACGCGGGAAGAGCCGGCGTCGGAAGCGGTTTTGGTGCTTGGAACGTCGATTTCGGAAGACTCGTTGGGAACTGATATCCGCTAAACGTGATGCGTTCGCGGGCGGGTTTTCCGTTGATGTTCGCCTCGACGCTTGCCGAGGTGGGAACCCAATATTTTCCGGCTTTCGAAAAAGTGATTGAGCCGCTGCCCTTTGCCGCGACGCCGGCCGCGTGAAAACGAATGAGCGCGGGCAGAAACGTGCGTCCGTCGATCGTCATTCCGTCCACGACGAAGCTGCCGATCGTACCGAGCGGCACGGCACGGTACACGTACTCGATGGAGTTACCGGAGCGCATCGAGCGCTCGAACAAAAATGCATACTGCGTTAAGCGCGGCGCAAAATTGTCCAGCGTGTACCGGTTGCGGTAGCGCGCAATGCGAATCGACTTTTGCCTTACGCCGTCCACCATCAGCGTTTCGTCGCGCACGAGATCGCCGTTGCGGTAGATGCGGTGCGTTTGCTCGATGTTGCGCGGCCCGGCTTGCGAGACCGCATACATAAACACCAGAACTTTCGGGCCTTCTTCGTGCAGCAGCCGCGATGTGTACCGACCGAGCACGACCTGCGAATCGAGCGGCGCCGCGCCGATGAGCACAGCAAAAGCGAGCAACGCCGCCAGCGCACGAATCACGGCTGTAGAACCGCCTCGCGTATCGCGCGCACGGCATCCTCGGCGCCTTGCGGTTTTTTACCGCCGCCCTGCGCTTGCGCGGGTTGTCCACCGCCTCGTCCGTCGACGAGCGGTGCAGCGAGTTTCACCAAGTTCCCGGCATGCACGCCGGCTTTGACCATGTCATCGCTCGCGCTCACCAGCAAATTCACCGTACCGTCGTCCACGCCCGCGAGTGCGATCACGCCGCTGCGCAGCTTTTGCCGGATCGCGCTGCTCAGATGACGCAGTGCCTCCGCATTTGCCTCGCGGACCACCGCGCCGACGAACGTGCGATCGCCAGCGCGTTCGGCAGACTGCACATACGTCTGCGCATCCGACGCAGCAAGGCGTGCTTTCAGCTCGCCGAGCACGTTTTGCAGATCTTTGACGTCGCGTTGCAACTTCGAAATGCGATCGCCGAGCTCTTCGGGCGTGGTCGCTAGCGACGACGCCAACTCGCCGACAAGTTCTTGCTGGCGTTGCGTAAACTCTTCCGCAGCGCGCGAGACGCATGACTCGATACGCCGGATGCCGGATCCGATCGAAAACTCGGTCAAGATGACGAACATGCCGAGCTCGCCGGTCGAATGCGCGTGCGTTCCGCCGCAAAACTCGACAGACGGCCCGGCCTTGACGACACGCACGCGATCGCCGTACTTCTCGCCGAACATCATGACGGCGCCGCTGGCCTTGGCGTCTTCGATCGGCAGCACGCGCGTTTCGAGCGGCGTGTCATCGCGAATCATTTCGTTTACGCGGCGCACGATCTCGCGCTTCTGCTGTGTCGTGAGCGCACCGCCCGGCGAACGGAAATCAAAGCGCATACGATCGATGCCGACCCACGAGCCAGCCTGCGACACTTCATCGCCCAGCACGTCCTTGAGCGCTCGCTGCAACAGATGCGCCGATGTGTGGTGGCGGCGAATCTCACGGCGCCACTCGGGATAGACCTGCGTGTGAAGCAGATCGCCCACGCGCATCGAGCCGCGCACGAGCTTGCCGTAATGAACTATCGCCTCGCCCTGCATCTGCGTATCGTTGACTTCAAGGAGCGCTTCGCCCAAGGTGAGCACTCCGCGATCCCCGATCTGTCCGCCTTTCTCGGCGTAAAACGAGGTGCGGTCCAAAATGATCTGCGCTTCTTCGCCCTCGCGCACGTCTTCTGCGAGTTCGTTATTTTTCAGAATCGCTACGATCGTGCCGTCGGCTTCGAGTCCTTCGTATCCCAAAAACTCGCTCTTCGTTGCGGGTAGCTCCGCAAGCGTAACGACAGCGCGCTTTGCGGCAGCGTCACGCCGCGCGCGATCGCGCTGCTCGTTCATCGCGGCTTCGAATCCGACGTGATCGATCGAAATACCGCGCTCGGCCGCAATCTCGCGCGTCAACTCCACCGGAAAACCGTACGTGTCGTGCAGCACGAAGACGTCTTCACCCGAAAGCGTTCCACCCTTGGGGAGCTTCGCGAGCAGCTCGTCCAGCATGTTCATGCCGCGTTCGAGCGTACGATCGAAGGTTTGTTCCTCGGTGCGCAGCGCGCTCTGAATGCGGGAAATATTTGCGCGCAGTTCAGGATAGCCCGGCTCGAGCGACTTGACGACCGCAGGAACCAGATGCGTGAGAAAACCGTTCGGATACCCCAGCAAACGTCCGTTGCGAATTGCGCGGCGGATCAGGAAGCGCAGCACATAACCGCGATCCGTGTTGCTCGGATAGACGCCGTCGTTAATCAGGAACGTCACCGCACGCGCATGATCCGCAATGATGTTGCGCCGTTCGAGCTGCTCTTTGGCCGAGAGCGAAGTTTGGCCGGCAGGCGGCTGCGCATCGATGAGATCGGTGAAGAGATCCGTTTCGTACATCGAGACTTTACCGTTGACGACCGCCAGCATGCGCTCCATGCCCGCACCGGTGTCGATCTGCTTGCGCGGCAGTTCTTCGAGTTTGCCGTCGGCGCCGCGATTGTACTGCTGGAAGACGACGTTCCAGATCTCGACGAAACGGTTGCCTTTGTTCGGGCCGTTATCGCTCCCATCCAGCGCGTTCTCCGCACCCGTGTCGTAAAAAATCTCGCTCGAAGGGCCGCATGGTCCCGTCGGTCCCATCGTCCAGAAGTTGTCTTCGTCGAAGCGCGTGATCTGCTGGGGACGCAGGCCGATATCGTTGCGCCAAATCTGTTCGGCTTCATCGTCGGAGATGTGCACGGTCACCGCCAAACGCGACGGTTCCAGGTGCAGCACCTGCGTAACGAAATCCCACGCGTAGCGAATCGCCTCGCGCTTGTAGTAGCCGCCAAAGCTGAAATTGCCGAGCATTTCCAAGAACGTGCCGTGACGCCCGGTCCGTCCGACGTTTTCGATGTCGCTCTTCGCGCCCGCGACGCGCAGACAGCGCTGCACGGTCACGACGTTTGGCGCCGGAGCAGGCTCGTCGCCCAAAAACGCCGGCACGAACTGCTCCATGCCCGCGATGGTGAAGAGCGTCGTCGACATCGCGTCGGGGATCAGACTGGCCGAGGGCACGTGCTTATGCCCTCGCGAGGCAAAAAACTCGACGAACGCCGAGCGAAGATCCTGGCTTCTCATAATGGAATGCGAGGATATTGGACGGCGGGCAGCCGTTCCCTAGGGTAGCGCTTGCTACTCTTGCAGGACGTGGCGCAGCTTTTCCAGCGCCTTTTGCTGCAAGCGTGAAACGTGCATCTGCGAGACGTTAAGACGCTTGGCGATCTCCGTCTGCGAGACGCTTTCGTAGAAACGCAGATAGAGAATCACGCGCTCGCGGCCGGTCAAAACTTCAAAGGCGCGCTCGAGATTGGCTTTGTCCTCGAGCAGCGCGAGGCCGGCGTCGGTAGTTCCGATATAATCTGCAAGCGTCTGTGACTTTTTGTCGCCTTCGCCTGAAAGCTCGGTGTCGAGCGAGAGCAGGTTATACGCTTGCCCGAGTTCCTGGGCTTCCAGGATGTCTTCTTCCGAGGCGTTCAGATGCTCCGCGAGCTCTCCAACCGTAGGACTGCGGCCCATCTTTACCGAGAGCTTCTCGATTGCGCGATTGACGGCAAGATTGAGCTCTTGCAAGCGGCGCGGGACCTTGACGGCCCACCCTTTGTCGCGGAAGTAGCGCTTGATTTCGCCGACGATCGTCGGCGTCGCATACGTCGTAAACTCAACGCCGCGATCCAAATCAAACCTGTCGATCGCTTTGAGCAAACCGACCGTGCCGACTTGAATGAGATCGTCGAGCGACTCGCCGCGATTGGCAAACTTCACCGCAAGGTAACGCACCAAATTCAGGTGGGCGACCACCAGTTCGCTTCGAAGCCGTTCGTAGTCCGGGTCGTTGGTGCGTTTTTTTGCTTCGGCAAAGCGCGCGAATGCTTCGCGGGTTTTTTGCCTATCCCAACGCTCGTCGTCCGCGTGTTGGTGCACTAGGTCGATACTTTTTTGGTCATGACGAGATTCGTGCCGCGATCGGGATGCACGTCGTATTCCACGGTATCCATGAGCGACCGAATCAGAAAAACGCCGAGCCCGCCGACGCGCGGCTCGTCGACACGACGAGATTGAATCGTTTCAGGACGCGTACCGTGCCCGTAATCGCGAACGCGAACCGTGAGTGCATCGGGTTCCGTTTCGCACGTGATTTCGATCTGATCGCTGCCGTGTGCATGTTGTATGCAGTTGGTACACGCCTCGGCAACGGCCAGTTTCACGTCCTCGATATCTTCGATGGAAAAGTTCAAGCGATTTGCAACCGCGGCGACGGCCAAGCGGGCCACGGCGACCCACTCGGCTTTGCTCGGAATGCGCAGCTCAACGATTCCCATGGACCGGTTGGGATGAGCGAGGGGCTGATTCACACTAGGGCTTTCATCGCAGATTCTTCGTCATCGTAAATTCCGAAGATTTTCACGAGTCCGGTGATGTCGAATATTTTCTTGATTTGCGGATTCGTGCAGACCAAATTCACTGTCCCGCCGTGTTCGCGTACGCGCTTGAGTCCGCCTATGAGAACCCCGAGGCCGGTGGAGTCGATATACCGGACTTTCTCAAGATTGATGACTAAATTGTAATGGCCCTTGTCGATGAGGTCTCCGATGGCGTCCTTTACCTTCGGAGAGGTATACACGTCGATTTCGCCGTTCAGATCGACGACGTACGTGTCGCCCTGTGCCTCACGAACATTTACTTTAATATCCACACTTGCTCCTACGAGTCCGATAGATGCGATTGCGTTTGGGATTGTCGCGACAGATCGTCGCGGAGTTCTTCCGCAGTAGACTGACCTTCGTCGACTGCGGCGCTAATGTTGCTGCGAGCGTTTTCGACCACGCTCTTTCCACGTGCGTAGAGGTCTGCGGCGTTGGCTTGGAGCGAGCTCGCGACGTCGGTCACTTTGCCTCGCAGATCGCCGGTTGCATCCGCCGCCAGATTGCTCGCTTCACGAGCCTTGCCGACGATGACGTCACGCGCTTCTTCCTGCGTAATCAGGTACGCAACAAAACCGCCGGCTATGGCACCGGTCACAAAGCCGGCGAAGAATCCGCCTCCGCCCTTGCCCTCGCTCATGCGTTCTCCCCCGTTCCTTTGCTGTTCCCACGAACCAAGCGGCGCAACCCCGCGCTAATCCCGCCAATCGTCGCGCCGACGTTGACAATGGCCGGCGAGAGCGCCTCTTGGGTGAGCTTGGCCGTATTCGCAGCGGTGCCCGCAACTTGCTCGAGCGAACTGACGACAGCAGAAAGACGCGCGATGGTGCGGTCCGCCGTATCCGCGATTCCGCCCACGTGCGTCAATGTCTCGCCCACCGGCTTACCCAGCGCGGCCACTTGCGAATCGACCGTGTCGAGCGTCTTCTCCAAGCGCCGAAGGGTGCGCGCGAGCGCCATCATCGCCCAGAAAAAGCCCGCACCAACGAGAAACGCCGCGATGCCGCCCGCGACATCGAGAAAGACAGACGAATCAAAGCCTGTGCTCAATCCTAACCTCCGCCGGAACCATGCCCGGACGTGAACCAACTATTCCCCATTTTGCTCAAAAGCATCCCACTGCTCCCCAGCGTTCTTCAGACGGGCAGTTCGGAGATGGAACGCAAGTCCGCGACCGCTCGCTCAAGTACCTCCACTGCACGGTCGGCATCCGCCTGCGTGGTGGTGCGTCCGAACGAGAATCGGATAACGCCGAGCATCCACTCTTCAGGTAGTTCCAGGGCCGCGATGACGTGGCTGGGTTCGATGGCACCCGACGCGCATGCGCTTCCGGCGGAAACGGCGATTCCGTCGAGATCCAGACGCATGAGCAGCTGCTCGGAGGTGACACCCAAAAAACTCAGGTTGGAGACGTGCGGCGCCCGCAGCGCCTCACCGCCGTTCACGCGGACGTCCGGAATATGCTTTCGGACTTGGTCTTCGAACCGGTCACGCAGCGTGCCCACACGACCGCCAGTCTCCGTGCGTTCATCGAGCGCGAGTTCCAGCGCAACGGTCAGCCCCACGATGCCGGCCACGTTTTCGGTGCCCGCGCGTTTGGAGAACTCCTGGCTGCCGCCGTGGACGATCGGGACGATGGGCGTGTTCTCACGCACGAACAGTACGCCAACGCCTTTGGGACCATAGATCTTGTGTGCGGCCAGCGAGAGCAGATCGACGCCCAAACGCTGCACATCCAGGGGCAGATACGCCGCGGCTTGCACCGCGTCGGTATGAAATAAGGCGCCTTTCTTGTGAGCGCGTTCGGCCAGCTCCGCGATGGGATGCGCCGTCCCGAGTTCGTTGTTCACGTACATGACCGACGCCAGGATCGTATCGCTGCGCAATGCCGCGCTGAACGCCTCCGGGTCGACGCGCCCCTGTTCGTCGACCGCAAGCAACGTGACTTCGAATCCCTCATCGCGCAGCGCGTCGAGCGCGTGAAGAATCGCGTGATGCTCGACGGCGGTGGAGACGATATGCCGTCCGCGGTTCCGAAGCGCATGGGCAACGCCCGTAAGCGCGAGGTTGTCTGCTTCCGAGCCTCCGCCTGTGAACACAATTTCCTTGGATTTCGCACCAATACATCGCGCGACACGCACGCGCGCATCGTCGAGAGCCGCGCGTGCGGCGCGACCTTCCGCGTGAAGGGAACTTGCGTTGTAGCCGCCCTCGGTGAAGTAGGGCAGCATCGCCTCGAGCACTTCACGGCGCACCGGCGTGGTAGCTGCATTGTCCAAATAAATACGTCTATCAGTCACAGCACATTCTCAGAGACAGCCCGTACCATATGCGTGTGCGAAGCTCCATTGCACACTCCGAGAAGTAGCAACGGGAAGGCGGTCCGGGAAACCGGACCGCTCTTTTTTTATTCTTCTCGCTCATTGCGCTCACGCGCCCACTCAATCAATCGCTGCTCCTCACCTTGCGAACCCGGCTCGTAATACTGCCGGTCGCGCAGATTCTCCGGAAGATAGGCCTGCAGCCGCTTCGCGGGCGGTAGATCGCCGCGATGGCCCTTATAGCCCTTGTTCTCGTGCGCGTATTCGTAATTACGACCGTATCCGAGTTCTTTCATAAGACCCGTCGGTGCGTTGCGAAGATGCAGTGGAACCGGATCGTTGCGCGTTTCCTCGACATCGCGCAACGCCGCGCCGTACGCCCGGCCTACACTATTACTCTTCGGCGCAGTTGCAAGATAGAGCGTCGCATGCGCGAGCGGATAAAAACCTTCCGGCATGCCGACGAAATGCACGGCTTGCTGCGCGGCAATCGCTACCGAGATTCCACGCGAATCGGCAAGACCAACATCTTCGGACGCAAGAATGACCAGACGCCGCGCGATGAAGAGCGGATCTTCACCGCCGTCGATCATGCGCGCGAGCCAGTACACCGCCGCGTCGGGATCGCTGCCGCGAATACTTTTGATGAACGCGCTAATAACGTCGTAGTGCTGCTCTCCGCCTTTGTCATAGGAAACCGCGCGACGTTGCATCGCATCGCCGATGACATGCGCGGTGATGACGCGCTTGCCATTGTCCTCTGGCGGCGCTGCGGTGACGGCAAACTCCAGTGTTCCGAGCGCGCTGCGCGCGTCGCCGTTTGAGAGCGTGATCAATGCAGAACGCGCGTCCGGTTCGAGCACGACGTCCATTGAACCGAGCCCGCGTTCGCTATCGCTGAGCGCGCGATCGATGATCGTGCCGACGTCTTCATCGCTGAGCGCTTTCAACGTGAAAACGCGCGAACGCGATAGTAACGCGGAGATCACTTCGAACGACGGATTCTCGGTCGTTGCACCGATGAGCGTTACGGTTCCGTTCTCGACATACGGGAGCACCGCGTCTTGCTGCGCTTTGTTGAAGCGGTGAATTTCGTCGATGAAGAGCACGGTGCGTTTTCCGAGCGCGCGACGGTGCTGCGCTTCGGCGACGACCTTGCGCAAATCCGCAACGCCGGCGCTCACCGCGGAGAGCGCGGTAAAGTTGGCGCCCGTCATGCGTGCGATGATCTCCGCAAGTGTCGTTTTGCCCGTGCCGGGCGGTCCCCACAAAATCATCGACGGCACGTTGTCGCTTTCGATCGCGCGCCGCAGAGCGTGACCGGCGCCCACGATGTGCTGCTGTCCGACGAACTCGTCAAGCGTACGCGGCCGCATCCGAGCAGCCAGCGGCTCGGACGAGGGCATTCCGGAAGAAAAGAGCGAGGGATTCACGTTAAAGGCCGCTTCGGGTTACGAGGCGGTCTTGCCTAGGACGAGCCCCCGCTATGGAATCTTCGGCGACTTGATGTGTATGGGTTTCGGGGTCGCGATTGACGGCACAATGCCTTGGAACATCACCGTGACGTTGTTTTCCGCCGTGCCGTCGCCGCTAACGGTATTGTACGTCGCGTGCTCCGCATCCAGCGTGCGATCCGCTTGCACGACGTGAACCTTGCCCGTCAAATCGAGCTGGTGCGTCGCATCGTTGAGATGCGCGGTTTGCGCGTCGGCTTTGGTGTCGGCCTGTTCGTAATGGACGCTGCCGTTCGCGTCGTAGAGATGCGAGCTGTCGTCCAGACGCAATTCGTCGGATGTCAGCGTGGCGGGACCGCGCGACTGCGTGGTTTGCGCGCTTTTCAAACCGAACGTTCCGCTCGCGTCGTGCACGCTGACGTGTCCGTACAGCATTGCTTGCCGCTGCTTGTAGTTTCCGGTTGCGCGATCCGCCGTGATCACGGATCCGTCCGCTCGATTGAGTACGACGTGATCGGGCGCGGAGAACTGACCTGACGAAAGATTTGCGCTGAGCTGGTCCGTTTGCAGATCCCATTGGCCGATCTTGGCGGTCGCCGTGTTTCTCGGCGCTGGTTTTGGCGCAAGATGCGGCTTTGGCGCAATTGCCGCAATCAGAGCGGCGGCGATGAGTGCCGTGCGGATCATTGCGTGAGCTCCACGTGGCCGTACAGATGAATATCGTGTGTCATGCCGTCCATCACGGCGCGGTCGGCGCGCGCCGTGCTTCCGCCTTGCGTGAAGTGCACGTTCCCCGTTGCGACGTACGTTTTCGTCGTGCCGTCGATGTTGAGGTTATCGCACGTGAGCGTTGCCGGCGCGTGCGATCCGTTTTGTCCCGCAAAATTCGTCAGGACACCGTTGTTGTCGTGCAGCACGATGTGGCCCGTGAGCGTCGCCTGGTGCTGCTTGAAGTTACCGGTAGCGTGATCGGCTTGGATATCGCTTCCCGGCCGTGTAAGCACGACGCGGCCCGGGGTCGTGAAGTTTCCGGTTTGCCAGTTTGCGTCGAGCTGGCCGGTGGCCACGTGCCAGTCGGAAAACGAGAACCCGGCGCCCGCCGGTGGAGCGCTCGGAGCGCTCGGAGCGCCCGGCGCGGCGGACGGAGCGGTCGAAGGGCGCGGCAACCCCGCTGGAGCGTGCGGCGGTTTGGCGGGCGCTGCAAAGGCGGTCTGCGCCGTCATAGCGAGCGCAACGGTTAGAGATAGAAGAATACGTCGGTTCATTGCGTCCTTTGAATGGAGAGTGCCGGCCGGACAGCGGGTCCCAGGAGCTCGGTTAGCCGCTCTACCGAGACAACCCCTTCGCGCAGCACCACCGGGTGCGGCCCCGTCATGTCGATCACGGTGGAGTCCTTTCGATACCGCGTCGGCCCGTTCTCCACGAGCAAGTCCGCGGGCGGCAGCGTGTCCCAGTCCCCCGCTCCGTAGTAGGCGCGCTCACCGCTGGTGTTCGCGCTTGTGGCAGCCAGGGGGCCGACGCGTTCGAGAATCTGCATGCATAGCGGATCGTCGGGAACGCGGAAGCCTAACGTGGGCAGCCCCGCCGTTACGTCCACATCGATAAACGCAGGTTTGGGGATGATTATCGTCACCGGTCCCGGCATTAAGCGGCGAGCCGCTCCTACGACGTCGCGGTACTTGGTCGCGTACTCGGCAAACTCGGCGAAGGACGCGAGGTGCAGCGAGAGCGGTTTGCTCGCCGGCCGTTCTTTCGCACCGTAGATGCGCGCGATCGCGACGATGTCGTAGGGATCGCACCCAATCCCGTACACCGTATCCGTCGGAAAAATGACGGTTCCGCCCCCAAATACGACGGTTGCAACTTCCTCGGCGACGCGAGCATGCGACTCCTTGCGCGCGTCGATGACGCTCAACACCTTCACTCTTCGCTTTCATACCGCATGGGCGGGCCGCTGCCTTCAACCGTGCGCGCAACCGCGCGAACGGTACAGGCGGTTGCGCGGTGCATGGATTACGGACTGGCCGGCAAGGCGGTTATCGTTACGGGCGCGAGCAAAGGCATCGGAAAAGCGATTGCGCATGCGTTCCTACGCGAGGGCGCAAACGTTGCGCTGAGCGCGCGAACTGAACGCGAGTTGAAGCACGCAGCGAGCGAAGCCGGCGGCAGCGGTACGGCAATTACGATAGCCGGCGACATCACCGACGCAGAACATCGCAAAGCCCTCGTACAGACCACGGTGGAGCGCTTCGGAACCGTGGACGTGCTCGTGAACAACGCCGGCGGCATCGGCGCATTTGCAGCGTTCGAGGAGTTGCGCTTGGAGGACTGGCGCTCCCTTTTTGAGCTGAACCTTTTCTCCGTGGTCGACCTGACGAATCTCGTGCTTCCGATCATGCGCGCACAGCATTTTGGCCGCATCATCAACATCTCGTCGGAATCAGCGGTGCAGCCCGACGCCGCAATGCCGCATTACAACGCGTCCAAAGCCGCGCTCAACAGCATCACCAAGTCGCTTTCGAAGGCCGTCGGGCGCGACGGCATTCTCGTGAACTCGGTGGCCGCCGCGTTCATCAAAACGCCGCTGGTCGAAGAGATGCTCGCGAATATCGGTAAGGAACGCGGTATAAGCGCGCAAGAAGCCGAGCAATTGTTTTTGCGCGAGCACCGACCGAACATCGTGCTCGGACGCGCCGGTCTTCCTGAAGAGACGGCTGCCGCGGTGCTCTTTCTGGCGTCGGCGCAAGCCTCTTTCATTACCGGCAGCTCCGTGCGCGTGGACGGCGGTTCCATCGCGACGGTAGGCATCTAAGGAGAATCATGATCGTGGATCCGAAAACTACGGCAGTCGTTTTAATCGAGTACCAGAACGACTTCACTTCTCCGGGCGGTACGCTGCATGACGCCGTCAAGCCGATCATGGAGAGCACCAACATGCTCGAAAACACTAAAGAAACCGTGCAGCGGGCACGCGACCTTGGTGCAACGATCGTGCATGCACCAATCACCTTCACCGAAAATTACCGCGAACTGACGTCGGAACCGTACGGTATTCTTAAGGGGGTCGTCGACAGCAAGTCGTTCCGCCAAGGCACGTGGGGCGCGGAGATCGTCGACGATCTCAAACCGGGTGCGAGCGACATCGTCGTGGAAGGCAAACGCGGACTCGATGCGTTCGCGAGCACAAACCTGGATTTCATTCTGCGCAGCCGCGGCATCACGACGATCGCGCTGGGTGGTTTTCTCACGAATTGCTGCGTCGAATCGACGATGCGCACCGCGTACGAAAAAGGCTACAACGTGATAACACTCAAGGATTGCACCGCCACACTGAGCGAGGAAGAGCAGCGTTTAGCGATTGAGAAAAACTATCCGATGTTCTCACGCCCGCTGAGCCACGACGAGTTCATCGAGAATCTCGCCGGAAAGGAAGCAGAACTCACCGCCGGTCGCGGTTACGGCGAATAGTGCGACGCGATCAACTCGAGCGAATGCACGTCCATGAATCGGCGTGGTTGTCCTGGGCCGAATCGCGGCGGCGGTGTCGCGCCATATACCTCGCTGGTGACTAAGGCTATGGGCCCCTGCACCCCATTTGAGCGTAAGCATTGCAACAGTGCATCTGCCGGTTCACGCGCTTGGGTTCGGCCTAATTTCTCTACACTTTCTTGCCACGCAATGTACGTAGATTTGCACGGACCCATCGCGACCTGCGTACCATAGATCTCATGCTGCACCGCCGCACAGCTGCACATCATCGCGCTTAACGTAACCACCGTAAGTATCACCCGCATACGAAGGCCTCCTGAAACGAAAAAAGGCACCGCGATTCCCGGTGCCTTTTGTTTTCGTTTTAGATGCGCACTCTCATGCCCGTGCCCAGCGCGACGCACGACAGTGGGTCGTCGGCGATGATCACCGGGATGCCGCAAACTTCCGCTAGCAATTTGTCCAGACCGCGCAGCAATGCGCCGCCACCGGTCAAAATAACGCCGCGGTCGATGATGTCCGCTGCAAGTTCCGGCGGCGTTTTTTCCAGCACGGACTTGACCGCTTCGACGATTGCTCCGACAGGTTCGGAGAGCGCTTCGCGAATTTCTTCGCTCGTGATCTTCACCGTCTTCGGCAAACCGTTGATGAGATCGCGGCCGCGAATCTCCATCGCAAGTTCCGATTCGAGGCGATACGCAGAACCGATCTTGATCTTGATCTCTTCCGCGGTGCGCTCGCCGATCATCAAGTTGTATACGCGGCGAATGTAGCGAATGATCGCATCGTCGAGTTTGTTACCTGCCACGCGCAGCGACTGCGAGACCACGATACCGCCGAGCGAGATCACGGCAACGTCGGTCGTGCCGCCGCCGATGTCGACGACCATGCTTCCCGACGGACCATCGATTGGGAGACCTGCGCCAATGGCGGCAGCCATCGGTTCTTCGATGATCTCAACATGTTTTGCGCCCGCGAGTTTCGCGGCGTCTTTGACGGCGCGTTCTTCAACGCTGGTAATTTCTGCGGGGACGCAGATGACGACATTCGGTTTGGGTTTGAACAGCGAGGAGAGCCACGAACGGTCGCGCATGACCTTTTTGATGAAGTAACTGAGCATCGCTTCGGTTACTTCGAAGTCCGCAATGACGCCGTCGCGGAGCGGACGGATCGCTTGAATGTGCGCGGGCGTCTTGCCGAGCATTTGCCGCGCTTCCTCACCGACGGCGAGCGTTCTGCCGTTATTCATGTCCTTCGCAACGACGGACGGCTCGCGCAAAACGATGCCCTTGCCTTTTACATGCACGAGCACGTTTGCCGTGCCCAGATCGATCCCGATGTCCAACTTGAAGCTCCCGCTGGTGCTGTTATTAGAAAAACTCATGGTTGTCAGCCGCTCCGGTACTCGGCTCCGCTTTGCGTACACGGCCACCTTCCAGATTTGATTCCATCGTATTTAGTCTTCGGCAATCCGTGCCCGCGTCGTAGGATACGCGCTCGTTTCGAAAACTCCGTTGGGCTCGACGAGCGGCGTTATGCCGCTTGCTCGCTGTACTTGCCCGCCTAGCGCGGACAGCATCTCCTCGAGCCGCTCGTGGCCGCGGTCAATAAACTCCAGACCGATAATCTCTGTTTCGCCTTGCGCCGCAACGCCCGCAACGACCAGTCCCGCGCCGGCGCGAATGTCGGGCGCTTCAACGGGTGCACCTGAAAGCGGCGTGCCGCCGCGCACGACGGCGGTGTTGCTCTCCATCGAAACCCGCACTTCGGCGCCCATACGCGCGAGTTCGTTGACGTACGAAAAACGCGCGTTGAAGATCGATTCTTCGACGACGCTCGTTCCGGGCGCCGTGCACAAAAACGAAACCATCTGCGGTTGCAAGTCGGTGGGGAAACCCGGATACGGCGCGGTCAAAATCTCCGTGCCGCCGGTTATGCGATCTGCTTGGACGCGCAGCCAATCATTGCCGCTGGTTACGCTCGCGCCGCACTCTTGCAGTTTGAGCATGAGCGCGTGCAGATGGTCGGGATTGCATTTCGTAACGGTGACGTCGCCGCGAGTCGCCGCACCGCACAGCAGCAGCGTGCCGGCAACGATGCGGTCGGGAATGATCGTGTACTCGACGCCGTGCAGCTCTTTGACGCCTTCGATCGCAATCGTGTCGGAACCGGCACCGCCGATGCGCGCACCCATCGCAATCAAAAAGTTCGCGAGGTCGACGACTTCAGGCTCCATCGCAACGTTCCGCAGCGTCGTGATACCCTCGGCAAGCACAGCGGCGAGCATCGCATTCTTCGTTGCGCCGACGCTTGGCATTCGGAACTCGACGTCGGCGCCTTGCAAACGACGTTGTTTCGCCGTTGCGATGAGATAGCCGTGTGCGTTCTTCACCTCACAACCGAGCGCGACAAAGGCTTGTTCGTGCATGTCGGTTGCGCGCGTTCCCAAAATACATCCGCCGGGCAACGGCACTTCCGCGCGTCCGAACCGGCCCAGCAGCGGACCGACAATATCGAAGCTGGCATTGAGCTTTCGCACGAGCGTATACGGCGCGCGATGTGAGGCAACGTTGCTCGTGTCGATGGTCACCGCACCGTCGGATTCGTGGCGCAAGCGCGCGCCGAGCGCTTCGAGCAGCGACCACATGACCGAAACGTCGGTGATGCGCGGAACGCGATGCAGCGTAACCTTGCCTTTGGCAAGCAGCGATGCAGCCATGATTGGAAGTGCTGCGTTCTTTGCGCCTTGCGTCGGAACGCTGCCTTCCAGCGGCGCACCGCCGCGCACGCGAAGCGTCGTTTCCAAACGATCGAGCGTGGTCATTGCAGAACCTCGCACGTCAAAACGCGCGCGTCATATGGTCCGCCATGCAGTTCCAATTGCAAAAGTCCCCCCGGTGTCACCCGTACGAACAGCTCGCTCCACGTATTGTTTGCAACGTCGAGCAGATCCGCGCGACCGCTTTGCACGATCCCGGCAAAACGATTCTCGCGATCCGCTAAGCGCACACGTCCATCGCTGCAAAATACTGCGAGCACTTCGCGACCTTCATCGTCCAACGCACGATAGTAACGCGCATCTTCACCCGCTGATTCGACGAGAAAGTCCATAGGTTCGATCGTTGTCTCGGACGGCGTGTCAATGGAGCTCTCTACTATCACAACTTCCACCGCTGTCTCGCCCGGCGGTTCAGCGTTTTGCGGTTTAGCCCATTCCACGCGATGCCGCTTACTTTGCCGCGCTAGATCCATTGCATAGGACGCCAGCGCAAGAGCCGCCAGCTCTAACGCCGTCATTGCAAGAACACTCCAGCCTGGTGCGCGCCGCAAGCTGTTGGCTGCCCGCTCGGTGCTTACGGCAACGCCTTGCGCGCCGGCAGCCATCCGTTCTGAATCACGAAGGCTGATTCGCCGGGGGTTTAGTGGTGTCCGGTTAGACGCAGTTTGGCGAGTGCAAAGTCGATGATCGCCTGTTCGCGGGCAATCACGTGCGGCTCGGTTGCCGCCTTTTGACGCTCGGTCGCCTCCGCCAGTTCCTCGCGGGTTGCCACCACGTCGACTTCTTCGAACGTGAGTGCGTCGTCAACCAGCACGGTAACGCGGTCCGGGAGCGCTTGCATGAAGCCTTCGCTCGTGGCGAGCTCGAGGCGCCGCGGGCTTGAGCCTTCCAGGATGTTCGCGCGCAGCACGCCCGGTTTGAGAGCGCTCAAGAACGGAGCGTGATGGGCGAGGATGCCTTCTTCGCCCTCCGTCGTCACGGCGATCACGAGCTCCGCATCGCCGTCGAAGATCACCTTTGTCGGCGTGATGAGCTTGAACGGAAGCGTTGCCGCCATTGTTTAGACGGTTGCTCCCAGCTTCTCGGCGGCGGCCTTCACGTCGTCAATACCGCCCTTGTAGAAGAACGCTTGCTCCGGAATATTGTCAACCTTGCCTTCGAGAATCTCACGGAACGTCGCAATGGTGTCTTGCAGCTTCACGTACTTGCCGGGCGTTCCGGTGAACTGTTCGGCCACGAAGAACGGCTGCGAGAACATGCGCTGCATGCGGCGCGCACGGCCCACGACGATCTTGTCTTCTTCCGAGAGTTCTTCGACGCCGAGAATGGCGATGATGTCCTGAAGGTCTTTGTAGCGCTGCAGTGTCTCTTGCACGCCGCGTGCGACCTTGTAGTGTTCCTCACCGATGATCTGCGGATCGAGAATACGCGAGCTGGATGCGAGCGGATCGACGGCGGGATAAATGCCGAGTTCCGAAATCGGACGTGAGAGCGCCGTCGTTGCATCCAAATGTGCGAACGTTACGGCAACGGCCGGGTCGGTGTAGTCGTCGGCAGGCACGTACACGGCTTGCACGGACGTAATCGAACCCTTGTGCGTTGACGTGATGCGCTCTTCCAGCGAGCCGACGTCGGTTGCAAGCGTCGGTTGATAACCGACAGCGGACGGCATGCGGCCCATAAGCGCGGAGACTTCAGAACCGGCCTGCAGATAGCGGAAGATGTTGTCCATGAACAGCAGCACGTCGGAACCGAGCTCGTCGCGGAAGTATTCCGCCATCGTTACACCGGTTTGACCGACGCGGAAACGCACGCCCGGCGGCTCGTCCATCTGACCGAACACCAGCGTCGTGTTTGCAAGAACGCCGGACTCTTTCATTTCGAGCCACAGGTCATTACCTTCACGCGTGCGCTCGCCGACGCCGGTGAACACCGAGAAGCCCTTGTGCACGTACGCAATGTTGCGAATCAGTTCTTGAATCAGAACCGTCTTGCCGACGCCGGCACCACCGAAGAGACCGACTTTACCACCGCGCGTGTACGGCGCCATGAGGTCAATAACTTTGATGCCCGTCTCGAAGACTTTCGGCGTCGGATCTTGTGCTTTGAAGTCCGGTGCGGGACGGTGAATCGGCCATTCCGCCGCGGCTTTTACCGGTTCGTTCGAATCGATCGCTTGTCCGAGGACGTTGAAGATGCGCCCGAGCGTGCCTTCACCAACCGGAACGCGAATCGGCCCGCCCGTCGCGGTGACGCTTGCGCCGCGCATGAGTCCGTCGGTCGATCCCATTGCCAGGCAACGCACTTGGTTGTTACCAAGTTCGTCTTGCACTTCGAGCACGAGGTCGCGCGTCTGCATCGCCGTACCGCCCAGCTCGATATCGCCTTGCGCGCCCGACGCGTGTCCGTTCGATGACGCATGATCTTCGTTGACGCGCACGGTCAGCGCGTCGTTGATCTTCGGCAGCGTTTCCGCCGTGAATTCAACGTCGACGACGTTTCCAAGCACTTGGACGACTTTACCGGTGGCAGCCATTTTATTATAACTTTCCTTTT
>CAZRQS010000017.1:0-25458 GCA_964602255.1 uncultured bacterium | reverse complement strand
ATCGGTACGACTTGTCAACCCCTTAATTGCGGGAATCCCCTCATGGACGAATCACGCTCGCTCGCTAGGATTCAGTCATGGGCACCCGCGCAGCGCCTCACGGCCTTCATCGCTTCACGAACGACCCGGTACTGGACTATTACGCCCGCTACTGCGGCTTGCCGTCGGGAATTGGGCGGCTGTGCCTACTCGATGATCAGACGCTTTCCAAAGTCATCCAAATCGTGGGGATTCCAGCGCATTCCACCGTTTTGGATCTCGCCGGACAAGGTTTCCTCGCCCGCTGGCTTCTTTGGAACTCGCTGAACTGCCGATATGTCGGCGTGCAATCAGTTCGCGAAACTCGCGGAGCAACGCCGGGCAACACGCCGAGGTTCGCTCGCATCTTCGCTCTCGAAACCGCGCGTGGCGGAATCGTGCCGCACTCGCTTGTGGAGTGTATCGCAGAGAATCTAGCAGCGGACGGACAGTACGCGATTACGCTTGCATCGTTCGACGATAACCACGACGGCAAGATTTCCCGTTCCATCGTCCGGTTACAAAAATATGCCGACGTGGTTCAACAGATCGATCTCACTTTGCAAGTTCGTGATTTTGCGGCAACGCTGTACTCTGCGTTTTTGCTCGGTACTTGGAAGCCGGCGTTCAAAACGAAAGTCCTGGATGAGGCGGCGCGCGTTTTGCACGCGGTCGAATCCGGTACGTTCAACTACACGTTACTTACCGGATCGGCGCGAGCGGGTTAGCGATAAGCGCCGCCAGGCGGCGCGAGAGCGAACCATCCACGAGCGTACGGTTAAGCGACGGCGCGATAACGCGCGCGACGCTAATCGGCGCATCGTTCGGGCTCAAATCGACATAGGCGACACAACGTTCACCCGAGTCTTTAAGCACCTCGAGCAGCATTCGCAGCTCCTGCGTCAAGTCGGCATTTGAACGATCGGGTAATTCGTCCAGCGTGATACATTGCGCTACCGGTCCGTCAAAATACCAACGGCCGGCGGGGAAACTTGCGGGACGCCGTCCGTGTTCGAAACCTACGGAAGCGCCGCCGTCCGCTCGTTGCAGGTCTTCTCGTGAACCGGCGATATCCCCCAAGCGCACCTGCGCCGCTTCGGTAATTGCGCGCGTTGCGGCGTGAAGTGGTGACCACGAACAGCCCATGCCGAGATGGTAAAACATTCCGCCTCCATAGCGCTCTGTGATACAAGCCTGCATCGCAGTGGGCCAGCCCGGCGGAGTGTAGGAAATCAATCGAAATTCCAATTCTGCCTGGGTAATCTGCTGTACCAGCTGCCCTAGTATTGGCGTGTTTGGTGTAACGATTACTTCGCTCGCAACGGGATCATCGGGTTCGTCCGCGACGATACCGTGGCGCGCACGCAGCGAACGCGGCCACAGGTGTGCCAGCACATGAACCTGAGACCACAAATGACGTTCACATAATTCGAACAGCGCGTGGTAAATCGCCTCAATCGGATTGTTGCCGGACGCCAATCCGTTCGTAGAAGTAATCTCAAAATCGCTGGGCCCGCTGCGAGGGCATTGAACAAGACCGGTTGGCACGGCTATTTGCGCGCCGCTGAGCAGATCGATCCCCCAAACGCACTCTATCTCACCGACAGATCGGCCGATCCACCCAAGATTTTCTAAATCTATGTATTCGGCGATGCGCTTTACTGGAAACGTAAAGCGCTCCACTTCGCAACGTGCACAAATTTGCCGTTCCAGCGCTTCCATCAGCCCGCTGACAACGGCCTGTTCGCGCGTCAGTCCTTTACCGTTATACACGCCAATCAGATCGCGTGAATTTGGAACGAAAACGTTAGTTGAAGGAATGCCGATGCGATCAAGATATGTCGTCTCGCTGACACGCGTCATGCCGTAACGTTCGCGTAAACCAAGTGCGTGTCCGAGCGTCACATCAATTGGAACCGCTCGATCGAATGAAGCACCGGTTTTCCTTATTGCCGTGGCCAGCAGGTCGCCCGCGGGCAAGGCGGATAATCTCCACACCAAAGTCGCCGTTCGTGCAGATAGGGAAAAGTTCCTGAGGGACTCTTGGTTAGCGGATCGGCCCGAGCTCTTCGGTCGGGCTCAAGAGCTGTCATCGGCCTACAAGGCTCTCGATAAATCCGAGCGCACGTCGGTGCCGGCCATTCTCCACATTGTCGGCGAACCTGGAATCGGCAAGACGATCTTTATGCAGTACGTCATCGACGAGGCCCGTCGCCAAGGATGGCTGACCATCGCAACGACGTGTCATGACATACAACGGAACACTCCTTTTATTGTCGCAAACCGCCTGATTTTGCGCATGCTGCAAAGCCTCGGTGCGGATGCTGCACGTTACACGAGTGGTCTGGAAGCGGGCCTAGCCATCTTGCACTCCAAAATGTCAGCGCGCTTGGATCGACACTCGATGCCAGCTATCGAAAAAGGCCGCTACAGAGAGACTTTTCTGCGGTTTTTGGACGGAATTGGTACTGATCACGCCGTTTTGATAGCGTGCGATGATTCGCAGTGGATCGACGCAGACTCCCGTGACATTTTAAACGCGCTTGCGGCAAATTACACTGCAGGGCCGCTTGCGCTGGTATACGCGACCCGCGATTCGAACGACGGTAAACGGTTGCGGGCGAGCGATGGAACGATCGTTCTAGAAACGTTCGATGCGAGCCAATCCGCCGCACTCGCGCGGTCACGTTATCCCGAGCTAACCGGAATCGCACTCGAAACAGTCATTCAGCACGGTAACGGCAATCCTTTCGAGATTCTGACGCTTTGTGAGCAACTGGTCGAAGGGCGCGACGTTGCGGAAGGGTCGCACGAGAATCGCGTTCGCGACATCATCGCAAGCCGTATGCGCGAGATGGAGCTCCGGGACCTGGAATTTCTACAGATTTGTTCGTTGCTAAGCGATCCAATCGAATACCGCATACTGTTCGAACTCTATACAGCAAATGAGGTGGCGGTTCTCGTGAGCGGAAATGCTCGCCCGTACCTAACGGCGGAGGGCCCCGCGCTACGTTTTCGCCACGCCCTGATTGCCGACGCTGTCCGCCGCACCATCGACTTCGATGTACCGCTCCGCCGGCGAATTATTACTGCATTACAGAGACAGAAAGATCCAACGTTTAGTGATTACGAGCGCGTGGCCGAGCATGCAAAGGCGATTGGTGACTCTGAGCTCGCGCAAAATACATTTTTCGACCTGAGTGAAAAAGCATACTCACAGAAAGCTTGGAGTGCTGCTATTAAAGCCTGTGAATCAGCGCTGGAGTTCAGTGCGATTGATTCTACTCGCTTCCTAAAGTTCTACACCCAATACGTCTACGCGCTTCGTTCAAACAATGAAGACGAAAAAGCATCCTCGGTTCTGTACGATGCGATAAATAAGATGCGGGTTTTAAACGTTGATCACGGATTGGGCGTGTTGCTTTCGATACTTATGGCCACGTTACTCACGCGTGGCCGTCCGCGTGAAGCTATCAATGTTTACGAATCCTTCTTCCCGACGTTAAAAAGCGACGCCGATCGTTCAGGTGTAATCGTACTGGCCATGTATGTTGCTGCCTGCGCCTTCGATGACGATGCTTTTCAGTTTGGGGCAGATCGACTATCAAAAATCGATCTCAATCAAAACAGGTACGCGCTGGCGGGGTCGCATGGAGCGCGGAGTGTTCTCCTATCATGTCAGGGTAAGCACGAGGAGGCTTCGGCGGAGATTGACCTCGCCATTGCCAGTGCAGATGCGGCCAGGCGTCAAGACGATACACTCGCTTTCACCAAACTCTTGCTCGATTTTAGGGCCAAAGGGTGCGGCGCCATCGAAGAGATTCTTCCCGCGTGGCTCGGCAGCAACCGGTTTGCCGGGAAGGAACATGATGTTGGGATCAGCCTGCGCGCTTGGATCGCAATTTCGCGAGGCGACTGGGATCTCGGCCTTCGGCTTGCTGAAGAAGCATTTCTCGCTGGTGCTACAGTGCACGCACAAATACAGCAGTTGACTATAATGGCAATGATAGGAAGTCTTACAAATCAAGCATCGTCGCTCGACGCCCGTATTCAGTCTATTTTCCCGGAGATGCGGGCGTGGCAAACAACCGACGCATTATTACAGCTCGCACCGTGGTATTTGTTGAGAAAACGCGATCGTAAACTTGAACAGCAACTGGAACCCGTTGTAAAGTCTCTGGCAGAACACCCGGCCTCACCCATTGCACTTGGGTTCATTCCATTTGGGCTAGCGTTGCTGGCACAGAAAATAGGGAAAACATCATGGCTGAAGGTTTTTGTCGACGCGCCGACATCGAGGGACCGGTGCAATTGGGCGTCGATGCAGTGGACCCTCGCTCGCGGCGTGGCCCTGCACGCCATGAAAGATCAAAGAGCATCTGACGTTTTGTCCGGAGCCGCGGCGGATGCTCGGAAGCTTGGGACCGACTTTTTTGCGGCTTACTCAGCATTGAGGTCTGGTACGTATACACATTCAGACATGTCGTTGCTCACAAGATTAGGACTCGCGGAGTTAGGCCGCCCCGCGAGTCATGCGCCACACGGCTTAACCGCCCGCGAGTTGGAAGTTGCAAGTCTTGTCGGCGACGGTAAATCCAATCGCGAAATAGCCGAGGAATTGTTCCTCAGCGAACGCACGATCGAACGTCATCTTGGCAATGTCTTTGACAAATTGCAGATTGAATCGCGTACTAAGCTCATGCGCTGGTACTTTGAAAACGTCGCTGACGCTAGTGGTTCACGACGATGATGAGATTCATCGCGGGATAAGCCTGTGCCAGGCGCGTGCACTCGTCCGCCTTGTTGACGGATAAGTGCCTTGCCATTCCGGCAAGGTTTGATGCTTCAACATTCTTACCGGTGTGTTCAGCAATGAGCTTTGCCACAGCTTCGTTATCATCGCCGGCCTCGATATACCTTTTACGAATTTCAGAGTCACGAGACAGTACATCGAGAATTTGCTCGGCGACCTCGGGCTCTTCATGGGGTTCTATCGCCATTTCAGCTACTTTCTGCCATAAGCGTAGAGCGGCGCCTCGAAGTCCCCACGCTGCCGCTCGAATCGGAAGCCAAATCTATGCGCGGCTAATGCTGGACGGTAACGACAAAATTCATTGCCGGATACGCGGTAGCCAGCCGACCACACTGGGCCGCTTTATTCATCGTCAAGTGCTTCGTAATGCCCAGAAGATTCTCAGGTGTAATATGCTTGCCAGTCTGCTCAGCAATGAGCTTCGCGACGGCGATTTCATCGTGTCCCGCTTCTAGGTATCGCCTACGCACGTCGGCGTCGCGTTGTAGAATATCCAGAAACTCTTCGCCAGCGGCTGCTTCTTCGCGAGATGACGGCGCAATGGCGGGGCCCTTAAATTGAATTGGCATTTGTGTCCTTCCATTTAGACAACAGTATTCGCCTACAGAGATAACGTCTAAGAACCGTTGGTCATTGATGATGTACGTCTTGCCTCGGATGAAGCCCTTCAGGTGCCGGAACAGCGCCGGCTAATAGCGAACAGCGTCCAGGAATGTTCCAGGATATCGTTGTCGCCAGTCTTTTTCGACAGTTTCATCGCGACGTCAATGACGGACTTTTGGATGAAGCGGCCGTAGTAGCGGGTTGCCCGTCAGGAATCGGGCGGATGTCCCTCCTAAGCGACGGCATGCTCGCGGATATAGTGAAACACCTTGAGATAAGCCGCGATTCGAGCCTGCTGGACATCGGCTGCGGCCGCGGTTTTTTAGAACGGTGGCTGGAAAAGCACGGCCATTTCGTGCATGTTGTCGGAATTGATCGCGCGCCAGAAGCGATAGGGGCCGCAAAAGCAAACGTACCCAATGCAGTTTTCATCGAGTCAGACTATCGCACTCATCGGTTCAACAAACAATTTGACGCGGCGCTTGCGCTTGAAATTACTGTCTCCGGAGCGGTAGATGAGACGTTGGTTTCTACGGCGCGAGCTGCCCTTCGTGACGGCGGGCGCTTTTCAATTACCGTGGCGTCGCTCAACGGAAAACATGAGGAACGCTTAAATGACGCAAGACGCCGCCTCGGCGCGCACTTTTCAGAGGTTGAATTCCTAGACGCAACAAAAGACGCGAGCGATTTTGCGAAGCACCTATATGGCGCGTTGGTCGAAATAAAGGGCTGGAACCCTACGATCGAACAGCAGGTGCATGCGCAGGCTCGTGAAGTCCTCGATTCAATCGGGCGTGGGGACTTTAACTACGCGGTTGCGTTCGCGCGCGCTTGAGCGCGCTCCACTCTGCGCAAAACGCTGCGCAGCGCGAACAGGGCATCGTGGCGCTTCAGATTTCCATGCGCTTCGGCCAGCTTTTTAAACGCTTCCCGCGAGGATGACGGGACAATCGCAAAGACGTCGGTCCATGCGCGCTCCATGTAGTACACGTTGCGTGCACGCTCGTAAACTTGCGCACCTTCTAGAGCGTTGAACAAACACTGCCGTTGCGCTAACCGAATCACATAGCGCACGTTCACCATCGGCACGGTCAGCGCGGTTTGCGTTCTCGGATCAACCAGGACGGCGACTTCATCGTCGCCGTCGATAACGCCACGCACGTACCATCGTGCAATAGTCCCCAGTGGCACCATGCCGTACACGTAGCACTCCGCTGCTCGCAGCGCTCCCATACTTGCGGCGCCAAACATTCGCACCTGTTGCGTCGCAGCGTAAACCTCCTTGGGGGCCGGCGCGAGATCGTGATGAAAGACGCCGTCGATCAGGAGGATCGAATCATAACACTCACTCGCGGCAGCGATATCACCGCGGGCGGCCGGTGGAAGATACGTCAGCGCAGGATGAAGGACGCGACCAGCCTGTTCTAGGGACGGCCCAACGAAAACAGCCACTTGCATAATCGGGGATCTGCGGGCGCCTTCGTCGCCCATGTTCGCCTTGGTCTTTTTCACCGACTTCATCGCCTGTAACATTTTCTCGAAGAGCCTAAAACAAAACGCGCTCAAAGAGCGCGCTTTGCCTTATCGCCATTGGTTTAGAAGGCTACGCAGCGAGGAGGTATATGGGAGGAACCGGCGACGGACCAGTCGGCTTTTGCATGTACACCGATGGAACCGGCGACGGGCCGGTCGGCTTTTGCATGTACACCGGTGGAACCGGCGACGGGCCGGTCGGCTTTTGCATGAACACCGGTGGAACCGGCGACGGGCCGGTCGGCTTTTGCATGAACACCGGTGGAACCGGCGACGGGCCGGTCGGCTTTTGCATGAACGCCGGCGGAACTGGCGACGGGCCGGCCGCCTTTTGCATGAACACCGGTGGAACGGGCGATGGCCCGGTCGGTTTCATCATAAACAGGAAAGTCATACGAACACCCTCCTCAAGCAAGCAAACGAGTGTCAGACTAGCTTTCTAAACGGGACGCTGCTCCCCTCCCCAAGGAGCTAGCCTGTCGCTCAAGAAGCAACTGAGCGCTTTCCTGTGGACGGTATAATGGCCGTCGCTTTTGCCTTGTGCGGTGTCAATGCAGTTTCTTGTTCTCTATCGCCGACGCGTCGATCAAATCGAATTCCCCGGAATGGCTGTTGCTCTCAAATCCGAGGTCATTCGCTTGCGAGAGCTCTACGCCGCAGAAAAAATCAGGCTCATCTGGAGCCGCCACGACATCCCTGGTTGTTGTTTTGTGATCGACTGCGTAGATCCGGATGAAGCACACGCACTCGTGGTTTCATTGCCGCTCGCGGAGGCCGGAATGGTCGAGTCAATGATCGTTCCGATCGGCAGCTATGATGGTTTCTCTTCAGTTGATATCAAGTGGCCATGGACTGATCGTGAAGTAGAGTTAGCGCTACGTAAGCAACTGAAGAGCCAAACATGAAGACGCGCTCACTGTACGCACAAATCACGGCATACGTAACGCCTATGATTGCGGGAAACGTGCTGCAGCTGATCACCGGCACGGCGACAGCGGCCATGCTTGGCCGTCTGCTGGGTGCCGATGCCTTAGCGGCAAGCGGCGTGATTTACCCCATCTCATTGCTCGTATACGCGTTTTTTACCGGACTTACGACCGGTGCAACAATTCTCGTTGCTCGTGCGCAGGGCGCTGGGGATCTAGAAAAAACGAAGCGACTTACGGTCGAGGCGCTCAGTTTATCTGTGTTAGCGGGCGCCCTCTGCACTCTCATTGGCCTCGCGCTTGCGGTGCCGATACTCCACGCTCTAGGTACACCACAAAACATTTTCGGCCAAACAGTCCAATACTTGCAGATCGTCATGGGCTCGATGCTCGTGTTTCTTCCGTATATGATGTATGGCGCACTACTACGTGGTGTTGGCGATTCTAAAACGCCTTTTTACATGCTCATCGCATCGACGACGGCAACGGTTTTGCTCATGCCGTTGCTCATTCGCGGCCTTGGATTTGTTCCCGCATTAGGGACCGCCGGCGCTCCCGCTGCGGCCCTAATTGCCATCGGATCGGTAACGATCGTCGTCGCGCTGGTCCTGCATCGCTACAATATTTTCTTTCAAGTCCCGACATTACAATTTCGCGCGCTCATCCCAAGTGCCGCCACTGTACGCGACGCCGTCACGATCGGCGTTCCCATCGGTTTGCAATATATTGCTGTTTCTATCTCGGAGCTGCTCCTGCTCTCTATCGTGGCCGGTCAGGGTGCGGATGCAGTTGCCGTGTACGCGGCAATGAACCAGATCGTCGCGTACGTCATGACGCCTATGGGTATGATGGGGGTCGCCGCCTCAGCGCTTGCTGCGAAGGAATTCGGAGCCGGGCGAGCGGCAGATGTCCCACCAATTTTCCGCGCTACGACGGTGCTTACGCTAGTGCTGACCGGCGAGTTGACGGCAGTCGTGTATCTTTTTCCGAATGCGATACTCGGTATGTTTCTTTCCGGGCCGCATGCGATGGACTTAGCTCACAGGGCCATATTCGTCATGATGTGGAGCTTACCGGTACTGGGGATCGGGTCCATCGCAACATCTGTCGCGCGCGCCGACGGCTTCGCAGTTGGTCCAATGCTAGCCAATATCTTTGGCGTATGGCTTGTGCTCCTTCCGTGCGCGAAACTCTTCGTTTCCCATAGCGGCGCCATAGGTGTTTGGCAAGCGTATCCAGCGGCGTACGTCGCGATCGCCGTTATGGAATGCGGCTACCTTTGGTACTGCTGGCGCCAGATCGGCACTCGCGCGACGATCCCCGCATGAGACATATCGCGCTAATCGCTGCGTTGGCGCCGGCAGTTCTTGGCGCCAACAGCTTGGAAAAACCGGCGGCTCAGAACTTCTTCGATCTTACAACGCGCTCGGCCGCTTCGATGCGAACGGTAGCGTCATACCGTTTTGATTCCACAAATCTATACATCAGTTTTGAAGCGGAACAGCCGGCAGCGCCCATCATGGGAGTGCAAGCGTCCAACGATGTGGGATTTGGTCTGGACGACTTTGTCGGCGTGGGGATCGATACGAGCGGCAACGGTTCCCTAGTTTACTTCTTTTTCGTAACGCCGCGCGGTACACGGTACCAACGAGCAAGTGAAAACGCACTGTATAGACCGTCTTGGCGAAGCACTGCCGCAGTGAACGGGACGACGTGGACCGCGACTATGACTATTCCGCGCTCAGCGTTGCATGTACCGTCGAGAAAAACCGGCATTTCATGGCGAATCAATTTCATTCGCAACATTGCTGCGCTTAACGAACATTATTCCTGGGCGTTCGATCCGCTCATGGTTGACGGGGTCATTGGAACAAAGTGGCCGGCGTTTTCCGATGCCTTGTATTGGCCGGTGATAAACGCGCCATCTGACACCGCGAGCTCAATGGCAGTACGACGCAGCCGTTTGGAAGTGTATGGCCTCCAAAGTTCCGGAAGAGAACGCAGAATATTCCAACAATCCGACGGCACATTCTCTAACACACCTGTTCGGATGACCGGCGCTGATTTCTCCTACGCAATCGCGCCTACCGTCAATTTTGCAGCGACGTTGAACCCAGACTTCTCGAACGTCGATGCGGATCAGCAAACGATTACGCCGCAGGAATTTCGACGGAGTCTTGTTGAGTATCGACCCTTCTTTGCGCAAGGCGGACAGTTCTTTAATCCGAACGATGCTGCTGTGGGCGGATTCTTTGGACCAAAGAACTCGTTGTTCTACTCTCCCGGGATAGGCCGTTTCGACCGTGGGTTCAAGGTTGAAGGCACGCGTGGGCGCGCATCATTCGGGGCGATGTCGTTTCGCGGGTACGATGCTAATGGCTTGAATCCGTTCGATGATCAAGTTTTTGCGTACAAGTATGCTGAGCCCGACCAGCGCTTCGAACACTGGGCGGACAGCGTAGTCACGAATCACGGCGCGAGCGGAAGAGATCGCACCATTGAAGCGGGGGTATATCACCGCAATACTCATAGCGGCTTCATCGCTACGAGCAATTACGCAAGTGAGTTTGGTGGGGATAGCGGAGCGCAACACAGCTTCAACGCCATGACAGAACTGCAAAAAACTGATTACGCGATTTACGGTGGGTACGAGGACATCTCACCACACTATTCTCCGTTAGACGGCTTTACCGTTGAGGGCGACCTGCGCGGACCGTACGCATACGCAAAGGTCTTTGGAAGCAACTCAAACGTCAGAAATTGGAAGATCGCGGCATACGCGGAACGACTTCTGGATGCAAGTGGCGCTGTTCATGAACTCGACAACTACATTGGGTTGTTCGCAACATTCAAGAACGGATGGACGGTTAACAATCTTGGCCCCTCGGTCGGATTGCTCCGCAGCTACGCTACGACACTCCCGGCACATGGATGCGATGATCCCCTCTTGCCGCGCAGCTCGTACACCGGTTTTCCTTCCTACCTGTGCGGGAGGACCGATCGCTACAACCTCTTCGGCGGTACGGTCGGATATCGCGATGGAACGCCTAGTCCAACCGATCTGACATGGACAGAGGGGCCGTATGGTCCCAATTTCCTACACCTGTACGATGTCACACATACCCACGCGTTTGGACGAGCCACGATTTCGCTTGAGTACGAGGGCGTAGTACAACGCGCATATACGGACAATGTAGTAAACTCGCAGTGGCTCCGGCGCGTCGCGATTGGAACGCCTCTTGGGCACGATGCGACTCTATCAGTATCGCTTCGCGCTATCAACGGAACGGGCGGTTTTGCGGTTCCAGGTGTCAACGTCGCGGCAGCATTTGATCAGCGTTTTCCAGGGGGCGACGAGCTTTATTTAAATTTCGGCACACCCGCCGCAGTTCGGACGTTGGATCGAACGATTCTAAAATTCGTGCACCGCTTTGGCGCAGAGCCGGGTACGTGAGAATTGAAAGAGCGGAAGTAACTTCCGCTCTTTTACATCATTTCTCTGCTGCGTCGTCTTCCGCAGGTTCGCCGGCGGGCCCGGGCGATCCAGTTTTTTTCAAAGTTCACGTGCGTCGTTTCCCCCAATCTGTAAATTGATCGTTCGGCTCCTTTGGAAGGTTAGACGATCGTTAAGCCCTTCCTCGCTACGACCGCCGCCAATTCCGCGCGTGAACGCAAATTTAGCTTCGTAAAAATGGAGGCGACGTGATTCTCAATGGTGCGCTCGCTCAACACTAAATCATCCGCAATCGAGCGATTCGATTTGCCCTGCGCGACGAGTTTCGCAACCTCCAGTTCACGAGCCGTCAAAACGCCGGCGGCACGCGTTTTCGACACAGTCAGACGCGCTACTGACGCAGTAGCGCCACTGGTGCGGTAAATACTGAGCGCATCTGCCTGCCGCTCGCACAATTCAAGTGCCTCCGCAGCGTAGAGTGGCCATCCGGCTTCCATAAAGGCTGACGATGCGGCAAGCGCTTCACGTTCGGCGGTCTGCCCACGAGAGGTATACGCCGCAATCATATGAAGCGTGGCCCGCGCGGTACGGCTTCGCGTAGAAAGATCGCCTAAGCTCTCAAGAAGTGGCATCCGGAATCGAGACACGCGACCGCGCACTCGAGCAATAGATCCATGTTATTGCCAACGGAGCTAAGCGTGCTCAAGGCACGTTTAAGAAGAGCAACGGTTTCATCATTCCGGCCCATGCGGCGAAGATGGCCCGCGACAGTGGCAGAAAGCGGACCTATGACAACAGGATCGTTTGACGCAAACGCGCTATCCACCAGTCGCGTCCCTGCGCAGCGCTGCAATAAATAGCTGTCGCCTAGGTACGCCGCAATTGGGATACCGGCACGAGCGACTTTGAAGGCAACCATTAGATCGTCGACAGCGCCGGCAGGTGCCAATTCTAGTGCGGCTCGTGCGCCGGCAAGATTCCCCCTCAACAAACGAACATGCGCGACGCTGGCAAACGCGTCGCATGACCCATTCTCCGGTGCGTGCTCAGAAAGGTTCATGATGCGATCGCTTAACGACTCGGCGTACACGAAGTCTTCGACATTGCTCGCGAGAGCCACAGTCATGGCATTGCCGCATCGACTGACCACCACGTTCGGCCCGAGCTCTCGCGCGAGTTCTAGCGCTTGTTCCATATGCTCACGCCAGCCTTCTCCACCCTCGCCATGCACACGCAGAGCTGCCATAGCTTCGTAAAACCGGACTCTCGCAAGCACACTGCCGGCATCGAGCGACGCTTCAGCCCGCATCAATACCGTTTTCGCCTCATCCACTCGACGCAAATGGACGAGATACCAGCCCAGCATCGCGTGGAGTTCAAAAAGCTCAGTCTCGGACACGTGATCCTTTAACGTGTCAATGGCCGCGCTAAGTCCTTGAACCGCTGCTCCATCATCCAGTAGACGATACGAGCGGCGCGAGAGCTCTATGGAAAGCTCTGCCGCGCTGAAATAGTCGCGCTGCGCCAAAGCAAACGTTACGAGCTCGCGTGTGATGGACGTCGATTCTGAGTACTGACCAATTGCTTCGTACGCTGCTGCCGACTTGCAAAACAAGGGAAACGTTTCAGCGTCCAACGCGGATTGATCGATCGCGCGCGCATACGCCGCCGCGGCGTCTGAAAAGGCATATACTGCGAGCGCCTGGTCTCCAGCAGCAGCATTGAAAATGCGCGATCGCTCGCTATCGTTGGCCATCCAGTAGTGATAGGCAAGTCGCGAGCGCAGTTCAGGAGACTCCGGTCGTTTTTCCAAGTGCCGGGCAATACATGCGTGTAGCGCGGACAGCTCAATACCAAGGACGTCATCAGTAATCGCTCGCCGCATGAGCGCGTGCCGGAAGGTAATGCGCTCGCCATCCTCGGCGACAATACCTGCGTTGCGAGCTTTGCGCAACGTCGACATCACTGCATTGAGAGATATGTCTGCTACTTCCAAAACGGCCGCCGGATCAAAAATTTCCAGTGCGGCGCAAACGCGCAACACATCGCGATCGCGTTCGACGAAGCGGGCGAGCCTATCGTGCATCAACGCATGAGGCGAGATCGGTAAGGAATTCTCGAGCGCACGCGGATCTTGAGCTGCGTGCCTGGTGAGCTCCAGCAGCAGCAACGGACTGCCTTGCGCGAGCTCGCAAATGTTTCGGCGTAACCCGAGCGGCAAAGATCGCGGGGCAGCTTCATTGATCAGCAGCATCGCATCGGACACGGAAAGCGGCTTGAGCGGAATGACCGCACGAGCTAGACGAGTGAGCTGCGCTACAAGTGTTCGCGATTCATCGCGCTCGGAAGCGTCGCCGCCGCGATACGTCACGATGAGCATCACGCGCATGGAACTTATGTTGCCCGCAATATGTAATAAGACGTCAGCAGACGCGGAATCAATCCAGTGTACGTCCTCTATCGCGAGCACGGCTTGTTCAAGGGCGCAGTATTTCGAAAGAGTCGTTACGACCGCGTCAAGCAGTTTTCGTTGCTGCGCCGTGTCATCGCCCGCAGCGTTCGCTGGATGCAGCTCAAGCACGGGGCGAAGCGCATCTGCAAGCGCGCCGTTGTTCTTCAAAACCTTTGGGAAGCGCTGATCGAGCGCGACGAGGAGGATCACGAATGGGCGCATACGGCGCTCGCGCGTATTCCAGGGCCCCGGCCGCCACAATTGGCCGGAGTTCCTCGATAATGCGTGTCTTACCGGCACCGGCCTCACCCTGAAGCAGCACGAAGCCGCTCTGGCCGGCGGCTAAAGCCGCGGCGCAGTCGCGCAAGCGCTGCAGTTCGTCTACCCGGCCGACGAACGCCGTGGCCCTAGACCTACCCATCTGTCCCTATTTCGACGCGTTAGGGGATTGCCTTCAGCAAATTAGGGGTTTTCCCGGATGTGGCTAGGGGCCGGCGCGGGCTACGATCCCCTCCAGAGTTCGCCTTACATGGAGACCCGAGACAATGACGGATCGCGACTTACTCTGGACAACCGACGGGGACTTGCAGCTCACGACGCTATCGGCTCAGCTTCGCGACCTGCTTTTCCCGAATGGTGGCCCCTCGCGACTCCATGTAAGCGAACTCTGGCACGAGGATGACCCGTTCGGCATGATGCTGGTCGCGCACCAATGGGTGCTCGAGGGTGAACGCATGGCGTTTGACACAGAACGCGGGGGCATGCGCCTACGGGTCTCACTCGAGCCGCTCTACGATTTGTCCGGTGCGATTGCCGGGGTGGGCGGTCGCGCAACACCGGGTGTGGGCGACGGGAAATCGGCATGGCAGCTCGAGACACTGGAAGAGGTCGAGCGGATCTGTGGCTTCGGCACGTGGCGCACAGACTTGGAGTCGGGCGAGACGCTCTGGTCTGCCGGACTGTACGAGATTCTCGGTATCGGAAACAACCAGCTGCCGGGGGAACTGCGCAGCTTCGACCATCCTGAAGACATGGATGCGGTTGCGGCCGCAGTGCGCGACGGCGAGATCGCCGGGACCGGATACCGGTGCGACCACCGGATCGTTCGTCCGGACGGCACCACGCGTTTCGTGCAAGAGCAGTTGCACGTGGTCTACGATAAAAATGGATTGGCGGGCGCCCAAGTCGGCAGCATGCTCGACATCACCGATCGCAAAGCGACCGAAGCGCGTCTCTCGCATCTGGCACACTACGATCCGGTCAGCAAACTTCCCAACCGCACACTGCTCGAGCAGCGCCTTCACGCGTCGCTCACTCGCTCGCAGCTCAGCGGTACGGCGTGCGCGGTGCTGTTCTTGGATATCGACGACTTCAAGCGCATCAACGACACGTACGGTCACGGCGTGGGCGACGACATCCTCGAAGCGATTGGCGCTCGTCTCTCGCACCACGTGCGCTCGCGCGATACGGTCGCGCGCATGAGCGGCGATGAATTCGTCGTCCTGCTCGACGAAGTCGGCTCGCGCGAAGACGCACTGTACGCTGCGCGCAAGATCCTCAAGAGTTTCGAGATGCCGTTTCACATCGCCGGGCACATCGATTGCCGTATAGGCGTGAGTATCGGCGTGGCTATCCATCCCGAATGTTCCGGCTCCGCCAAGGCGCTCATCGACATCGCGGACCGGGAAATGTATATAGTGAAGCGAAACGGTGGCCGAGGGATTAAGATAGCATGCGCGACCTCTTCCGAGGACCACTCTCCCTTATGTACGGCGGTGAACGGCTAGCGTTTTTCCTAACGCTACTGTTTGCATTTCCCGCCGCCGCGGCAATCGGTTTCGTCCTTCGCGAAGATCTCCACCCATCACAGATTGCGGTTTTGCTCGTCATCGCCATGGTGTACGTCACGCTGGCGCGCGGGCGGCTGGTCGGCAGCAGCGTACGCATTCACGAAGCGCAGTATCCGCGCGTGTTCGCAATCGTTAAACGCTGCGCCGCGGCACTCGATCTGCCGATGCCGATGGTCTTCGTGCGCGACGATCCCTTCGTACCAATCGTTACGGTCGGCTTGGGCGATCCGTATTCCATGGTGCTCTCGAGCAACTGGATCGAACATTTCAAAGACGACGAACTCACGTTCATGATCGGACGCGAACTCGGACATATCGCCGCCGGCCACGCGCGGTTCACGTCATTGCTGAGCGTGAACGGGAACGAGAACCCGATTGTATCGCTCATCTTCGGCGCATGGCTTCGCAAAACTGAACTGACCTGCGACCGCATCGGCCTATTGTGCTGCGGATCGCTCGATGCAGCGATGCGCGCGATCATCATCGCGTCACTACACGGCTTTGGCAGAAAGATCGACCACCTCGTGTTCGCCGAGCAATCGCGCGAAGTGCACTCGGACTCGGTGTTGCGGCTGGGCGAATGGCTTGGCGCGATGCCGTACGCCACGCGCCGCATTGACGCAATGCGTGAATTCTTTGCAACGCAGCTGTACCGGCTTCACGAAGAGCGTTTCGTTCGGGAAAGCGCAGAGCAGCCACTACCTACGCCGGAATCGCGCGGCGATGTCGTGACCACGCGCGACTGTGCAGGCTGGTGGCGACGCGTGAGCGCCGTCGTTATCGACTTCATCATCGTGCAGGCGCTCATCACGACGCTGGTCGGCGTTTCTTCACATAGCGGCGCCGACGTGCCGGTGCGCAGCACGCACAGCACGCACGCCAGTGCAAAAGCAGCTCAGTCATCGAGCGTGAGCGACTCGCCGGACGTCATCACCATTGCGGGAATCGGCATTCACGAAGGCGGGATTACGCTCGGCAAAGACTCCGAGTTGAATTGGGAAGGCGTGCGCGCGAACCTGACGGGCGTGCTTTTTCCGGTCGAGATTTGTCTGTACTTCGGTTTGCTTGTCGGGCTGGCGGGACAGACGCCCGGAATGATGATCGTCGGTCTGCGCGTGGTGACTGTCAACTTCAGGAAACCGGGCGTGTTGCAAAGCCTATGGCGTTATTTCTTGGGCCTGGTTTTCGGATGGCTCATCGTTCCGCTCAGCCCGTTCTCCCGGATCTATCTGCACGATAAATTCTCGGGTACACGTCTTATCAAAACCGAACGCGTTCTTGCGCGCGCGGGATCGCCTACGGTTCGCGCGTGATCTCGGTCTGCAGCGCGTTACTCACGCGATCGAAGTAGTTCGCAAGGCCGATCGCACTCAAAATTTCGACAATCTGCGCATCGTCATAGTGCACCCGCAAATCGTTCCAGACCGCTTCCGGTAGTCCGCGCGGCTCGCGCGTGAGAGCGACGGCAGCAGCAAGCGCGGCTTTTTGCGCAGCGTTGAAGCGATCGCTGCGCGCATAATCCCAAAGATCGTTGAGCGTGCCGGCGTCGATGCCGAGCCGTCGCGCGCGACCGCGATGCGCAATGAGCAAGGGCTGACAATAATTGAGTCCCGCAACCATCGCCGCGCACAGTTCTTTGGTGCTTTGCGGCACGGTGCCGCCTTCCATTACGGCGTTCGCATGCACAAGCGCGCTGCGCGCGATCTCGGGTGCCGCCGCAACGGTCCGCAGCAGATTATCGTGAGCGCCGCCGGCTGCTTCCGGTTCGAGCGCCGGCAAGCGCGGCATGAATTATCCGGGGCCTTGCGTGTATTGGCGGAAGCGGGCGTCACCGCGCACCGGATCCATACGCGGATCGATGGCAAGCAGCGGCGAGGTTTCATACATCTTCGCGGAACGCAGCATGTGCAGTGCATCGTTCTTGCGGCCCATGGCGAGCAGGGCCAGCACGACGTTTTCCGGCGAGGTTTGACGCGACGCAACGCCGCGCTGCGCTTGCTGCAGTTCCTCTTGCGCGTGCGCATAATCGTGCGTTACGCCGTACACGTGCGCAAGCAGAGCTGCCGCATCGAAGTGGCACTCGGCGCACGTGCGCCCATACGTTTGATACGCTGCGATAGCTGCGCGGTAATTACCAAGCGCCTCGTACGCCATGCCGATGGTTTGGTATACGCCGTACCGCTGCGGCGAAAGGTCGAGGGCTTGATGCCCATACGCGATCGCATCCTTGTAACGGCGCGCCATGAACGCCGCCTGCGAGAGCCAATCCGTTGTCGCAACGGATTCCGGATCGAGGTTTGCGGCTTTTTGGAGCTCGTCGTACGCCGCGCCGCTTTTACCGGCAAGCAGCAGCGATGCGCCGTACCATTGATGTGCGGGAGCGTATTCGGGATCGAGTGCGAGCGCGCGGCGATATTCGACTAAACCTTGCTTCATGTGGCCGCGATCGACCGCGACTAATCCGAGAACCGCATGCCCTTCGGCCGATTTCGCGTCGATCGCGAGCGCTTTGTGCGCGAACGACGCTGCCCGGGAAAGCGCCGCATCCTTCTTGAGCGGTCCGAAACCATAGTCACCGTCAATCGCGTACGCCGAAGCAAGGCCCGCATAACCGCGCGGATCGTGCGGATCGCTTCCTACGACCTCTTCAAAGTAGCGAATGCTCTTTGCGATGCCCGGCGCCGTGCGCTGGTTCCAATAATATTTGCCCATCGCGTACAGACGCTCACCTGCAACGGATAGGACTTTCGCTGGCGGATGGGACGGGCGGGAGATTGCGATGTCTGCCGTGCGTAGCCCGATTACCGCGGCTAGCACCGCGGCGAATGCGGCACCAATTGCGTATGACGCCGCGCGACGGCGCGGTACGATCGCGGGCGAAGGTACGGCTACCGGCTGCGCCACATGCGCCTGCTCAGAGCACTCCATCGTCACGGTACCCGCGAAACGGTAGCCGCGACGCGGTACGGTTTCAATTGCGGCGCAGTCCCAGTGGGCGCGCATCGTTTTGCGAAGGACGTAAACGTTTTGCGCGAGGTTTGCTTCTTCGACGAAACCTTCAGGCCAGATCCGATCGAGCAACTCATTTTTAGTGAGTACTTCGCCCGGATGTTCCAAAAGAGCAAGGAGCGTTTCGACAACTTTTGGACCGAGCGGCAAGGGCGCGCCGTCGTAAGAGAGCAACAACTGCTCTTTTTCGAGCCGAAACGGACCGAAACTGTAGATTGTCATGTTCGCTCCCTTATACGCACCCGATACGGTTTTGATGGATTTCTCAAGATTCTTAATGCAGCCTCGCCCTTATACTTCCAGCTGATGAAGAGCTTCGCTTACACTGGAATACTTGCGGCCCTTTTTCTTTGTGTCAACGCCAGCGCATCCGCTGCGGTGACGATGGACACCTCCGTGCCCGCCGTTCAAGCGCCTCATCCGTTACCGCTGGACCCCGGGCTTTCCGACCCCGCTTGGAAAGCCGGAGCGATGCCGGTGCCGGGCGGCTTCCAGTGCTTGACGACCCGCTCGAGGGCGATTCACCCGACGACCGTTTGGATGCTCTACGACGCGCATAATCTTTACGTCGCTTTCCAAGCAGAGCAAGCAGGCACGCCCATCGTCGCCACCCAGACCACGAATGACGTCGGCTTCGGCATCGACGACTTCGTGGGTGTGGGTGTCGATACGAGCGGCGTGGGCTCCCAGTCGTACTACTTTGAGACCACGCCGCGCGGCATCCGTTACGAACAAGCCAACGAGAACAGCCGGTACAAGCCGACCTGGAGCGCAGCGACCGCTGTGCACGGTTCAACCTGGACCGCGGTGCTGGTTATCCCGCTCAACATCATGCGCATTCATCCGGGGTCGCCGCAGAGCTGGCGCATCAACTTCGTGCGAAACATCGCGGCCGTGGGCGAGCACTACACATGGTCGTACAACGGCGTCATGCAAGACGGAACGATCGGTAACGGGTGGCCGAACTTTTTCGACGTGCGGTATTGGGCCGCGTGGAACGGCGTGCAGGTCAGCAGCGCCATGCTGCGCGCGGCCCGTCCTAAACCGCGGCTCGAGGTGTACGGGCTGGACAGCGCCGGGAGCAACCGCGATATTTTTCAGCAAGCCAACGGAACGTTTGCACCTCAGAATGTGCGCACCGCCGGGTTCGACCTCACATACCCGGTGACGTCGACTATCAATTTCGTCGGCACGCTCAGCCCCGATTTTTCGAACGTCGAGATCGACCAGCAAACGATTGCACCGCAAGAATTCCGCAGGCAGCTCGCAGAGTACCGGCCGTTCTTCGCGCAAGGCGCCACATTCATCAATGCCGATGCGGCCAGCATCGGTCCGAATTTGGTATTCTACTCGCCGAACATCGGGCCGTTCGATCGCGGTGAGAAACTCGAAGGCACGTTTGGAAAGCAGTCGTTCGGCGTACTGAACTTTCACGGTTTCGATGCGAGCACCGGAAATACGTTCAACGACATCGCGTACGGTTACAAGCATGCGCTGCAGAACCGCACGTTCTTGTATTGGGCGGACGGCGTCATCGCGCATCACAGCATCTTCGGCAGCGATACCACCAATGAGTTCGGCGCCGCCGGCCGCAACCTCAAAACCGGTTTCGTTTGGGGCATCGATCAAGCGTGGGAACATGGCTCGTGGGTGCCGCAAGGAACCGCGCGCAACACCAATGGTTTCATCGATGTTCACAAACCGAATTATGAAGTGAACGTCGCGTATCAGGATCTTTCGCCAAACTACAATCCGATCGACGGATTTACGGCCGACTCCGACGTGCGCGGACCCGCGTTCTTCGGCGTGGTCATCGGCTCGACACCGTTCGTTAAAAATTATCAATTCACCGTGAATGCGGACCGGTATTTCGATCGCACCGGCGCGGTGCATCAGGCTGACGGTTTCGCCGGGCTGAACGCAACGCTGCGCAACGGTATTTCAATTAACGGCCTTGGGCCTTCGATCGGCGAGCTGCGGAATTACTCGCTCATCGACCCGGTGGCAAACGGAACGACCTGCAACGATCCGGCGCTGCCGCGTTCGTATTTCACCGGTTACCCCGGATATTTTTGTGGACGTACGGACACGTACAACTTAATGACCATTCCGCTGGGCTACGGCGACGGCACGCCGACACCAATCGATGGTTCGGTTTCGTACGGACGGTTTGGCTATGGCATGCTCGGCCAGGGCGACAACGGGCCGGATTACGTGCACCTCTACACGCTTTCTACGTCGCGCCCCATCGGTCGCATGCTTTCGCTGGGATTCGAGTACGACGGCACGTTCGAACGCAGCACGACCTCGAGCGCGTTCGATTCGCAATGGCTGCGGCGCGTTTCGATCGGCGCACTGCTGGGACAAGACTCGAATTTCACGATCTCGGTGCGCAGCATTAACGGCCGCGGCGGCTTCGCGCTTCCGGGCACGGACTTCGCTGCTGCGTATCATCGCAGATTCCGCAACGGCGATGAACTGTTCGTAAACTATGGCACGCCTGCTGCGCCGTACACGCTGCACCGTTTGATTATGAAGTATCTCTTCCGTTTCGGAGGTGAAGCCGGAACGTAAATCATGTGACACGTTTAGTCACGAAATTGCGATGAACCGTCACATGATGTGACGGTTTTTTCGTTATGAAAAAGTCGCATGAAACAAAAGTTGTAGGCGGTGTGTATTAGTGGGTGTAGAGTACCGAATGGAACGCGGGTGTGCGTTCTTGCCAAACAACAAAGGATTACTATGAAACCCGCTGCCAAAGCGCAAGCGAAGCCACAGACGGCGCAAACAGAAACCGCTCGCCCAACCATCTCGCTGCAAAGCGTCATGGTCACGGGACCCAACACCTCCGCGTTCAGCGGTTGGGGTCCGAAAGTTTCCGGCGTCGGTAATGTTTTGAAAAACTGGAATTAAGGCTAATTTAAAGTTTCATCCGCATGATTGTCATGCGAGATGGAAAATGGGTTGCGTCGTCCTCCACCGGCAAAATCCATTCGACTCCTTACCTCGTAGAGTGCAGCAAGGACCAGGGTTTGTGTGGTGTCTCCACCACCACACAAGCCCTGGTTTGTTTTGAGAGCGTCTGATTTCTGCCCGTGGTGTCGTTACGGAAGACCTTGCGTACCGTAGTACGCGGCGGTCTTCCGTGCCTAACCACGGTCTAAATCAGCCCTCTCTCGCGAGCGTACTTGGCTTTTGTTTTTTTTAGCGCTGCGCTTCTAATGGGATTCTAAGAAATGTACGGTTCGTGAGGAGCTACGGGGTCTAGGATTTTGTTCATTTCTTCGAAGATTGATGGAGAGAGCTTTAGATCGGCTGCTGCTACGTTGTCGTCGATGTATTCGACTTTGGTGGCGCCCACGATTACGCTTGTGACCGAAGGTTGGCGTAAGCACCATGCTAGTGCTAGTTGGCCCAGGGTGCAGCCCGCTTTTTGCGCGAGTGGTTTTAGCTTTTGGACTGCGTCAAGGACGGGTTGGGTGAAGTAGTCTTCCATCATGTCGGCGTTTGCGCCGGCTGCGCGTGTGCCCGCGGGCGGATTTTTGGCGTCGGTGTATTTCCCGGTGAGAATGCCCATCGCGAGTGGTGACCACACGACGTTGCCGATCCCATACTCTTCGCATGTGGGGAGAACGCGATCTTCGATGCGGCGCCAGAGCGCGCTGTATTGGGGCTGATTGCTGATAGGAACTGCCCAACCGCGTGCGCGGCAAAGGTTGACGGCGCCGATGATTTGATCGGCGTTCCATTCCGAAACGCCCCAGTATAAAATTTTTCCGGCGCGCACCAGATCGTTCATCATCTCGCATGTTTCTTCCAGTGGCGTCGTGACGTCGTAGCGGTGGCACTGATAGAGGTCGATGTAATCGACCTGCAGGCGGCGCAGCGAATGATGCAATTGGTCGTGAATGTGCTTGCGCGAAAGGCCGCGCTCGTTCACCGAATCGCCCATCGGAAAATACACTTTGGTCGCGAGCACGAGGGCATCGCGATTGAGCTCTTTGAGAATCGGCCCGAGCACTTCTTCCGCCGCACCGTGAGCGTACACGTTCGCCGTGTCGATGAAATTCACGCCGAGTTCCCACGCGCGCATGACGCACGCGCGCGCAGTGTCTGCGCCGACGTTTCCACCGTACGTCAGCCACGATCCCAGGCCAACGACGGAAAGTTTCACCCCTGAATGTCCAAGATTTCTGTATTGCACTGAATCTCCTAAGGTACTATTACTTCAACTGCTCGCGGCAGAATGTCAAAGGTTGCCGGCGTCATTCCCGCGGGTTCGCCGTCGGCGGCGATGTGATGCGCGTGCGTTGTTCGAACGACGAACTTCGTTGAACGCCGGGTTCGCAAGCCCTCTCCGGGTGTCGGGTCGCGGCGGATGATTTTGCGGACAACGCTTAAGGCATTCATCCAGCTTTCGACTTCAATACTGTAGAGGTCGAGCCAGCCGTCATCGATCGAAGCGTCCGCTCTCTCGAAGATGCCACCGAAGTGCCTGTTGTTCGCGATCGTCAGCTGAACCGTCCGAAATCGCTCAACCGTATTGTCATATTTTAGTTCCACATAAAAAGGCCGGGTCTGGTTTAGGCTCTGAATCGCCGTGGCGATAATCGCAAACACGCCGAGCTTCTGTTTGACCTCCGGCGTTTGCTTGCGCGCAATTCTCGTGGTGAGTCCGACACTGGCCTCATTGACGTAATACGCGCCGTTGACCCGTCCGACATCGATGCAGCGCTTGTTGCCGGACAACATTGCGGCACATGCGCCACGCACGTCAAGGGGAATGTCCAACGTTCGAGCGAGATCGTTAAACGTGCCGAGCGGAATAACAGCCAGCGGAACGCCGCGCGCTATCGCAATGGGAACGCATCGAACCACGGTACCGTCGCCGCCCGCGGCGATAACGATATCCACATCAGGTGCGTCCAGGTCGCATTCATACTCGATGCCGAGTTCTTCCAGCGTTTGGTAAACCAGCGGGGCTTCGCGCGGAGCAAGGCGTGACTTCTCATTAAGCACCAGCAAAGCGCGCATTACCCAACGGTACCCTTCAAACAACGCCGCGCCTTCAAAATGCGATAAATAGCTCTAGACGGGCCTTATCGAAGTAATGCCGCCAAGGCAGTATGCCCGGCATACTCGGCCCAATCAGCAGCTGTTGCGTTGTGGAGAATGTCGTGAACGTCGCGACGCGCACCCCGCTCGAGCAGTAGTCGCGCAATCTCTTCGTTGCCGGTCAGAGCCGCTTGATGTAGCACTGTCGCGTGCGCGTGGCCTTCCACGGGAATAAAGCCGTTCGCGTCCACACCTCCTTCAAGCAGAAGACGCGTCGCTTCCATTCGCCCGTGCTGTGCAGCCAGCGCGAGCGCCAGGCGTTGCTCGTCGTCGCTTGCTGAAGTGACCAGACGCCGGACATCGTCAGTTTTACC
This sequence comes from uncultured bacterium, assembly GCA_964602255.1. GTDB lineage: Bacteria > Vulcanimicrobiota > Vulcanimicrobiia > Vulcanimicrobiales > Vulcanimicrobiaceae > CAZRQS01. The sequence goes on along the minus strand of CAZRQS010000017.1, from coordinate 1,368 downwards.
GAGCGCTGCCGCCGCTATTAGCGTCGTTTGCGCGCCGCGGCTGAATAATTCATCGACGCTTTCAAACTCGCCGTAAAGCAGCGCGGGCAAGACGCCTGCGTTGGGATCCGCTCCGTATGCATAAAGCACACGAATCAAATCACGCTGAACGTGGCATTCGCGTGCAACACGGCTCGACGCGACAAGCGCAAGCGCCGAATCAAGGCTTGCCCGATCGGCGGCCGCGCCGGCATCCAAAATAATTGTTGCAATTTCTGCGGCATTTGCCGGCAGCGAACCGCGTCTCGTAGGATTCTCTGCAATGAACTCGAGCAACGTGGGCGTTTGGAAATAGTTTCCACCCAGCAATTCGACGTGCCGGTGAACGAGCTGCGGGTTGCGGCGCAAATGCACACGCAATTCATCGGCGCCCCCCGCATCCATCATGTCGACGGCCCGTCTGAAGACAGGCTCGTTGATGCGCTCGTGCGCCGGGAGATTGAGAACATCGCGAAGATCGTCTTCTACAAACGCCTTCAACCTCGGCCAGCTCGGAAACCCGTATTCGCGCGCGATCGCAAGCAGCGCGTCGCTCAGCTTTAATTGCGCCCCGGCGATTGACTCGTCACTGACGGCGCGAAAGCGTGGAAGAAACTCGCGTAACCGGTGAAGTGCTTGAGGATCGCGCGCGGCATGCGCGCTGAGTAAGTCTGCAGCCTGATGTTTCAGGTGCACAAGACTGGGCTTGGGCGGTAAGCATCGCGTCGGCATAACGAACTTCCCTTTCACGGTTGTGCCTGCCGTCCGCATATTCAGGCTGAAAGTTCGTTAACAACGACCATATGTACATCGGACGAGTGGCCTTCTGGCCTTTCCGCGGACCGGCTGCGCCTCGTGCGCTTGTGCGGCCAAGTATACCACAGTGTGCGAGCCAAGAAACGAGGCGATCGCGGGACAAATCGAACAGACGGTTCAGAACATTTCCGCGCACGGCGATATGTTCGTTACCGTTCTTTTGTGTAACCGATCTTCGTGACGTCCTTTGGTAAACCGTGAGGAGGAGCCAGATCTCCGAGCAGTATCGTCCACGGCTCTATACTGACCGTCGTCAGCATGCCCGTTTGCGTCCATGGATCTTCCGACAATCTCGCTTCGATCGCGCCGACGTCGGGCGCGTCTATGACATGCAGCACGCGCGCAGCATCGTCTTCGCCTCCGAGCGGTCCGCCCAGAACGATGAATCGTTCCTCGGTCAGCGCATCCATGAACCGTGCGTGCGCGTCCCATTCGGCCTGACGGCGCATCGGCGCGGACCAATCCCAGGCTCCGCCTCGCTCACGAATCACAACGAAGTACGGCATACTGAACCCTTCGACTGGAAACGCGCCG
>CAZRQS010000016.1:16920-26021 GCA_964602255.1 uncultured bacterium | reverse complement strand
GGTCTATAACAAGTGTCCGCGGTTGGCCGATGGGTCCAGCAGTTGCGGGTATTGGCGTGATGGGGACACGCATTGAGTGGGTCGTGTTTGCGTGGAAATAAAAAAAGACGCTCGCGGATTGCGAACGTCTTTTTTATTTGCTTACGGGTGGTGCGTCGGGCGTGGGGTCGGCGTTGGTGATGGGATTGGCAGTGGGGGTGCTGCGCCGGGGGATGGGACTGCGGTTGCTCCTGGGATTCCGCGCGGGTTGGGTGATGGGGATGGGATTATCGAGCCCGTTGGTAGTGGGAATGGGATCGCGCTGGGAATCGGCGTTGGGCTCGGTGTTGGCGTGATGCATGGCGCCGGGAGAATTTCGGTCTTTGGGCCGCCCGGTTGTTGGGTGGGCGCCGGAGATGGAGATGGGGACGGCGTCGGCGTTGGCGTCGCGGTAGCTTTTGGATTTGGCGTTCCCGTTGACGGCGGTGCGATGTCGGCGCACATTTCCGGCGTTGCGAAATAGTGCTCCGTGAAGCCGATTGCGAGATCTTTCTTTAGCGCTTTGCCGAAGAAACTCGCCGGCCACTTTTCGATTACGCGGTGTGCGTATATCCATGCCTTGTCTTGGTACGTTTGGACCCAGACTTTGCGATACATTTGGAACGCGAGGAAGTACGAGCGGGCGAGTTGAGGATCGTTGGGATATTTGCGTGACCACGCCGTGAGCGCGTCGTCGGCAAATTGGATTCGTGAAATGATCTTCGGGTCGGTCGTGTAAGCGCCGGCGCGGATCAAATCATCGTGGAACGTGTTGTTGATGCCGAGGTAGCTCATCTTCATCCGGCCGAAATATTCGTCGCCGGGAGCGGACGCTTTGAGCATGTCTTGAACGTGCTGCTGCCATTTCGAGAGTTTGGGGGCGTCCGGTTTTTTGCTGACGGCCGGTTTTGGAGCCGGTTTTGTGGTGGACTTACTGCCGGAAATCGGTGCTGCGGCGACTGACCCCATAATCCCAAGAGCAATCGCCGCAGCTGATACGGACATGAACCTACGTTTCAATAAGAACCCTTTCGTGAGAACACGTTCTTTTATCGAACAACGTTCTTCACGCGTTGAGGGTTCGCTTTCTTATTTTACCTGCGTTGCAAGTTGTGATTTGGCCTGTTCCGCATACGGTGTGCTGCCGTAGCGGCCAAGCAGCCAATGCATCGTACGTTCCGTGGAGCGTTGTCCTTCATCGGTACGGATCTGTGCGTAGAGCTGGGTAAGCAGGAAGACGTTTTTCGCGAGCCACGGATCTTGTGGATACTTGTTTTCCCAATCGTGTATCGCATCTTCGACGTACGCCGCCGAACCTAGCACGTCTGCGCCTTTTTCCGGTGCATATTGAACGCGGAGTGCGAGATCGCGCAGCTGGTTGCGGACACCGAGAATGCTCATTTTCAAATGCCCGAAATACTCGTCCGCCGGAGCTACTCGTACAACTCTGGCAACGATCTTTTTGGCGTGAACGGCGTGCTGGGATTTTGTCGCTGCCGGCGTTTGAGTGATACCGGAGCAAGCAAGAATTGGTATGAGAGTCGACGCGAGAATAAGTTTGCGGATGCGCACAACGCACCGCCCCTTTCTCTCCCCTATACTCCAGCATCGACTCGCTCGCTTGAGGACTTAAGCTGGTCGCTCAGGCAGGGTGCCCTGCATGGTTACAAGGACGCGGCTCTTCGTGGCGAGCATCTGAAGGCGATGCCCCGCACTATTACCGCCGCCGCCGTTCAGGTGGGCGCGCACGACCGCACCTCCTTGGCACAGGCCTGGCCCGCAATAGCAATCCGCGCCCGCGACGCCGCACGAGGCGGAGCGAATCTGGTCGTGCTGCCCGAAGGGACGCTGCCGGCCTACGTCCTCGGGTATGGCGAGTTTGCCGAGAGCGAAATCGCTACCGCGCTCGAGGAGTGCCGCGCAATTGCGCGCGAGGAGCGCTGCGTAGTCGTAGTTGGAGCGGCACGGCGGGAGGGCAGCCGCGTCTTCAACAGCGCGCTCGTCATCGATGCGGACGGCGCCATCGCCGGGGCCGCCGACAAGCATTTTCTCTGGCACTTCGATCGGCAGTGGTTTGCGTCGGGGGAGCGCCTGAAGCCGATTGAAACGTCGCTGGGAACGATCGGCGCGCTCGTGTGCGCCGACGGACGCATTCCAACGATCGGCCGCGCGCTCGTCGATCGCGGCGCCGAACTTCTGGTGATGCCGACCGCATGGGTCACGAGCGGACGCGATCCGCAACACTTGGAAAACGTACAAGCGGATCTGCTTGCACGCGTGCGCGCGCGCGAAAACGACGTGCCGTTCATCGCCGCGAACAAATGCGGCGTTGAACTGGGTTGCGTGGCGTACTGCGGCAAAAGTCAAATCGTGCTTGCCGATGGAACGATCGCGGCAATGGCTTCGCAGGATCGCGAAGAGACGATCGTTGCGCGCGTCGATCTGCGGGCACCTGATCCCGCTCGCAGCTCGTCCGTTGAGACGGTTGCGAGTGAGCCGGCTGCGCAAGCACTGCGTATCGCGATTACCACACGCGAAGCGCGCCCCGATGATGAACGGCTTCGCAAGATCCTCGAAGCTGATACGATCGTGTATGGTGACGGCCGGCCGCAAGGTCCGGTACAAACGCGTTACTCGCTCGTCGATGATTCCGCAGTGCTCGACCCCGGCGGTCTGGCGCGTCTGCGTTTACTGGGCCTCGACCTAGCGGTTTGGGTCACCGAATACACACCCGAATGGCAGGTCACGTTCGCGCGCGCACGCGCGCTTGAACTGCGAATGTACCTCGTGGTTATAGATACGCCGCGCCGCCGCGCGTATGCCGTCGACCCCGATGGGACGGTGATATGCGGAACGTTTGGCGATTACGAGGTCGCGAGCTTCACGTACGATCCGGCGCGCACCTCGCAAACCCTCGTTGCGCCCGGCACCGATGTGCGAGCCGGGCTGGAGCGCGCTGCCGAACATGCACCGCGGTAAGCTCTTTACCGCGGCCATCGCGATCTTCGCGCTGCTCGGCACGTCGCCGCATCACCCCCAACGCATAATCGGTTCATTCAAAATCGCCATTCCGGACGGTCCGTTCATCTCCGGAAGCCGTCTTCCGATCGACGCGCCGTCAGTGCAAGGTCCGCTCGTCTATTCGATCGCGGGGCGCGGCCTGATCGAGCGAGGCCAATTCGTTGCGCCAATCGTGGATGTGCCGACGACGACCACAGTCATCGGCGCGACCCGCGGAGCGGTTGCATACAGCACGGTGAAGATCGTTCCGCCGCCGGCCAAAGATCGTTCGCTCATCGCCGTTGCTTCCTACGAGAACGGCGTGGCGCTTCACGATCCAAAAACATTCGCGCTCCTAGGTTACGCACCGATCGGTGGGCCGCCTGGCGACGTGGCTTTCTCGCGCTCGGGCGACCTCTTCGCACCGGACACCGACGGCGATACGCTTACGCGTCTCTCCCGCGCACCATGGGAGATGCATGCGGTGCAAGGTGTGCAGTCGGGGAACGAGATCGCCGTCGACGAGCGCACCGGCGATGTGTTCGTGAGCGACCGCGACGTCAACGGCAAAGGTGCGGTCACGCGCATTACGCCCGGCGCGGACGTTACGCGCGTCATTACCGGAGATACAGCGGAAGGCCTCGCCGTCGACAGCGCGCGCGGGATCGTCTATGTCAGTAACGTCAATAGCAATACTGTCGCGCAGGTCCGTATCGCGAACATGACGGTTATGCGGACGATTCGCGCAGTCGATCGGGCGTTCGGACTGGCACTCGATGGACGAGCACAACGTTTATATGTGGTGGCAAACGTCAGTCCTACCATGCGAACGGGTGGCGGTTTCGTCGCAGCGATCGATCTGCGCCGCCGCGAAGCGCCGATCGTGGGGAAAAGCGCTGCTATGACGTTTCCGCTCGGCGTCGCGCTCGACTCGCAGCGGCAGCATTTGTTCGTTACCGACGAAGGTTCGGACGTGGTGTACGTCTTGAATCCGCGCACGCTCAAGCCTGTGCGCACTGCGCTTTCCACGTGCCGCACGCCGTGGCGCCCACGCATCTATGGCGAACGCCTCTACGTGCCGTGCGCTCGCGCAAACCAAATCGACGTCTTCGACTTGCGAACGCTGCGGCGAACTCCTCACGCACCATTCGCAACGGGCGGCTTTCCGCTCAGCGTGGCGCTGTGGCCTTGACCGCGTTCATCTTCGCGATCGCGAGCCTTCTGCCGCTTGCGCCGCAGCCTGCTGCGCCTTTTCCAAAGATCGTTACCGACGCGCCGACGATTACGGACGTTGCGCCCGGCATAACCTACGGCGAATATGCGATGCGCACCGTGGATGGACCGCTCTCCGTTCACGTCGTCGCTATCGATCCCCAAAATCCGAGCGTTCGGATAGGTACGGCGCTTTCGAACGATCGGCTTGTCTCGCAAGGCGAAACCGTGTCGTCGATGGCGCATCGCACGGGTGCGGTCGCGGGCGTGAACGGCGATTACTTCGATATCAATCAGACGAATCAACCGTTGAACATCTTCATGCGCGACGGACGGCTCGTCCGCATGCCGATGCAGCGCTGGGCCATTGCCTTCGATAAAGACAAGAATGCGCGTTTCGCGGAGTATTCTATCGCCGAAAGCGCGGTGATGCCGTTAGGCACGCTGCCGCTGAAAACGATGAACGATTGGCCACCGCCGGGTGGCGGAGCCGTGTTCATCACGCCGGAGTACGGAACGCTGCGCGCCGTCGACAACGTGACGGAACTTGCGCTGCAGCTCGCCGGCGGAACTCCGCCTTTCGCGACGTACCGTGTCAGCGCTATCGCCGATAACACGCAACTACAGAATCCCGGCTATTATCTAGGGATTGGACCGAGCGCATACGGCACGCTCGCGCTGCCGAATATCGGCGACACCGTAAGTATCACCGGGACTTCGACGCCGGCGATTGACGACGTTATTTCAGCGATCGGCGGTGGACCGCTGCTCGTGAAAGACGGCGCGTGGTTTTCCGATCCGGACGGCCCATCGAAAGGTGAATTCGCCACGCACATGCCCGCCACGAGCGTGGGCGTTACGCGCGACGGAAAGCTGCTATTTTTTGAGATCGATGGACGGCAACCGTCGCTTTCGACCGGTGTGCTGCAGCCGCAGATTGCCTCGCTGATGATCGCTTTCGGCACGGTGATGGGCATGCAGTTTGATGGCGGCGGCAGTTCGACTATCGTAGCGCGAATGCCCGGAGACCAAAACGCACGCGTGATGAATTCGCCGTCGGATGGTATCGAACGCCGCGTCGCCAACGCGCTTTTGGTTTACAGCGATGCACCTGATGGACCGCCCGCGCGACTTTACTCGTCACCGCAAGTCGTACGAGCGATGCCGGCAGCCCACGTACCTGTACGGATCGCGATGACGGATGCGAGCGGCCACGCGCGCAGCTGCGCCTGCACGGTTCGAATGCGTGTTATTCCGCAAGAGGCCGGGTCGATGCAGGGCGATACGTTTGTTGCGGGTTCACATGCACAAGATGCGGCCATTCGCATCGACGCCGGGACGCTGCACACCGACGTTCCCGTTCACGTAACCGCTTCTGCCGCGTACGCGGAGATCTTACCTCAGCATCCGGCGTTACGCCAAGGCGAGACGCTTGCGCTCCAGGTGCGAGCGTACGATGCGCACGGATATCCGATTGCGCTGCCACAAAATCTCGATTGGAAAGCAAGCGCCGGAAGCGTAACGCGTACCGGAACTTTCGCGCCGGACAACCGCGACGCGCAAGTGGAAGTTGCCTTGGGAACGATGGTTGTTCGCGAAACGGTTACGGTCGGAGAACATGCGATAGGCTTGCCGGTGGATCGCTACGCACAGTTTGTGACCGCGCCGCACGGCGGGCCAGGCGGCCTCGAGCGAAACGCCCCCTGCGCCGGATGCATGGCCTTGCATTATGACTTTACCGGAGACGAACGCGCGGCGTACGCGGACGCATCCATTCCGTTACCGCAGCGCGCGCTTGCTATCGCGGCAGACGTTTATGGCGACGGGAACGGCGAGATTCTTCGTCTAGCCGTGAACAACGCGATCAACGAACGTTTTCTCTACACCGTAGCAAGAGTGGATTGGCACGGGTGGCGTCACGTCGAATACCGTATTCCGCCCGCGCTTCCGCAACCGATTACGTTTAAATCGCTCTACGTCATCAATAAAGTTGGACCGTCGGCGCCCGTGCAGGCCGCAGGCTCGATCGCGCTACGCGACGTTCGCGTGATTCTGGCAGGCAGCGCGCAGAACGCTCCCAAATAGCGGCTCTTATGAGCTTCGACGACTTGGCCCAGCGTGCGCTGGATACTGCCTCCAAGCGCGGTGCGTTGTACGCCGACTTGCGGTTCGAAGTTGACCGCACCGAGCGGATCGAGGTACGCAACGGCGTCGTCGCAACGCTCTCCGATTCTACCAGTCGTGGCTACGGAATACGCGCGCTCGTTGACGGAGCTTGGGGCTTCGCGGCGAGTTCCGATCTCACCCAAGCGGGCGTCGATCGTACTGCTGCGCGCGCCGTTGATATCGCAAAAGCCGGAGCAACGATTGCCCGGCAGCGCGTTGGACAACCGCCCGCGCGAGCGTATACCGATAGTTTTGCAACGCTGATGAAACGCGACCCGCGTGACGTGCCGCTCGGCGAACGCGTCGCCCTGTTGCTCGAAGCGGAGAAGGCGCTGCACGTTGCCCAGGAAGTGCGCGTCGGGCGCGCGTGGATGGATCTGTGGACGACGGACAAAGTGTTCTACAGCACGATCGGTTCGCGCATCGAGCAATCGATTCGACAAACCGGAAGCGGCATCGAAGCGATGGCCGTCGGCGAGGCCGAGGTGCAAACACGCAAGTTTCCCGGTGATATCGGATTGTATAAATCCGGCGGCTGGGAAGTCATCGAACAAGCGCAGCTTCGCGAGAACGCGCAACGCATCGGCGAGGAGGCGATTGCGCTGCTCGGCGCGCCGCAATGCCCGAGTGGAACGTTCGATGTCATCCTGGGCGGCTCGCAAGTCTCACTGCAGATTCACGAGTCGTGCGGGCATCCCGCCGAACTCGATCGTGTCATGGGTTGGGAAGCCAACTTCTCGGGCGTGAGTTTCCTCGAGATCGATCAGCTCGGAAAACTCAAGTACGGTTCGGACGTCGTGACCATTGTAGTCGATAACACCTTGCCGGAAGGATTGGCAACCGTTGGATACGATGACGAAGGTACGAAGAGTACCATTTCGGACATCATTCGCAACGGTCTGCTCGTCGGATACGAAATGAGCAACGACACTGCGCGGATGATCGGACGCGAGAGCAACGCGTGCGTTCGTGCGCAGAGCTGGGAATTCGTGCCGATGATCCGCATGTGCAATCTGAATCTGCTGCCGGGGAACACGCCGTTTGAGAATCTCTTCGACGACGTCAAGGACGGAGTTTACATGGAGAGTAACCGTTCGTGGTCGATCGACGACCATCGCTTGAACTTCCAGTTCGGATGCGAGATCGCGTGGGAAGTCAAGAACGGTAAACGCGGACGCATGCTCAAAAATCCGACCTACGCGGGCATTACGCCGCAATTCTGGAATTCGTGCGACGCCGTTGCCGATGAACGTTCGTGGGTACCGTGGGGTACACCGAATTGCGGGAAAGGCGAGCCGATGCAGACCGGCAGGACGGCACAATGCGCCGCACCCGCGCGCTTTCGTAACGTGCGCGTAGGAGTGGGCTACAATGCATAGCGCGCAGCGTGAAGAGCTTGCCCTGCGCGTGCTCGCGCTTTCCAGTGCCGATCAGACCGAGGTCATGGTTTGGAACGAGCGCAGCGAACTAACGCGCTTTACGCATAACGCGGTGCATCAAAACGTCGCCGCAAGCGACGTATGGATCAAGGTGCGTGCGATCGTCGGACAACGCACCGGCGTTGCCAGTACAAATCTTCTCGACGAGCCGGAGCTGCGCGCTCTCGTCGAGCGCGCCATTGAAATGGCGAAGCTTGCACCCGCGGATCCGGAACTTCCGCCGCTGCCGTCCGGCGGTGAAATGCAAGCGCCGGAAGGCGCCTACGCCAAAGAGACTGCGGATGCCTCGCCGCATCTGCGCGCGCTAATGGCAGATGCAGTCTTCAAAATCGCGGAGCAACACAGCTACTGGTGCGCCGGATTCGTTAGCACGAGTGAAAATGGCGTAACGATCGTGAACTCCAGCGGTGCTCGCGCGTCGTTTGACGGAACCGATGCCGCTATCAACGTCAAAATGAACGCTGCGGATTCGGCCGGTTATGCGGAAGCGTACAACAACGACGTCACGCACATCGACGCGCACGCGATTGGAGAGACGGCTGCGCGCAAGGCACAAACCTCCGCTGGTCCTCGCACCGTTGACCCGGGCGAATGGACGGTCATTCTTGAAGCGCCGGCGTTCGGCGAACTCTTCGTCTTTCTCGGCGACCACTTCTCGGCGCAGTCGTTCGACGAGGGGTCATCGTTCCTGACCGACGGGCTGGACCGCAAGTATCTCGGCGACAATGTCACTATCATGGACGATTACGCGCATCCGCTCGCGCCGGGAATGCCGTTCGATTTCGAAGCGCAGCCGACGCAGCGGCTCAAACTCATCGAGAACGGCATCGCCAAGAATATCGTCACCGATAGCTACTGGGCGCACAAACTGAAGCGTCCGAATACCGGCCACGCACTGCCGGCGCCAAACGCTTACGGGCCTCAAGCCTCGCACCTCGTCGTTTCTCCCGGCAGCAAGCCGGTGAACGAGCTCATCGCCGAAACCAAGCGCGGCCTCCTCATCACACGGCTATGGTACGTGCGGACCGTAGATCAGAAGAAGGCAATCGTGACGGGAATGACCCGGGACGGCACGTTCCTCATCGAGGACGGCGAGGTCTGCGGCGGCGTCCGCAACATGCGCTTCAACCACAGTATTATTGCAGCGCTGCAAAACTGCGAATTCGGTAATGCCCTTTACCGTACTGGTAGCTACTCCTATTCGGTCGTGGTTCCGGCGATAAAGATTGAGGGCTTCAAATTCTCCAGCGGTACGGACTTTTAGTC
>CAZRQS010000016.1:0-16820 GCA_964602255.1 uncultured bacterium | reverse complement strand
ACCAAACCTATAACCAACACCGGTAGGTAAGGCGCCGAAGCAACAACAATTGCCGGATACGTCCCTACCGTTCCGCGCAACAGTAAACTGTCGATGAGTTTGCGCTCGCCCGATCCCGCTGGCGCGATGCCGTTCGCTAAGGTGCGATCCATGCTGTCGGTAACCGCGAAGAGCAACGCTGGCTTGCCGATAATGGGCGGATTCGTTCGCAACTGCGCCGCCTGCTGCTCCGTAAAGAGTACCGCCTTCACGTTGCGCCGCGCAGCGGGGACCGAGAACGTATCGAATCGCACGTTCATCCCGGCAATCGTCGTCGTCTGCTGCATGAGCAGCACGGGCGAGAGAAACGACGCATTCGTCGGCTGCGTAATGGTCAAGTGATTGCCTTGCGGATCCGCAACGTCGATGTGCACGACTGTGCGCGGCTGTTGCCACAACACGAATCCGCCCGTGTATCTTCTTCCGTTTCCAATCGTGGTCGCGCTGTTTCCGCGCTGTAGAACAACCGGCGCATCCGATTGCGCGAGCGGAAAAACAAAGGACCCGCCCACATCGTCGTTGCGTACGCTTGCACCTGGGGCACCCACAACCGTTTGCGTTTCCGGTCCCATGAGACCGCTTGCGACGCCGGCAAAGACAACGATTGCCGCACCGAACACGGCAAGCACCAAACTCCGATTCGCGCGCCCACGCAGCTGCAGCGCGGCAAGAATAAGGAAAGCAACGTCGATCGCGTTATACCAACCGTAGTGATAGAGCTCTTGTGCCGGAACGGCGTCTTGCGCGACCACCATGCCGATGGCGCACAGCAGCAAGAGCCAGAACGAGGTCACGAAGACTTGCCGAGAAGCGGCGTAATTGCGCTTACCATCTGCGGATAGGAAAGTGCCCCGTCAAAACCGTGAACGACCACACCGTGCGGATCGATCACGATCGTCGTCGGCAAACCGAGCGCCGCATACACGCGCCCGTACTGTTGCTGCTGATCGAGAAAAATCGGATAGTGAATCGCGAGCGACCGGGCAAAACCCAAGACGCGCTGCGCCGACTCACCCTGGTCCACACCGATCACAACGACGTTGCGCGAACGGTACGATTCACTCAGCCGCTGCAAATCCGGCATCTCGGCGCGGCAGGGCGGACACCACGAGGCCCACAGGTTCATCACGACGATGTGCCCGCGATACGCATCGAGCGAGCTCGTGCGGCCGTCGAGCGTAGCAACGGTGAAACTGGGCGCCGGATGGCCGGCAAGCGATGCGGGGCCCGCGAGCTGCGAATTGCCGCCGCGAAAATACACGCTCAGTACGACCACCACAATGGCCGCGCCCGCACTCCAGTACAACCAGTTAGCGCGTTGTCTCACCAGTCGCCCATTCGGTCCTGATCGACCTCACCCTCGAAGGCAACCGTGCCCGGCGCCATTACGGATGCGCTCACGCGCACGCCGTCAAATCGCATCTCCCGCCGGTGCGCATCTTCCGGCCGCTCGTACAGCTCGCAAAAGCGATGAAGCACGTCCGGACTGCAAAGTACGCGGCTCGGCCGCACCTGATACAGCTGCTGAAAGCTGCGGAAGGCGCGCTCAAACTCAGCCTGACTGAAATGCCGGCCCAAGCGTACTTCGCGACGTACATGTTCCAGGTGCGGCTCCTCCCGCGGACGAAAGCGCGATGCCGTGCCGGCACGCATTTTGGACGGCCGCGCGGTGGCAACCGAACTGCGCGCCGAACTCCTTGCTCGTAGCAATGCGCTTCGCGAGGCGGGGATTCATCCCCGGCTTGTGATCGCGCTTGTTGGCGAAAACGAATCTTCCTTGGCGTATGTTCGCAACTTGGTGAAAACCGGCGAGCGCGTCGGCATCGCGGTGCATGTCGACGAGATGCCGGAAACGTCGACGGCCTCGAGCGTACGCGAGCGCTTGGAACGTTTGCACGACGACGATAGCGTGCACGGCGTCATGCTGCAGCAGCCGCTGCCGCCGCATCTGTCCATCCGCACTATCGCGGATTCCATTCCACGGCACAAAGACGTCGACGGCACACATCCCACCAATCAAGGACACCTTGCATTCGGCAGCGGCGCGGAATTCGTCCCCGCAACGCCGGCGGCCGTCATGCTGCTGCTCGAACGCAGCCCCCATTGGCCGATCACCGGACGGCAAGCCGTCATGATCGGACGCTCGGTAGTCGTGGGCGCTCCGGTCGCGATGCTCATGCTCTCGCACGACGCGACGGTGACTGTGCTGCACAAAGAATCGACGAGCTTGCAGCCCTATGTGGGTATGGCGGAAATTGTCGTCGTCGCCACAGGTGTGCCGGGGCTCATCGGCGGCGCGGATATCGCACCCGGCGCGACGGTAATCGACGTCGGCACGACGGTGGTCGACGGCGAGCTCAAAGGCGACGTAGATTTCGAGAGCGCGGTGCAAGTTGCCGGCGCGATCACGCCGGTTCCGGGCGGCGTCGGTCCCGTTACGAACGTCGCGTTGTTGCGCAATGTGGTGAAGGCTGCGAGTACGACCCGAGCCGTTCGCGCGGTCCGGTAGTTAGTTTGCGCTGAAGTATTTGCCGAAGTAGCGTTCTTGTTCGCTGCGGTGGATTTGGACTTCGTCTTGCTCCCGGCGCGCTTGCATCTCGCTGGCACGCCGCTCTAATAATTTGCGGAGCTGCGGAAGCAGGCGGCGCAAGAAACCCAATTCGATCGAGAGGCGCTGCTTTGTGCTGTCAAGTTCGAGCAGGCGCTGCTTGACCTTGTCTGCCACCTGCAGCGCGTCACCGACGACGAACGACGTCGTTTGAGCATCACCGGGAAGATCGACCGTCGCTTCTTGACCGCTGAATTCTACGATGAGCTCCAAGTACTCGAGAAACGCATCGCGCACTTCGTCGCGCAATTGCGCAGCTTCCGCGTCCGCGCGATCTTGTTCGTCCAGCAGATCGGCATCGACCGTAAGATACGGTTCACGGCTGATGACGCGATTGATACGAAACCGTTGACGGCCGACGGTTGAAATATAATACCGTCCGAACGGCAGCTGCGTTACCTCGACGATCTCTGCAATCGAACCTACTTCGTGCGGCTCGACCGCCGGATCACCCGCCTCCTGACCTTCGCGAATCAGGACCACACCAAAGCCTTCACCCGCTTCGATGCACTCGCTGATCATCTGTTTGTAGCGCGGCTCGAACACATGCAGGTTGAGAACGGCGCCCGGAAAGAGCACGGCATTGAGCGGGAAAAGCCGCAACCGCGTGGACATGGGACCCCTTGGCTTCCGCCGGGATGGGTGCGTCGCCTGCCGTCAAGGATTCGCCGGGCTCTAAACTAACAGGAGCACGAATGCACGACCTCAGCTCTTTGGAAGCAGCGCATCCGCAACCGCATCCGCTCTTGCTCGAACTGGAACAGTATGGTCGCAAGGAGGAAGTACCCGCAGTTCCGCGGTTGGTGGGCCGATTGCTGTCGACGCTCGTGCATGCGATGCAAGCCAACCGGATTCTCGAAATTGGCACAGCGTACGGTTATGCAACGTTGTGGATGGCGCTTGCGCAGCCGGAGATGGGCAAAATTTGGACGTTCGATCCCAACATCGAACGCACGGAAATCGCGCGATCGTACTTCCAACGCGCGGGTGAAGACGACAACATCGAAATCGTCAACCAGCCCGCGCTCGAAGTACTGCCCGTGTTTCCTCAGCGCAACATGGATCTCGTGTTCATCGATTCACCCAGAACGGATTACCCGGCATATCTGGAACATTGTCTTCCGCTGCTCAAGCTCTCGGGCCTCATCATCTTCAACAATCTCATGAGCCCATCTGCCGGCGACTTCAATCGCGAATTTCTCCACCATCCCGATCTCGATGCGACCATCGTTCCGCTCGGCAGCGGACTGGGCATCGGCGCTCGTAAACGGTGACACGGAAACAAACGGCAAACGCTGCGCAGTTCAAAGAGGTGATGCGCCACTTTCCGACCGGCGTCACCGTGGTTACCAGTTTGCGCGAGGGTGAGCCGCGAGGCGTTACCGTCAACGCGTTCGCAAGCGTATCGGCCGATCCGCCGCTGGTGCTCATCTGCATCAACCGCGAGGCGCGAAGCTATCTCTACATCTCGACGTCAAAAATCTTCTGCGTGAACTTTTTGGCCGCGGGCCAGCGCGCGCTCGCGGAACGTTTTTCCGGTAAGTTGCGCGAGAAACAGTTCGAAAGTGTGGACTACGAAATCGACGCAACCGGCGCGGCCGTGCTGAAGGGCACGGTCGCACATGTCGACTGCGAAGTGGTCGAGGAACACCACGCCGGATCGCACAGCATCTTCATCGGACGCGTGCTTTCATGCGGCTCGCGTCCCGGGACACCGCTCGGTTACTATAACGGCGGCTTTCACGACTTTGGTATAAAGATCGACTGAAACACCCGTCGACCAGGTAACTAGCGTGAGAATACTTGCTGTGAACGTCAAAGCCGGTGGATTGAACGCGCAGATCGATGCGCTGGTTCAGCGTGCGCTCGGGCATCGCGCGGACGTTTACGTGTTCAGTGAGTTTCGCGACACGCCAACCGGAGCGTTCATTCGTGAAACCCTCGAACGCAAAGGCTACATGTTCCAATCGTATTCGCGAGGGCATCGTGGAAACGGCGTGCTCGTTGCAGCGCGCGAGCCGTTCGATCCCGTGCATAATCCAGCCGGGTTGCCGGAAGACGGCTACCCGAACGCGATGATCGAATGCGTGTTTGCGCAGCTGCACGTCATCGGCGTATACCTGCCGGGCCAGGACCGCAAGCGGCCACATCTGGAGTATCTCATCAGTCTTGCGCGCATCATGGACGAACACAAGATACCGGCGATAATCATCGGCGATTTCAATTCCGGACGTAACGAAACGGATATCGAAGCGAACGTAGGCAAAACACAACTGGCCGATGAGTTCAGCACGGCCGATCTCTATGGATTGCTCGAGCGTCAGTGGCGTGAAGCGTGGCTGCACAAACATCCCGACAAAAGAGAGTTCTCGTGGTATCCGCGCATGGGACCGCCGCTACGCAAGAACGGCTGGCGACTGGACAAAGCTTTCGTATCGCGCGCTCTCTTACCGCGAATGCGCAACGCGTTCTACGATCACGATTTTCGTTTGGAGGGTCTGACCGACCACTCCGCACTTATCGTCGACTTGGACTAGCGTTGCAAGAATTGCATTGGATCGACGGGTTCGTCGCCCACGCGCACTTCGAAGTGCACGTGCGGACCCGTCGATCGTCCGGTTGAACCGACCGCACCGATTGATTGACCGGCTGCGACCATCTCACCAACGCGCGCGTAGATTTGCGCGCAATGACCGTACCGTGTGGTAACGCCGTTGCCATGGTCAACGATAATCAGATTGCCATAACCAGCGTCTGGACCGGCGGAGATAACGCGTCCGGCACTCGCCGCGGCGATAGGCGCTCCCTCGTCCGCTGCGATGTCGAGGCCCGGATGAAATTCGCTTCCTGAGCCCATCGGATTCATGCGCTCGCCAAACCCTGACGTCACGTCGCCCCTAACCGGCCACTGCATTGCAGCGGCGGCCGCGGACCTGGGCGTGAATGCGTTTACTAGCGACGCAAACGCACCGCCGGCAAACGGGGCAGGAGCAGCCGTCATTCGTCCGGTGATTTGCGCGATTCGCTGCTGTACCGAAGCCAAATCGCCTTGAATATCCATTATCACAAGTATCGGCAGCGCGCGTGCCGCGGTACAGGCATAGGCACCCGCGGTGCCGTAACGAGCGTCGCGTGGTTATCGAAACCTTTGCGGTGGGGTCGCTGGCATGCAATTGCACGATTCTTGCGGACGAGCAGAGCGGCGAGGCGATCGTCGTTGACGGCGGAGACGGCGTCAACGAAGTCGTGCGCCGCTTGGCCACCCGAAATCTCCGCGCGCGATATCTCGTGCACACGCACGCGCACATCGACCACATCGGCGACCTCGGCGCGCTGCGGGAGAAGACCGGCGGTCTTGGCCTTTTGCATCCCGCGGATTTGCCGCTCTACAAAACGCTGGCAATCCAAGCGTCGTGGCTCGGTATGCACGAAGCGCCGCGAATCGTCGACCTCGACGCCGATTTGCACGACGGCGACACGATACGCGCCGGAAACCTTCGCATCGATGTGCTGCACACGCCGGGACATACACCGGGTAGCGTCTGTTTCGCACTTGCGCACGATGGCGGTAGGACCATTCTTTCCGGCGACACGCTCTTTGCAGGATCGATTGGGCGCTGGGATCTCGGCGGAACGTCGATGGAGGACATCGTGAGCAGCATTCAGGGCAAACTGCTCGACTTTCCGGATCAAACGGCAGTTATTCCAGGGCATGGGCCCTTCACGACGATCGGCATGGAACGCAACTCGAATCCGTATCTGCAGTAGCGATGGCATACCGCCCAAAGCTGTTCGTCGGCATCGATTTGGACGGGCGCGTACGGGCGCGCTGCGCGGAAGTTGCATCCCGGTTGGAATCGCAGGGCTTGAACGCTCGCTTTGAGGCGCCGGAAAAACTCCATATAACACTAGCCTTTTTGGGCTGGGCCGATGCGGAACAAGTCGAGCCGATCCGCGACGTGATGCGCGCCGTCGCGAGCGGCACCTCGCGGTTCACGCTGACGCTCGACAAGCTCGGCGCATTTCCGCACGAGCGAAATCCGCACATCGTGTGGATTGGCGCGCGCGAACAAGGGCAAGCGTTCCGCGAACTCGCGCACAGGACGCGCGACGCTTATGGTGACATCGGTTTTCACTTTGAAAAGGACGCGGTCGCGCACGTTACCATCGCTCGCATCAAAGAGCAGCGCGTTCATCTTCCGCTGCTGGAAGTTACGCCGATGCGTTTGAGCGTGAACGAATTGACGCTCTTTGAATCGCTGCCCGCAGCGCGTACTACACGTTACGAAGTGCGCGATCGTGCGCAGTTGAAGGCGCGTTAGCGCAACTTGATCAGCAGTTTGCCGTCGTCGGTTTCCGGCGCAGGCGGCGCCGGCGTGGGGATCGTTTCAGCGACAGGCTGCATTTCGTGCGGCGGCACCGCCATCGTGCTGTAATCGGGAACCGCGCCTGCAGCGACCTTTTGTTTGTAGTCGTCGATCGCAACGTGCAGCGCTTCGATCGCGCGCTGCGGATAATCTTTCTTCTTCTCCGGATACCCGCCGAGCTGCGCCTCGACCTCATCGGTCGTAATCGCGAGCGCTTCGTCGATCGTCTTGCCCTTGGCGAGATCCACCATGAGACTGCACGTCGCCGTTCCAAAGCCGCAGCCGGTCGTGAAGTACGAAATATCCTCGATCACCGCGCCGGGTCCAACCTTTAAGAAAAAGTTATACATGTCGCCGCACGAGTCGCTGAAATACTCGCCGCTCGCGGTGGGGTTTTCCATCGTGCGGAAACCGGTGCGATCTTCGACCAGACGCTGAAACTTCGGAAAGTCCAAAACTCTTCTCCTTAACTTGCCTTGACTTCGAACCGGCACTCGCTGCCGCCGGTTGCAATCGACTCGGTTTGCACGTGCTTGCCGCCGATGGTCTCGTCGAGCACGTGATGGATGACCGAACAAACCTCAGGATGTTCTTTTACCACCTCGGAGTACGGGCAGTTGTGCTCGCGCAGTTCGAAGCCGCCGTCGATGAGACTGTACTCCGCAACGACGCCGCCGTCACGCAGCACTTGGGTCAGCTGCTTGAATTTCTCTTCGGGCTCGGCAGCGGTAACTCGCTCTTTCACCTTGGCGACCGTGCGCTTGGTGATGCCGTCAAAAACCTTGGTGACGCCCTCTTGCCCGAACTGCTGCTTGATCTCGCGCAGCACCGCGCTCAGCATCTTGTCATAATGCTGCGGGAAAAGCTTTTCCGCTTCAGTCGTAAGCGAGAACTCGTATGTCGGCTTGGTGCGGCCACGGCGCACGGACTTCTCGACGACCAAACCGTCGCGCTCGAGCACGACGAGCTGCTGGCGGATCGCATTGGGTGAAAGGCCAAAGACGTGCGCCAAATCCACCGCGGAGGCGGACTTGCGCTGGCGCAGTTCTTCGACGATGCGCCCACGGGTCGTCTGGAAAAAGCGGTCGGCTTGCATATCCTGACTGAAATGCTAACATGAAAACGGAAGATAGTCCAGGTTTTCCTTGACTTTCTCCGTGCCCGCGTCGTAGCATTACATGCGGGCCGGTCCGGGTCCAGCATCAATCGACAGGAGTACAAGCAAGCGTGTCCGATCGGGGTCTTAGCGTTCGCGACCTGCGCGTCAGCGTCGCAGGCAATCAAATTCTCAAAGGCATCAACCTTGACGTTGAACGTGGTCGCGTGCATGCGCTCATGGGCCCGAACGGCAGCGGCAAATCGACGCTCGCGTTTTCGCTGACCGGCCATCCGAATTACCAAATCGAGTCGGGTACCGTAACGCTAGACGGCGAGGACGTGCTTGGGCTCGCGCCGGACAAACGCGCGAAAGCGGGACTTTTTCTCTCCTTTCAATATCCGGCGGCAATCCCGGGCGTGAAAGTCGCGAACTTCTTGCACGCTGCACGCCAAGCCGTGCGTCCGGGGGATTTGACGCCTGCCAAATTCCGCGCGCTGCTGATGGAAAAACTCGAAGCGCTCGACATGGATCCGGGTTTCCTGGGCCGTTACCTGAACGACGGTTTCTCCGGCGGTGAAAAGAAGCGCCTGGAGATGCTGCAAATGGCCGTTCTCGCACCGAAGTACGCGGTGCTCGACGAAACCGATTCCGGTCTCGACGTCGACGCGCTGCGCGCGGTCGGTGAGTCGATCAATGCGCTGCGCGAGAGCGAGGAAGGCAAAGAAACCGGCTTCCTCATCATCACGCACTATCCGCGCATTCTGCAGTACGTCAAACCCGACGTCGTGCACGTCATGATGGACGGCCGCATCGTCAAAGAAGGCGACGCGGAACTTGCGCAACGCATCGAGCGCGAAGGCTACGATAAGATTCGCGAGGAGATCGAACAGATTGCCTAGCGCGATTGCAGCTGCCGCTGCTCCGGTCAATCTCGAGAGCGCGCTTTCCCAGCTCGACACGGCAATCGTTCCGGCCGATGTGCGCCAACGTTTGCTTGCGCGTTCGTTCGAACTGCGATCCGGACGTGAAAGGCCCACGAGCTATTGGAAGATCGATCTCGACGCCCTCGACTATAGCGGCCTTTCCGTACGCACCGCACCGGCTCCGGTCATCAACGCGCCAAAAGCGCGCGGCCTGATCGCGTGTGACCTCGCAACGGCAGTGCGCTCCCATCAAGATCTCGTCGCACGCGCGTTCGGCGCAGCGATTGCGACGGGCGAAAATAAATTCGCGGCGCTCGCAACGGCGCTATGCAATACCGGTGCATTTGTGTACGTGCCTGCGGACGTTGCGACCGATGAGCCGATTGAGATTTCTTACAGCGCTGACGGCGCGCTCTTCCCCTATACACTCGTGCTCGTGGAGCATGGCGCGAACTGCACCGTCATCGAACGTCTCGAAGGAAGTTCGGGAGCGTTCGTTTGCGGCATCACGGAAATCGTGACTGATGAAAGCGCCGTCGTGACGTACGCTGTGGAGCAAACGCTGCCGGCGGACGCGCGCGGCATCTTCACTCGTGCGGCCAAGCCGGGCAAAGACGCGAACGTCGTGTGGGCGCTGGCCGAGATCGGCTCGGCGCTATCGGTCGGCTCGGTTGACGTCGTTGTGGACTTTCCCGGTGTGGACGCGCAAATCAACGGCCTCTTCTTCCCGTACGAAAATCAGCACGTCGATCTGGTTTCCACCGTCGAACACAACGTTGGCGAATCGCAGTCGCATACGTTGATTAAGTCCGCGGCGACCGGCCGCGGCCAAGCGCGGTATTTGGGCAACATTCGCATCGCGCCGCATGCGCAGGGCACGGAATCGGCGCTGCGGGACGACGCGTTGCTGCTCTCCAAACGCGCGCACATCGACTCCGTCCCGGCGCTGGAGATTGGCGCCAACGACGTGAAGGCGTACCACGGCGCGACCGTCGGTGCAATCGACGACGAGCAGATTTTCTATATGACCAGCCGCGGCATCGCGCGCGAGGATGCTGAGAAGATGATTGCGCTCGGCTTCTTCGAGCCCGTCATCGAGCGGTTTCCCACGAACGCGCTGCGCGAACGTTTGCGCGTCGCGCTGCAAGCAAAGGTGTCTTCATGATTCGCACGGCTGACGCAAAGCTCGATCGCATCGTCGCCGACTTCCCGGTTCTTCGCGAACGGAACTCGCGTGGCAAGCGACTGGTATTCCTCGACTCGGCAGCTACCTCGCAGAAGCCGCAAGTTGTCATCGATTCGCTGGTCGACTACTACTCGCACTATAACGCAAACATCCACCGCGGCGTATACGAAATCGCCGCTCGCGCGACCGAAGCGTTCGAAGCGGCACGGACCAAAGTCGCCGGCTTCTTCAACGCGCAGCCGCAAGAGATCATTTGGACGCGCAACACGACCGAGGCGATTAACCTGGTTTCGCACTCGTGGGGCCTTACGAATTTGCTTCCGGGCGACGTTATTCTGACGACGCAACTGGAGCATCACTCAAACCTGGTGCCTTGGCAGCTGCTGGCCGAAAAAACGGGCGCGGAGCTGCGCTTCATTCCCGTCGATGGCCGCGGCGTGCACGTGCTCGACGATTTGGATCGGCTGCTCGAAGGCTGCAAACTCGTCGCGCTCTCGCACGTGAGCAACACACTGGGCACGATTGCGCCGCTCGAAATCATCATTCCGAAGGCGCACGCCGCGGGTGCCGTCGTGCTCGTTGACGGGGCACAGAGCGCGCCGAACATGCCCGTCGACCTGCAGGTGCTGGACGCGGATTTCTACGCGTGCAGCGCGCACAAGATGTGCGGCCCGACCGGTATTGGCGTCCTTTACGGAAAGCGCGCGCTCCTGGAAGCGATGCCGCCTTTCCTTACCGGCGGCGACATGATCCGCAAAGTGGAATACACGCGTACGACCTTCAACGATCTGCCGTGGAAGTTCGAGGCCGGCACCAGCAACATCGCCGATGCGATTGCGTTCGGAACCGCCATCGATTACTTGCAAGGCATCGGCATGGAATGGGTGAGGGATCACGAGCACGCGCTCATGACGTATGCGTTTGAACGCTTGGCGGAACTCGAGTCGCGTGGTCTTGCAATCTACGGCCCGCGCGATCCCGATAAGGTCGCCGACGTCATCTCGTTCAACTTCGGAGATATCCATCCGCACGATCTCGCATCGCTGCTCGACACGGAGGGCGTCTGCGTACGGGCAGGGCATCACTGCACGATGCCGCTCATGGAAAAGATGGGCTGGCCCGCAACTACCCGCGCGTCATTCTACATTTACAATACGGAGGATGACGTGGAAGCACTTGTGGGCGCGCTGGAGAAGGCCGCTGACGTCTTCAAACTTTAATCAGGACGACCTAAGCTTCATGGATGATTTTTATCGCGACTTCATTCTCGATCACTACCGCAACCCACGGAATTTCGGGCATTTAGAAAAGCCCGACGCAGTGGCCGAGGATCTGAATCCGCTGTGTGGCGACCAGATTCGCATCGAGCTCTCCGTCGACGGCGAGAAAAAAGTGCGCGACGTGCGGTTCTCCGGCAAAGGCTGCGCTATCAGTCAAGCCTCGATTTCGATGCTGACGGAAGAGATCAAAGGCAAAACGCTCGAGGAAATAGCCACGTTACCCAAGGAAGCCGTCCTCGAGAACGTCGGCATCGGCATTAGCCCCACGCGCATGAAGTGCGCGATGCTCGGCCTCAAAGTCCTAAAAAGCGCCGCAGTCGGCGAACTCGCCGCCTGGCCCGACGAATAGAAAGGCGCTGCGGCCTAGCATCCGCGCCCCCATCAGAGATAGGGGCCCCCTTACCTCATGGCGCCTTATTGTGTTTGCTAACATAATCGCTCCCCGAGGGCGCCGCATTTGTTAGCTATATTCCTGCGGCTGCTGGCCGTCGTCGTATTGTGGTTCGTCGCGCTCGTGCTCTGGAATTTGGGCGCGATTCGGAGACGCATAGTCTTCTCAGCGGGCGGGTTGCTGCGCTTCATCGCCGGCGCGATTTGTATGTTCGCTGCGCTGCTCTTGCTCTACGAAAGTTTTCCGCAGCTCACACAGCAAGCATTTTCGCTCATTGCAATAAGCACGTTCATAGCAGCACTATTTGCTGATTTTCTCGTTGGAGACGATATCCGCGCGCAATTGCGCCGGCGTTGATTACGGCTTAATTGCCGTTTTATCGAGAATCCGCGCTCCGTTCGCAGACGGCGCGACGACGAACGTCTCGTAGTATTCGCCTTTCGCGGTTTGCATGTTGACGGCAACTTTATAGCTGCCGTCGGCGTTGCGCGTACTGCTCACGCCGGTAATGCGCGTGTTCTCGTCGATGAAGTCTTCGTCCGGTACGCCGTTGCCCAAATACACTGCCGCACCTTGCGGATCGCCCCGGCGCAACGCGTCGATGTACGAGCGTACCGTTGTCGTTGCCGCGTTCTCGGTTGAAGGCGCCGGTGCTGCGGGCGTCGTTTCAGGCTTGCGCGCCACCGGCAACGTGGTACGCGGCTGCGACGTGGGAGACGCTACTGCGACCGCCGGTTTCGGCGTCGCTGTGGGCTTTTTGCTCGGCGCGGTCGCCGGCGTGATCGTTGGCGCAACCGTCGGTGCGATCGTCGCGGCCGGCTCCGGACGCGCAGTCGCCGATGCCGTCGCGACGGCTACTGCGGTGGTCGTCGTTGGACGAGGCTCCGGCGAGGGCGTTACAGGCTCAGCGCTTATCGTGGGTGACGGCACGGGTGTTATCACAGGCGTGGGTGTCGGCAGCTGGGCGACTTGCTGATCCTTTGGACTCAACCAGTGTGCCAGCGCTTGTCCTAAAAACCATCCGCCGAAAATCACGGCTACCGCGGCAACTGCCGTGATGATCCATGCAGTGTAATGTTGTCCGCCGCCGGACGAACGCCGCGGTCCGCTTGGCGGAAGCCTGCGGCGCCGCCGAAGATCGCCGCTCATTATTCGCGCAGCCGTTGCGCGATGCCGTCGGCAAGCGCCGGTGCGAGTTCGGAAACGATCTCGGGACGCTGTTCGATTAGCACGATGGCCGCTTCTTTGAGTAGACCGGCGTTACTCTTCGCATACTCCATTAACGCGCGCAGCGAAGATTCGTCACCACGCGTAATTGCATCGAGCGTCGTGCCCGCAGCTTCAACGGCGTCCTCGGACGACTCGCCGCGCTGCCGGAATGCATCGAAGATCGCTTCTACAAGAAGTGCGCGGCCTTGCGCAGACATCGCACGCTCGCTCTGCTCGATGGCCACTGTGAGCTCGCGCTCGTCCATTTTGCTAATGAACTTCTCAGCAGCGTCCACGACCTCGGCGGAGGCATAGTTGCCGAAAACCGACATTGAACAAATCGTTACTCCCTGACGGCAGGCGGCTCCTCGAAAATGGGCAAAACCTTACATCTGTGATTCGCGTTCGCGTACCTCTCGACATCCACGCGGTGGCCTGCACCGGCTCAGGCGCGTTTGCGCTTGCCACGCCGATCCGCGTACGCGATCTCGTCTCGCTGGCGGTGCGTGAAGCCATCGGTGCACGGGCGCCGCAGGATAAATTTGCGCGAACACTGCGTACCACGCTGCTCGGCTTGTCCTCAGGGCGCTTCACCGTGGATATCGGAGGGCGCCACTTCCAGGATGCCGACGAGGTCGTCGTCTGCGGCGACGTCGTCGACGTTCGCTTCTACCTCCCGGCGCGCAGACTACCGGTTCACCATTAAAGACGTTCCGTCGTACCGGCCCATCGGTATCGTCGCCGCGCAGCTTCTTGCCCGGCGATGGGCGCTGTATTTAGCGACGTGCGCGGCCGTGTTCGGCCTGGAATTGCTCTTCTACAAATTCGTGCACGTAAAGCTCTCGTCGTTCTACGCGGGGCTCATCGGCGTGCCGTTGATAAATGCCGTCGTGCTGGTAAACGCCGGCGCGGACGCAACCGGTACGCTCGGCGAAACGCGCGCGCGGCTCGAGCGCTTGATTGAACGCACGTGGGCGATCATCGTTATCGACGCCGGTATCAGCCTGATCACGCAAATAGGATTTGCGAGCATGCTTTCGACGGATCTCGGCGACGTGTTCATGGGCGTGCTGGTGATGTTCTTGGCAGCAATGCTGGTATACGCGGAACCGTTCGTAGCACTCGAAGAACACGTCCAAACGCTCACGCTCATTCCGTTCGCGATCTTGCGCAGCATGATGCTCGCATGGGTGAATATGTCGCGCATTTTTTCGCTGTTCGCCATACAAATCGCGGTCACGCTCGCGGTAATCGGCGTCGACCGTCTTGCATTGTCAATCGGCGTTCGCGATGTGGAGCCGGTCTCGATGGGTTTCGTTGCGCTGGCAAACGCGTTGCTCAGCGCACTGTTCGTTGTTGCGTATTTAGACACGCTCGCGCAGGAGCGCGCATCGGCTGGCCGCTAGCGGCCTTAACGCGCCATCGACTCGAGCACCGCTGGCAGACGCCCTTGGCGGCCTAGCATCATCTGCGCGAACAACGCATTCGGCCACGCGAAATCAGCGCGGGTGTACGACTCGGGCCAATCCGCGTTGAACGACTCATGTAAACGGTGATCGCCGGTGTCCGACGCCGCGATGTAGCCCATGACACGATTGACCTCGTTGTGATCCGTCGAGGTCAACGCTTGCATGACGAGCGCGAGCGGCCACACGTAACCGTGAGGCGTATGCGGGCTCCCGATGCCTGAAGCATATTTGCCCTGGAAGAAGTACGGGTTGCGCGTGGACAAAACGAATTGACGCGTCGCCTGATAGACGACGTCGCGCGAGCCCACATACCCGAAGTACGGAATGGAGAGCAGCGAGGGAACGTTGGCGTCGTCCATGAGGTTTGCATGTCCGAACCCGTCAATCTCATAAGCGTAGACGCGTCCGATACCCGGCACGTTCACTTGCCCGTAGCGCTCGATGGCGCGTTGGATCTGCACCGAAAGACCCCACGCATTTTGCGCCATGCGGCCGTCGCGATAGACGGTTTTTTCGATCTCGGTCAGATCGCGGAGCACGACCACACCGAACATGTTGTCCGGTATGTTGAAGTGGTAGCGGGCGGCATCGTCGGATGGCCGGAAGCCGGTCCAGACCAGCCCGGTGTAGGCCACGCGCGTGCCTTTTCCGCCGTTCGCCAGTTCACCGTGGCGGTAATGCGAACGGGTAGCGTGGCGCTGCTCGGTGCGCATGGTGCTCAAAACCGTGCTGAACGCGCGCTGCACGTCGGGGGTGAACACCGATCTGTCGCCCGTGGCTTTCCAGTATAGATATGAAAACCACACCGGGTAGAGCAGCGAGTCCATTTCGAACTTGCGCTCCGCCACGTGATAGTCGTCCGTAAACGCGTTCGCGTAGGAATCGATTTGGATGTACCGGGCTTGCCGCGCGATCGTGCCGCGCAGCATCGCCCGCACGTACGAGTCGGTGACGGCGAGGCCGATGTACGGCGTCATGACGGCGCTGGCGTCGCGCAGCCATTCCAGGCCGATATCGCCCGTGGAAACGAAGGTCGTTCCATCGGTTTGCAGCGTGGCATGACGGCTATACGCCTCGTCATAAGCGCGCTGGTAAATTCTTTGGAGCGTTACTGAAACCTGAGCGGGATGGTTGGTTGTTTCCGCTGTCGGAGCCGCACCAACCGGAAGCGAGGTCAAGCCCAAAAGGATCGTCAGCGTTACAGCGATGACGACCCAGCCTAATCTCATGCTTGAAAGGTACCCATAGACGGCGACTTCATATGTTGCTCCTAAGAAGTATCGGCAAAACGGATAACGCTCGCTACAAAAAAAACGTTGGCGACGACGTTTCGCGAAAACCGGTTTCCTGGGATAATATTACACGGAAACCCTTAAGGGTTTCAAAGAGACCTTCGAAAACGACCTACAACCCACCTAGAAAGAGAGCCGCCACCACCGGTATGTATATCAAAACGCTAGCCCTGAACTTGGCTGCGGTATTGGTGTTGGCGTCGCCCGCAAGTGCCGATCAGCGCTATGCCGTGAGCGGCAACGACCGTTACCAAATAGGTCAGGCCGATCTTCAGTCCATCATTACGTATGCGGGCACGCAACAGTTGACGGTTCGTAAAGAAGGCGATCAGACGCGATTTACGGCGCAAGTGCACTATACGCGCTCGGATGCAGCCGGAAAAGTGCCCGCGCAAGCCACATTTGTTCAGGAGATGACAGCCGCGGGCGAATTGCGCGACAAAGCCGATTTGGACCCCGACTATCTGACGGTTTTGAACCAGCCCTTCGCTGTCGAGCTCGACCGCGCGACGCTGCGCGATCTCTTGCACTTGCGCGGGCGCATTCCGTTCGCATTTCCGGCGCCCATGATCGGCGGAACGCTGCACGGCTATCTCGAGCGCGGACCAACGGGCCGGGTCGCCTCGCGCCCCGCGCTAACCGTAAATTTCGACGCGACCGGGCCGATGACGGGCCCATTGCCCGATCACGCCGACATGTCGATCACCGGAACCATGCGCATGCGGGGAACCGCATACTATGCGCTGCGTGGCGATGCGCTATTGGTTGCGCTGAACGAATCGCTCACGATTTCCGGATCGTTGCACGACCGCGGCCATATCTCTCCGGTTACCATTATCTACCGCCGGTCCATCAAGGCCGACGACGCACAACTACCGGCGACCGAAGCGTCGTCGCGCTAAAAAGCAGAAAATCGCCGCGAAGGCGATTTTCCACTGGTTTTTCTTATTGATTGTG
>CAZRQS010000015.1:0-26128 GCA_964602255.1 uncultured bacterium | reverse complement strand
GTGCGCGCCGCGCTCGAGCGCGCTGTGCAGTGGTATCGCGAACATGGTCGCCTGTGATTACGGTCGTCACTGCCACCGGTCTTGAGACCACCGAAGCCCGCAAAGCTTTGCCTGCGTCGGTGCGTGTGCTGCAGGCCGGTATTTCACTGCGCCGCAACACCGAATACATCAAAGGCATCGCGATTAGCTGCGGCCTCGCCGGCGGCTTGCGCGACGATCTGCCGACGGGAACGGTGCTTATTCCGCGTTCGGTGCGCCGTCCGGATGGCACGATGATCGATTGCGATTCCGAACTTGTCGAAGGACTTTCAGCGGCGGCACGCGCGCTCGGACACGAGCCGATCGATGCGCCGCTCCTCACGAGCTTGACACTGGTCCACGGTGCAGATCGGCAAAAATGGGCGGCACAGGGTTTTGCCGGCGTTGATATGGAGACCGGAGTCATTAAAGCGGACAACATCGCGTGCGTTCGCGTCATTCTCGACACGCCGAAACGCGAAATTTCGCCCGCCTGGCAACAACCCGCAAGTGCGATCTTCCATCCCGGTGCGTGGCTCGATCTCCCCTTCCTTGCTACGGAAGGGCCGAAGGGCGCCCGGTTGTCTTCCTTAATCGTTGCGAAATATCTACAGAACTCGCCAATTTAAAGACTGGGTCTAAAGTCCTTAAGGTTCGTGACCGATTCTTAACCTAGAGAACGGATCACTCGGGTGGGGTTGACCTATGGACGTCTTGGTTGTCGATGACAATGGCGCAAACGCGCTACTGTACGAGCGAGTTATTGCAAAACTGCCCGGATGCGTTTGCCGCTCGTTCAACGACCCGTCCCAGGCACTCGAATGGTGCACTACCCAAATACCGTCGCTCCTGATAGTCGATTATGCAATGCCCGTCCTCGACGGCATCGAGTTCGTTCGGCGGTTTCGCGCGATTCCAGGTTGTCAGCAAGTTCCGATCATCATGCTTACCGGCTTGAATAGCGCGCGCGTGCGTGACGGTGCGCTCGAAGCCGGCGCCAACGTCTTTTTGACCAAGCCGATTAGCAAAGAGCGTTTCCTGAATGAATCGCGACGGCTTCTCGGGATAGGACCGGTATCCACCTAAATGCCGCTGTGGATCCGGAATTCAAAAATCCGCACTCAAGTACTTGCGCTCGGCGCTCTGCCGCTCGCGTTTCTGCTGTTGCTTTTGTTGTTGTTCGTCGTTCTCCAGCGCCAAACCGAGCACACGCAGATGTGGATCCGTCATTCGGATCAAGTTCTGGCGCAATCCCAACGCTTGACCGACGGTCTTGTGGCAGCGCAACGCGATCTTCGCGACTACGTTCTCAAACATAATTCGGGCAATCTGGTGGCCTTCCGTCATGATGCCGCTCGCGTTCCGGCATTGCAGAAACTGCTGCTGGCCATAACGGCCGATAACGCTTCGCAACACCGCCGCGCCGGCGCAATCGATGCACTGGCTTCCCAGATCTTGTCGTTTGACGATCGCTTCCTTGCAGCGTACCAGGGCGGTCACCGTGCAGCAGCAGCAGCGATGTCCGATTCCCCTCAAGCTGTACGGATTTCGGATGCATGGCGCAATCAAACCGCCGAACTCGTGGCAGCCGAGAATGATTTGAAATCGGTCCGCTGGGTGCGGCTGCAACAGGAATATGCGAAACTGGACTGGGCGCTGGGCATCTGTGCAGTGCTAGGTTTCCTGGTGACCTTCGTCGCAACGCGCGCCTTCGGTTCCCGCCTCGTCTCGCGTCTGAATCGTTTACAGGCAACGGCGCGTGCATTAGAAACGGGCAGCGACCTCGATCCGCCTCTCGAGGGTTCCGACGCAATCGCCGATCTCGACCGCGCGTATCACCGCATGGCGGTTCGCGTGCGTGAACGTGAATCGCAGCTGCAGAAATACCGTTTACTCGCGCAACACACGCGTGAAATTATTCTTTTCGTCGATCGGCACGACGGCCGGATTATTGAAGCGAACGCTGCTGCGGAGCAGGCCTATGGTTACACCAATCGCGAGTTGGCACAGCTCAACGTACGCGATCTTCGTGCTCCGGAAACCTTGAGTAAGGTGGATGCCACGCTCGAGAGCGCGCAGGAGGGCGTTCTGTTCGAAACCATTCATCTTCGCAAGGGCGGAAGCACGTTTCCGGTGGAGGTCGCCGCGCAAGGCGGCGTGGTGGACGGGCGCAGCGTCATCATCAGTATCATTCGCGATATCACCGAGCGACGTCTCGCGCAACAAGAGCTGCGCGTAGCCCTTCAACAAGCGGTCGATGCCTCCAAGCTGAAGTCGGCGTTCGTCGCAACAATGAGCCACGAGATCCGCACGCCGATGAACGCGGTCATCGGTATGACGGAACTCCTTTTGGATACGCCGCTTACGGAAGATCAACGCAAGTGCGCGACCGTCGTGCGCGAGTCGGGCCAGCTCTTGCTGCACTTGATCAACGACATCCTCGACTTCTCCAAAATCGAGGCGAGCCACGTCGAACTCGAGTTTGTCGAGTTTGCGATTTTGCCGCTGACTGAAGGCGTAGCAACGCTCTTCGCGACGCAAGCCGGACAAAAACAGATTGAGTTGATGACGTACGTGGATCCGGAAATTCCGCGCGTCGTCGTTGGCGATCCGGGACGTTTGCGTCAAGTGCTCGTGAACCTCACCGGCAATGCAATCAAGTTCACTAAAAACGGCGCCGTCGTCATTCGCGCAGATCTCAAACATGAAACGCCTGAAACGGTGGAAGTGACGTTTGCCGTCACGGACAGCGGCATCGGGATCGCTCCGGAAGCATTGTCCAGCATTTTTGAACCGTTCCGGCAAGCGGATGGTTCGACGACGCGTAAGTTCGGCGGTACGGGCCTCGGGCTTTCGATCTCGAGAGGCCTGGTGGAACTGATGGGCGGTACACTCGGCGTGGAAAGCGTGTTGGACGCCGGCTCGAGCTTTTCGTTTTCAGTCGAATTCAAACGTGCAAGTGCACAAACGTCCGAGGCACCTACACTGTGCGGAATACGTGCGCTCGTCGTGGACGACGACCGGACCTCGCGAGAGATCTTCGCGCAGTATTTTTCGTCCTGGCGCATGCGGGGCGACGCCGCTGCGGATGCGGCGCAGGCGTGCCGTATGTTAGAAGATGCCGTCGACCAAGGCGATCCCTACGATGTTGCGATCATCGATCTCGTTATGCCCGGTCTGGATGGTCTGGAACTCGGACGGCGTATCCGGCAAAACCCACGCCTGAACGGTACGCGGCTGATCATGGTGACGGCATACGACGAGCCCGAACGTGGACGCCATGCGATTGCCGCGGGCTTCGCGGCATATTTGAACAAGCCGGTGCGACAGTCGCAGCTGTTCGATTGCATCGCAAATGCATCGCCCCTTTCTACTGAAGAAATTCGCCCTCAGGAGCCGGCGATCGTACCGGCTGGAGAACACTTGATTCTGGTAGCAGAAGACAATGCCATCAACCGCGATGTAGCGCTGCGTCAACTCCAAAAACTGGGCTATGCCGCCGAGGCCGTAAGGGACGGGCGCGAAGCGGTTTCCGTTGCGGCTAGCGGCCGTTTCTCGGCAATTCTTATGGATTGCCATATGCCGAACATGGACGGGTTCGAGGCGACGCGGCACATCCGTAAAGATGAGAGCCGCAAAGGAAAGCGCGTACGCATCATTGCCATGACGGCGAATGCGTTGAAGGAAGATCGCGAAGCGTGCATAGCGGCGGGCATGGATGATTACATTTCCAAACCCGTTACACTGGACGATCTGCGCCGCGCTCTTTCGCAGGCCGCAACCGCAGACGTGCAACCGCTCGACTTCGATCGACTCAACGAACTTTTCGACAACGATAAAAAGAGCGCATGCGAGTTTCTTGCGAGTGCGTTGCCTTCGCTGCTCCAGGTCATCCAGAAACTCGACGAGGCTGATACACAGGCCGCGCGCCTGGCTTTAGCTCACGAATTGAAAGGCGCTTCGGCGAATATCGGAGCGAGCGAGCTCGCGAGCATTGCGGAAGACTACGAGAGAACCGCGAAAGACGGCGACGCCGGGCTCGCACCGTATAGCCGGCGTCTGCGCGAGGCATACGACCGAGCGGCGCGCGCTCTGCTCGAAATCAGTGCGGCGGGGCCGGCCTCGTGAAAGTCCTGATGATCGACGACAACGAGCTC
Organism: uncultured bacterium; assembly: GCA_964602255.1. Taxonomy (GTDB): domain Bacteria; phylum Vulcanimicrobiota; class Vulcanimicrobiia; order Vulcanimicrobiales; family Vulcanimicrobiaceae; genus CAZRQS01. The sequence continues at coordinate 21,953 of CAZRQS010000015.1, read as the reverse complement.
AATCTGCACGTCTATCGCACGGCTTTGAGTACCCTTTCCGGAAGCGACTGCGTCACGTTTACATCTTCGCGGGAAGCGCTCGAGTGGAGCCGGGAAAACGAAGCCGACGTCGTTCTCGTCGACTACAACATGCCCGAACCCAACGGCCTGCAATTCATCGAGACGTTCCGCAGCTCGCCTGCGAATGCCGACGTTCCGATCATCGTGATCACCGGCGTGACGGATCGTGACATTCGCTACAAAGCGCTGGAACTCGGCGCCGCCGATTTCTTGAGCAAGCCGGTCGACGTCGTGGAATTTCGCGCGCGAATGCGCAACATGGTCGCGCTCTCCGACAGCCGCAAGAAGCTCGCCAGCCGGGCGAAATGGCTGGCGGACGAAGTCGATCGCGCGACCGCGCGTATCAAAGCCCGCGAAAAAGAAACGATCAATCGCCTCATGCGCGCCGCCGAGTTTCGCGATAACGAAACGGGCATGCATATTCTTCGCATGGGACATTTCAGCGCTGCAATCGGCCGTAGTTACGGACTTTCGGAAGGTATGTGCGAAACGCTGCTCATGGCCACGCCGATGCACGATATCGGAAAGGTCGCCACGCCGGATCGTATTCTGCTAAAGCCCGGCAAGCTGGATCCCGACGAGTGGGAGATCATGAAGCAGCACACGGTTTCGGGGTATCACATTCTCAAGGACAGCGAATCGGAACTCTTGCAAGAAGCTGCCCTAATCGCGGTTTCGCATCATGAAAAATTCGATGGGAGTGGATACCCGTACGGCCTCGTGGGAGACAAAATTCCGCTTTCCGGACGCATTTGCGCGCTGGCCGACGTCTTCGACGCGCTTACGTCGGCGCGGCCATATAAAGAGGCGTGGCCGGTCGATCGCTCTATCGCGGAAATTGATGCCGGAAACGGCAACCATTTCGATCCGGATCTGGTCCGCGCATTTCACGACGCGCTGCCGCAGATCCTAAAGATCAAAGAAACGTACGTCGACCAGTAGGCGCGTTAGGCCGCGTGATGTTGCTCGTGGCGGTCGCAGCAAACCAGTTCGATGAGCGAGCCCGCGATAATCTCGCCGCTGCATCCGCACGGCCAGCTCCAGCGGCAGGTATAGAAGAAGAACCCCTCTTCGATTGTGCCGCGCTCGACGGTGCTGCTCGGCACCCCTAAACGAGAAGTCGCCAGTTCCGTATGAACAACCATCGTGCGGCATCCTTACCCACGATTGGACGGCCTTTATCGCAAGAGGTTGCCGACTAGTTCAGGCGGCATGGCCGCGTGGAAGTAAACGCCCTGGCCATAGGTGCAGCCTAGGGCAAGCAAGCGCTCTGCTTGAGATGCCGTTTCGATGCCTTCGGCCGTGACCCGCAAGTCACAAGCCCCGCCGAGGCGCACAAGGAGCTCGACAATCTGCTCGCTCTTCTCGGCCTCAATCTCAGCGATGAAGGTCTGGTCGATCTTGAAAGCATCGACCGGCAGCGATTTGATGTAGCGCAGCGACGAGTACCCGGTCCCGAAGTCGTCGATGCAAATCTGCACGCCGGACTCCTTGAGCTCTGCAAGTACCCCGGCCGCCCGCAACTCGCCTTGCAAAATCGATGTCTCCGTGATTTCGAGCGTCAGCTGACCGGGTTTGACGCCATACTTCAAAAGAAGTCCGGCAATAAAGTCGGGCAGATCCGGGTGGAGCACTTCTTGAACCGAGAGGTTGACGTTCAAGCGCATCTGCCGGTGCGGATACGCCTGCTCCCACGCACGCAGTTGCGCGCACGAGCTCTCCAGCACGAAGCGCCCGACGGGAACCATGAGTCCCATCTCCTCAGCTAGCGGCAAAAACGCCGCAGGCAAAAGATATCCTTGCTCGGGATGATGCCAGCGAAGCAACGCTTCAACCGCATGAATCTCGCCATCCGCGAGTGCGACAATCGGTTGATACAAAACCACGAACTCATTACGCTCGATCGCCGAACGCAAATGCATGCGCAACGAGAGCCGGCGCAACGCTTGTTCGTGCATACTCGCCACAAAATACGCACTCCGATTGCGCCCTTCACTTTTCGCATGATGCATCGCGGTATCCGCATCGCGAAGCACTTCCGCAATCGAGGTATACTGCCGATCGATGGGCGCAACACCAATACTTGCGGTCATGACAATCTCACGCCCCGCAATATGATAGGGCTGCCGAATAGCAGACGAAACCCGCTCGAGCACTTCGCCAACCTGCTCCGAATTCGCATCCGAAAGCAACACGGCAAATTCGTCGCCCGCCATGCGGGCGACGATAAACCGCTCATCGATCACGGAGCGCAATCGCGAAGCAGCTTCTTTCAAAACCCCGTCACCGGCGAGATGCCCGAGCGTATCATTGATGGACTTGAACTCATCCAGATCCAAATACAAAACCGCACGCCCAGACGCATCCCCACGCTGAACAGCTTCAAGCGCACGAGCTAGCTCAAGCGCAAACACCGTACGATTGGGCAGCCCAGTGAGCGAATCGTGCGTCGCTTCATACTGCAGCCTGCTCTGCGACCGCGCATTTGCCAGCGCCATACCCATCAAATTCACAAAGACTTGCATGGCGCGCAACGTCTGCGCACTCGGAATCTCACCACTCAACGGCGCATCCGGCGACATATAGCCAATCATGACGCCATCCCGATCGTGCAGCGTCAAAACGAGCGCATCACGCTCATTCCATTGACTAGGATACTTCCGAACCGCACCATTCGGATTAGCTCCGGTGTAGATCGACCGCTCCCAGTGCGCTTCCCGTTCAGCCGGAAAGAAGTAACAATCCTCAAAAAACCGGACAGCATCTTTAAGCATACTGTCAAACGCTTCCCGATCGATTTTTTCGTAAAGCCGCTGCTCGACGACGCTTTTCGGATACCCGAGCATAACGCGGCGCCGAAGTTCGCCATTAGGCTCCTCAGCCGCAACCATCGTAACAAAGCGCCAGCCAAACAGATCCTGAACGCCATGCCCAAGCGAAGTAAGCGCAGCATCCAACGACGGCGCACTTAAAACGTCACGCGTTATCTCAAAGAGCCGTTCAAGTTCGGTTACAGAGCCCGCACCACTCGAGAGCGTTCCAACAGGATACATTGACCTGGCTTAATTGACGGCCAGGCACCAGCCATTCCTGGTCCCCATGTCAAGCCAATGCTAAGAGGCGCGTCCGCACGAAAACGGACGCGCCGAACCCCACCACCTAACGGATGAAGTGGCGCAAGACCAAGGCAAGCGCCGCGATCGTCATCGCAATCGCGACCAAGACGATTAGCCGAGTCTGTTTCAAGCGCAAAGAGAGGCGCGCACCAATCGGCCCGCCGATGATTCCACCGAGTGCAAGCGGCGCGACGTACCGCCAGTCGATATCGTTCTGAACCCAATGCGTGGCCAAGCCGACCGGCGAGGTAAGCAGAATTCCGAAGTGCGAAGTCGCGCTGATCATGTGCGCGGGCAGATCGGAGAAGTAAAGCAGCGAGGGGACCAACAAAACCCCGCCGCCGATTCCGAACAAGCTCGACACGAAGCCGACAGCAAAACCGAGCGCGAGATTTCCGTACCAAGGCATACCGAAGATGGACGAAGATTCTTCGCTTCGGCCTGCGAGGCGTTTGTGGCGATTGAACGTTATGTCGATCGCAACGGCGATTAAGAAGATGGAGAAGACCCAATCGAAAAGCTGCGCCGAAATGCGAGTCGAAACGATAGCGCCCAAAATGCTGCCGGGAAAGCCGCCCGCTGCAATGAGCCACCCGATGCGCACGTGCACCCGCTTCTGCAGGAAGTAGGTGAGTGAGCCCGCCGCGCTGTTTGCCATTACGAGTGCGAGCGAGGTACCCGATGCGCGTGCCGGTGACAAATGGAAGAACAGAAGTAAGACGGGGACGGCAATGAAGCCGCCCCCGAGACCAACCATCGAACCGAATGTGCTCGCGCCCAGGCCGGTCGCGAACAGCCAAAAATAGATCAGCGTTAGGTGCCGACGCGGCCGATGTACCGGCGGTCGCGCGTGTCGATTCGGATTACGTCGCCCGGATTCACAAACAGCGGAACGTTGACGACCGCACCCGTTTCAAGTGTCGCGGGTTTCGTCGTGCCGGTCGCGGTGTCGCCCTTGAAGCCCGGATCCGTTTGCTCGACGCGCAGTTCGACGTGCGCCGGAAGATCGGCGCCGATGGGATTGCCGTCGTGGAACTGCACGTCGACGACCATTCCGTCCTTGAGGAAGTCTGCCGGACCGCCGATGACGTCGCGTTGCAGCGTCACGTTTTCGAACGTCTCTTGATCCATGAAATGATAACCATCGGAGTCGTTGTAGAGCATCTGCATCTGCCGGTTGTCGACCGTTGCACGTTCGAGCTTTTCACCGGCGCGGAACGTTTTTTCGACCGTTGCGCCCGTCTTCACATTTTTCAAGCGGGTGCGTACGAACGCCGACCCTTTGCCCGGTTTGACGTGCAAGAATTCGATGACGGTCCACAGCTGCCCGTTTTCGAGAATAGTTACGCCGTTTCGAAGATCGTTCGATGAAATCATGACTTCGCCCAATACGCACCCTGGCTCGGGGAGCCCTGGTCTTTTACATGGCTACGAAGCGGCCGAGCCGCCGCGGCGTAGGAAGGGGATGCCTTTTTCCTGTCCTTGGCGGATACGCGCGATGTTCTCGCGATGTGTGTACAGGATGAAAACCGCTGCAAAAACGCCGTACCCCGTGAGCCACGGATCGCGCGTGAAGTACCACAGAGCGAACGGCGCGACGATGTGCGCGAGCATCGATCCGACCGACGAGTACGTAGTCGAACCAGCGCCGATGACCCAGCCGATGATCGTGACGATACCCGCTGGCGACGACAGTCCGAAAATCGCGCCGAACGACGTGGCGACGCCTTTACCGCCTTTAAAGCGCAGCCACGGCGAGAAGCAATGGCCAAGTACCGCGGCCGTTGCGGCAATCGCCGCCAAGCGCGTGTCGTGAAAGACTTGCATGCTGACGACGGTAGGGATAATGCCTTTTGCCGCATCGAGGATGAGCACGGTAACGGCGCCGCGTTTGCCGAGCGCGCGCAGTGCGTTCATCGCTCCGATGTTGCCGCTGCCCGATTGCCGAATGTCCGTCTTGTAGAAGACGCTGCTGATCACCAATCCGAACGGAATGGAGCCGAGCAGAAACGCGCCGATGACCACAGCTGCGTCTATCATTCCGTGTCGTCCGGGCGGGAGCGTTCGCGAAATTCGAGCGTGAGCGGCACGCCTTCAAAATCGAAGTTCTGACGGATGATGTTTTCCAAGAACCGTTTGTACGAGGTTTGCACGAGATCCGGATCGTTGCAATGGAAGACGAAAAGCGGCGGATGCGCGGCAGGCTGCGAGCAGTAATAAATTTTGAACGGCTTGCCGCCGGGTGCCGGGGCCGGATGCGCAAGCGTCGCATCGCGAATGACGGAATTCAGCTGCGCGGTCGGAACGTGCCGGTCGAGGTTGTTCGCCACCTTCATGACGAGCGGCATCAAACTTCCGAGACGGCGTCGCGTTTTCGCCGAAAGAAACGTGACGGGCGCAAAACGCGCAAACGGCACTTGCTCGTAAATCACGTTGATGAGTTCGCCTTGGCTGTACTCGCCTTGCTCGCGCGCCAGATCCCACTTATTGCCGACGATGATGAGGCCCTTACGCTCTTCCAATATCATGCCCGCAAGGCGCCGCTCTTGCGCGAGCATACCTTGCATCGCATCGAAAAGCAGAATGACGATGTCCGCGCGTCCGATTGCCGAAATGGAACGCAGCGCCGAATAGTATTCGATTGCGCCGTGCTGCTGCGGCTTCTTGCGCATGCCTGCGGTGTCGATGAGCCGGATGCGATGTTCGTGAAACTGAAAGATCGTGTCGATCGCATCGCGCGTCGTTCCCGGAACGTCGGAAACGACGGCGCGCTCTTCATTGAGCATGGCGTTGAGCAGCGAACTCTTTCCGACATTCGGACGGCCCACCAACGCGATCGAAAGTTCTCCGCGAAAATCCGGTGGCGGCGCCTCTTCTGGTAAATGATCGATAACGCGGTCGAGCAGATCGCCGGTGCCCTCGCCATGGATCGCCGACACGGCGACGGGCTCGCCGAATCCCAGCGGCGCGAATTCGCCGTGCACCGCGACAGCTGCACTCGGCGACTCCGCTTTGTTAGCGACGAGCACGACCGGCCGACGCGTCTTGCGGAGAATGCGCGCTACCTCATCATCTAGTGGATTACGCCCGGATGCCGCATCAACGACAAAGAGGATCGCGTCCGCTTCATGGGCGGCGGCTTCGGCTTGGCGGCGCGTCGAGACCGCGATGTGGTCGCCATCCTTATCCTGATCGGGATCGATGCCGGCGGTATCAACTAGGCTGAACGTGCGTCCGCGCCATTCGCACAAACCATAGAGACGATCGCGCGTGACGCCTGGCGTATCTTCGACGATAGCCAAACGCTGGCCAATCAGCCGGTTGAAAAGCGCGCTCTTGCCGACGTTCGGGCGGCCGACAATGGCGACCGTCGCCGGCCGCAGCATCGCGCCGTCGTGTTGTTCTACGGATTGCACGGCATGGAGGATTCCGTCCACTCTCCGGTATTCCCGCGCCTGTCCGCCCGGTCGCTCCGCCGGGCTTCCTTGTCGAGGCGGCGGCAAGTGCTGTATGATGCCCGGCAGTGGCAAGCATCTACATCGAGACGTTCGGCTGTCAAATGAACGAGGCCGATTCGCAGTATATTGCGGATCGCGCCGCGTCGGCGGGCTATGTCGTCGCTGAGCGCCCCGAAGAGGCGAACGTTGTGGTCCTGAACACGTGCACCGTGCGCGACAACGCCGAGCGGCGTGCGTACGGGCGCATGAATCACTTCAAGGTACTCAAGCAAGCCGACCCCGCGCTCAAGCTCGTGGTCATGGGTTGTCTTGCCGAGCAGGACCGCGATCGCATGCAGAAAGTCGTGCCGCACGTCGACGCGGTCTTCGGGACGTCGGAGCTCGCGCAGATGGGCGACGCCATAGCGAAGTGGCGACCCAATTTCGAGGACACCGATCTCTCAGAAGAACGCGCGCTGCTCATGCCGTTCGGCGGCGCAGCGGATTGTGTTACCGACGGATTCTCGCATCTGCGTGGTTTCGTAACAGTTCAGCGCGGCTGTTCCTATTATTGTACGTTCTGCATCGTGCCGCACGTGCGCGGACGGTTCGACCATCGCCCGGCTTCCGATATTTTAGGCGAAGTGCGCGAGCGGATCGCCTCGGGCGCGCGGGAAGTGATGCTCGTCGGACAGACGGTTAACGCGTATAAAGATCCGGCCGACGGCTCAGACTTCGGTGACCTTTGCAAGCGCGTTGCAGCACTACCGGGCCTGGAGCGCTTGACGTTCATCTCGCCGCATCCCAAAGATTTCAGCGAGAAGATTATTCGCGATCTCGCGCAGGTTCCGCAGCTCAATCCGCGCGTGCACCTGCCTTTGCAGTCAGCCAGCGATCCGATTCTGCGGCGCATGAACCGCAAGTACACGGTGCAGCAGTTCAATGAAAAAGTCGAACTGATTCATCGCTACTTGCCGGGCTGGGCGATCACGACGGACATTATCGTCGGCTTCCCCGGAGAAACCGAAGATGATTTCCGCGCGACGCTGGACTACGTGAAGAGCGGGGTGTTTGCCAACGCGTACATGTTCATCTATTCGAAGCGCCGCGGAACGCCGGCAGCGCGCTGGGAACAGGTCGATCCCGGCGTTGCGAGCGAGCGTTTCAAGCGGCTCGCGGACGCGCAGAACACCGCATCGCGCGCGTACCACGAGCGTATGATCGGCACGACGGTTCGCGCGCTCGTGCAAGGGCCGTCGAAGAAAGACGCCGGCAAGCTCGCTTCAAAGAGTCCCGAAAACTCGACCGTTATCGCGCCGATGCCGCCGGATTACAACGAAGCGCTGTACGCGCGCGAACCCTGGGTCGACGTGGAGATCCATGAAGGGTTCATCTGGGGCTGCACCGGCACGATTGTCGGAAGAGCAGCGCGCTTCGCCGGTGCCGCTACGGAAATAGCGCGCCCAACGATCAATTTACTCGCCGTATAACTAACTCACACGACGCGCACAAGTTATCCACAGGCCGGGCGACGAAACGGACATCAGCGTGAGCGCGCAACAGTACTCACCGATGCTCGAGCAATATTTTGGGATGAAGTCGCGTCATCCCGAGGCCATCTTGCTCTCACGCGTCGGCGATTTTTATGAAGCCTACGGTGAAGACGCTGAGACGATCGCGCGTGCGCTTTCAATTGCGCTCACGTCGAAAGAAGCCGGCGGCGGCAAACGCGTCGCGATGGCCGGCGTCCCGCATCACGCACTGTCGCAATATCTCGCTCGCCTCGTGCAGCAACGCTTTATCGTCGCGCTGGCCGAACAGCTCGAGGTGCCGCAGGCGAACAAACTCGTGCGCCGCGACGTCGTCCGTATCGTCACACCCGGCACCCTTATCGAAGACCAACTCCTCGACGGCAAGCAAAACAATTATCTGGCCGCTATTACGTCGATTGGCGAAACGTTTGCGCTTGCATATGCCGACGTCTCGACGGGACTGTGTGCCGCTACCGGATTGACCGGTGAATCCGCGTACGACGAACTCCTCGCGGAGTTGGGGCGAATCGGTCCGGCGGAAGTTGTCGCGGACGTACCGGCAGATTTGCGCGCAACGCTTTCGGGAGCGCTCGAGAACATCGGAGCGCGAGTTACGGCGCCCAGCCTGTCAGTTGTCGAGGGCCGTTCGCGAGGAGCTGTGGAGGGCTTCTCGCTCGATGAGTCGCTAGCGATTCATCGGGCCCTCGACGCGCTCGTGGGGTTCGTAAAGCGAACAGCTCTTCGCGCCGTCCAAGACGACAACGTCCGCGAGCCGCTCAACGCGCCCCAATTCTATCGTCACCGCACGTTTCTCGCGCTCGATCCGAATACGCGCAAGAATCTCGAACTGACCAAAGCGCTCGGCGCGAATCCGAAAGCTACGCTGCTGGCGACGCTCGACAAATGCGCGACCTCGATGGGTTCGCGCATGCTCGCGCGGTGGATACTTGCGCCTCTGGTCGATCGTGAAGCGATTCTTGGGCGGCAGCAAGGCGTGCAGGCGCTCATCGACGAGCACGTGCGGCGTGAATCGATGCAAGAGCTGCTTCGCGGATGTTTTGATCTGGAGCGCATTACGCAGAAAGTGCGCTTCAAACGCGCGCTTCCGCGCGATCTGGCATCGCTGCGCCGTACGTTGGAGATCGTCCGGCCGCTCAAACAAGTCTCTCCCAAAGCGCTTGCGGCACAGCTCGACGGTATCGGCGATTTCGAAGAAATGCTTGCGGATCTGCAGCGCTCCATCGTGGACGAACCGCCGGCCCAGCTCACCGACGGCGGCGTCATACGTCCGGAGGCAGACGCAGAGCTAGCCGAGTGCGTGTCGCTGCGTACCGATGCGCGAAGCAAACTCTCGGAACTCGAGGAGCGCGAGCGCGAGCGTACCGGGATCAAATCGCTGAAGGTCAAGTACGCAAGCGCTTTCGGATACGCGATCGAGATCAGCAAGAGCTACGTTTCGCAAGTTCCGCCTGACTACGTGCGCAAGCAGACGCTCACGAACGGCGAGCGCTTCATCACGCCGGAACTCAAAGAACTGGAGATCGCGATCTCCACCGCGCAAACGCGCCAGCAGCGATTGGAAGAGCGGCTCTTCGGCGAACTGGTCGATCGCATCGCGGTCCGCATCGTCGACCTCCTTGCGGCCGCGGAAGCGGTGGCCGAAATCGACGTGCTGTGTTCGCTCGCGCAATGCGCGGCGGAGCGCGGCTACGTTTGTCCGCAGTTCGGTGAGCAAAGTGAAATCGAGATCATCGACGGCCGCCATCCGGTGATGGAAGCCGTCTTACGCACGCACTTCGTTCCGAACGATTTGCGTTTACGTACGGGCGAGCATCGCTTCATCTTGCTAACCGGCCCGAATATGGGCGGTAAATCGACGTATCTGCGGCAAACCGCGTTGCTCGCGATAATGGCACAGATTGGCTCGTACGTTCCGGCAAAGAACGCCCGGCTCGGCATCGTCGATCGCATCTTCACGCGCATCGGCGCCGGTGACGATCTCGCGTCGGGGCAGTCGACGTTTTATCTGGAGATGGCCGAAGCGGCAAACATTTTGCGCCGGTGCACGCGGCGCAGTCTGCTGCTGATCGACGAAGTCGGGCGCGGCACCGGAACGATCGACGGTCTTTCCATCGCGCAAGCGATCTGCGAGTTTCTGCTTGGCCTGGACGAACAGTCGCCTATGCTGCTTTTTGCGACGCATTTCCACGAACTGGTTTCGCTCGCCGATCATTGGAAACTCGTTGCCAATTATCACATCACCGCAGTAGAGAACACGGGCGCGGACGGCGGACCGGTGTTTTCGCACCGCGTGTTACCCGGCAGCTCGTCGCGTTCGTTCGGTATCGAAGTCGCGCGCATGGCGGGTTTGCCTGATGCCGTCATCGAGCGCGCCCAAGAGATAGCCGACGCCCTTTCCGGCAAAGCGGATCTGGAAGAACAAGTGCCGCTCAAGCGCCGGCTTCCAAAGATTGCGCCGGCCTCGCAGCTTTCGTTCTTGAACGTCGAATCTTGATCCACGTTCTGGACCCGCAGACGATCGGACAGATCGCCGCGGGAGAAGTGGTAGAACGCCCGCTCTCGGTTGTCAAAGAACTCGTCGAGAACGCGGTCGATGCCGGATCAACGCGCATTGCAGTTACGCTTGAAGACGGCGGCATCGCGCTCGTACAGGTCGTCGATGACGGCGCCGGCATTGCGCCCGGCGATCTGCCGCTCGCGGTTCGGCGGCACGCTACCAGTAAACTCGCGCTTGCGACGGATCTCGAATCTATCGATACGCTGGGATTTCGCGGCGAAGGTCTGGCCAGCATCGGGGCGGTCGCGCAGCTCGAAATCGTTTCCCGCGAGCCGTGCGCCGAGATCGGAGCGCGAATCACTGCGCACGCCGAACGTGCCAGCGCGGTTGAACCTGCGCCTTCGCCCGTCGGAACGACCGTCCGCGCGCGCGATCTGTTCGCGAACGTTCCCGTGCGGCGCGAGTACCTGCGCTCGCCGGCGGCTGAATTCAACCGCATCTCGAGTTGGCTCTCGACGTTCGCAATGGCGTATCCGCAGATCACGTTCTCGCTCGTTCACGACGGCAAAGAAGTATGGGTGATGCCTGCGACCGGTGACGTGCAGGCGCGCCTCGCGATGGTGTTTGGAAAGAGTGCTGCAGACGCGCTTATGCCGCTGGATCCGGCCGCTGCGCGCGGAATGCAAGGCGAGCTGCGCGGATACATCAGCACGCCGGGCAACGACCGCCCCGACCGGCGCATGCAGCTGTTGTTCGTTAACGGACGATTATTGCGCAGCACGTTGCTCGCCGGTGCATGGACCGCTGGTTATTCGACGTTCGCGATGATCGGGCGCCAGCCGTACGGCGCGCTGTTCCTGACGCTTCCTGCGGAGCATGTCGATCCGAACGTGCATCCCACGAAAAGCGACGTGCGTCTGCGGTTCGGGCATCAAGTGTTCGATGCCGCCAAACGTGCCATCGCGACGACGCTTCGCGATCATGCAACCGCGCGATTTCGCGATGCGATTACCGTATCGCCGGCACCGCAAGCGATGGATGCAAGTCTGCCGCAGCTGCAATCGCTCTTCGAACATGCGCCTTCCGCGGCCGCGACTGAAAACGGTCACGGTGGTTTGCGCGTGCTTGCGCAGCTCGACAACACGTTTATTCTTGCAAGCGACGGACGGGCTTTAGTTCTTGTCGATCAACACGCTGCGCACGAGCGTATCGCCTACGAACGTATCGTCGCTGCGGCACAGGACCACGCTCCCAGCGAACCGCTGCTGGTGCCTATTACGTTCGAATTGAACGCAAGCGAAAGCGTCGCGCTGGACCGTACGATTGCACTCTTACGCGAGGGCGGCCTCGATATAGAAAGCTTTGGAGAACGCACGTACCGCATCGCTGCGACTCCGGCCGGCTATCGGTCGCGCCCCTTCGACATGGCCGGCTTCTTGGAAGATTTGATGGACGAGCCCAAGCAGCGCGACGTGCGCGAGCGCGTGTGGGCTTCGCTTGCGTGCCATTCCGTCACGCGAGCAGGTGAGCGGCTCGACTTTGCAGAGATGAGTATGCTAGTGGAACGATTGCAGCAATGCGAGAACCCTATGCACTGTCCTCACGGACGGCCGACTATCGTTCGTATGGATAGCGAAGCCATTGCACGGCTCTTCAAGCGAATCTGACGTGTTACAAAAAGAACACAACTTTACGGTAACGGCAACGTGGACCGGTAATCGCGGAACGGGCACGAGTTCCTACCGCGCGTACGGACGCGATCACGAGATTGCGGCGAACGGAAAATCGGCGACGATACCAGGGTCTTCGACGCCGCCGTTTCGCGGAGATCCCGAGCGCTACAATCCCGAAGAGCTGATGATCGCGTCGCTTTCCGCGTGCCATATGCTCTGGTTTTTGCATTTGTGCGCCGACGCGGGCATCGTCGTGACGGAGTATCGCGATGAAGCCGGCGGAACGATGCGGCTCAATCCCGACGGCTCTGGTCAGTTCTCGCAAGCCGTTTTGCGCCCGCAAGTGCGGCTTGCGGACTCTTCTCGCGAGGCTGAAACGGCTGCGCTGCACGAGCGGGCGCACGAGATGTGCTTCATCGCGCGCTCGGTGAACTTTCCCGTTCTGTGCGAACCGGCGTTCTTGTAGTCGCAGGTCCGACGGCGTCGGGTAAAACCGGCCTCGCCATCGATCTCGCGCGCACGTTCGATGCCGAGATCGTCAGCGCCGACTCCCGTCAAATCTACCGCGACATGCCGATCGGGACTGCCGCGCCCACGCCCGAACAGCTCGCCGCGGTCCCGCATCATCTCGTCGGTTTCTTGGATCCGCGCGAGCGTTATTCAGCCGCACGTTTTTCGTCCGATGCGCTGGACGCGATCTCGGACATTCACGCCCGAGGCAAACGCGCCATCGTCGTCGGCGGTACGGGCTTTTACATCCGAGCGCTGACCGGTGCGGTGGATCTCGCTCCGCAGTACGACGAGGGCGTGCGCCAACGGCTCGCGCACGAAGCGCGATTGCACGACGCGCAGTTTCTTTACGATTGGCTCGTGCTGCGCGATCCGCGTCGCGCCGCGATGCTGGAGCCCAGCGACACCTATCGCGTTTTGCGCGCGCTCGAAGTTGCGCTTTCGCCGCCGCAGGCGATCTTGCGCGAGCAAAAACTGCGGTCACTTGCGACTGAGGGCATACCGTTTTATAAGGTATTTCTCGAGGTCGATCAGGCACAGCTCGAAAGACGCATCGAGCATCGCACCGGCACAATGCTCGAGCGCGGTTTGCTGGATGAGGCCGAGCGCATCGGTGAGGATGCCGTTGCCGCTAGCGCAGTGGGGTATCCGCAAGCGCTTGCGTATCTGCGCGGTGCATGCACGTTTGCAGAGCTGCGGGCGCTGCTCGTTCGTGCAACGCGCCGGTATGCAAAACGGCAGGCCACATGGTTTCGAAGCGAACCCGATACGCGCCGGCTTGCACCGCCCGGCGTGGAGCACGCGGCAAGGGAAAAACTCGGATGGGTTTGAAGGCCCGCATTATGCCGGGAAGCCTGCAAGATACGTACCTGGCCGAGATCAAGCGGCAAGGTGTGCCTGTAACCGTTTACCTCGTGAACGGTTTCCAGCTCCGTGGTCTGGTCAAAGGCTTCGATCCCTTTACAATTCTCATCGAATACGAGCGTAAAACGCACCTCATCTACAAGCACGCGGTCTCGACGATCTCTCCGCAAGGCCCCTTTGCGACGCCCGATGCGCAGCCTGCGGCAGCGCCGGCGCATGCCGAGGTGACGTCAGGCTAATGTCCCCCGTCGCCGTGAGCAAGATGCACGGCACGCTAAATGATTTCGTAGTCCTGGATCAGCGAACGCCCAGCGTCGCTGATTTGTTTTCGTTTGCGCGGACGGTCTGCGAACGCCGCGGCGGGATCGGTGCCGACGGGCTGATCGTCCTTTTGTCTTCGGAGCGCGCAGACGCGCGGATGCGAATCATCAACGCCGACGGAAGTGAAGCCGAGATGTGCGGCAACGGCATGCGCTGCGCGGTTCGATACCTTTCCGAGAATGGCGAAGGCGATCGTTTTCACATCGAAACGCTCGCCGGAATCATCGGCGCGCAGGTGATCGAAAAAGGCGACGTTTATTCGATCCGCTTGAACATGGGCGTTCCGACCTTCGAGGAGCGGCATCTTCCGTTTGCGGATGCATCGTATGTTTCACTCGGCAATCCGCACGTCGTGATTTTTGAACGATCGCTCGATGCTCTCGATCTCGTCGACGTAGGACGGAAGATGAGCGATGTGAACGTGCACGTCGCCGTTCCTGTCGATCGACATCGCGTCGACGTGCGTCATCACGAACGAGGCGTGGGTCTCACGCAAGCGTGCGGAACCGGCGCGGTCGCGAGTGCGGCCGCGGCGATTCGGCGCGGCGTCGCCGATTCGCCGGTCGACGTTCACGTGCCGGGCGGCGTTCTGCGCGTTGAATGGGACGGCTCAGGTGAAGCGTATTTGACCGGTCCCGCCGTGCGAGTTTTCGATGCGCGGCTCTGAACTCGGAACATCCGTGCGCGAAGCATTGCTCACCGACGCGCCGCGCATCACCGCGCTGTGCGTGCAACTCGGATATGACGTTCCGCTTGCGCACGCCGAGCATCATCTGCGAACGCTCCAGGACGGCCAAGCCGTGCTCGTCGCCGTGGTGCCGCGCGTCGGCGTCGTTGGATGGGTCGGCCTCGCGCAGCGCAGTACGCTTACGTCGAGCGGGCGCGCGGACATCGAAGGTTTAGTCGTCGAGGACGAATATCGCAGCCACGGTATCGGTGCGATGCTCGTCGCCGCAGCGGAAGCGTGGGCTCGGCGGCGCGGCTGCACGACGCTGCGCTTACTCACGAACGTCGTTCGCGAACGCGCGCATGAATTCTACCACCGCCTCGGGTATGAGGTTCTGAAGACCGAATACGTTTTTCAGAAATCCCTATGATTCAGAAGTCCCAATGATCGGCCTGACCTACTGCGACAAAGCGGGTCGCATCTATTTTGACGAGACGCGCGAACCGCTCGCGGACGGCGGCATCGTCCGCGCAGTACACCGCGACGAATTGATTCCCGCGCCTCCCGGAACGATGCCGATGGTGCTTCCGGGACGGCATCCCGTTTTGCAAGACGGCGTCGCGAGACGTCGCTACGCGCTGGCTGTCATGCTTCCCGCCGGATACACGCGTTTGCTTTTGCCGGCATACGAGCGCGACGCGGAGGCGCCGACGCTTCCGCTCTTCGGCTACACGTTCGCTTGTGTCGTCGACGACGAGCTTTACGTTGCGGCGATGCGCACGGATGAGAGCGAGGACTGGCAACCGCGCCAATTCGCGACCGGAGAGCTCGAGCGCATCATCGACGAGCGGATTCAAAGCGACCGCGTCAATCGAGTTCTGCACCAAGTCGGTTTGTGCTCGCGCGAGTATGGCTGTTTTACGGCGCAAAACGTGTTCCTAGAACGCGGTGAAGCAGCGCTTCCGGTATCTCCCAAATGTAACGCGCGCTGCGTCGGATGTATTTCCGAACAAGAACCGGAGACCGGCTTGCCCTCGCCGCAAACGCGCATCTCATTTGAGACGACGCCGGAAGAACTCGGCCGCGTCGCGGTTCATCATCTCGAACGCGTTCCCGACGGCATCGTGTCATTCGGACAAGGTTGCGAAGGGGAACCGCTGCTTCGCTCGATCACGATTGCCGGAGCCATCGACTTCATTCGCGCGGCGCGCTCGAACGGAACGATTAATCTCAATACCAACGGCAGCATGCCTTCGGCGTTGCAGCGTTGCATCGACGCGGGTCTGCAAGCGGTGCGGATAAGTTTGAACTCGTTTCGCCCGCACGTTTACGCGGCGTATTACCGTCCTGCGGGGTATTCGCTGGAGGATGTCTTCGAGTCGATTCGCGTGGCTTCAAAGTCGGGCTTGCGCGTCTCCTTGAATCTGCTCACCCATCCGGGTGTTACGGACGAGGAAGAAGAAGTACAAGCAATGCAAGCGTTTTTGCGCGACGTTCCCGTCGCGATGATTCAGACGCGAACGCTCAACATCGACCCGGAATGGTACTTCGGCGCGGTCGGCCGCCCGCGCAATCCGCTGGGCATGCGAGAAGCTATAGGAGCGGTTCGCAACGCCGGCGTGCTCGTCGGCAACTTCACCCACACGCATTGACGCGTGGAACTCTGGCATATTGCCGCGCTACTCATCGCCGGTATCGCGGTCGGGATAGCGTTTCCGGGCAAGCTGACGGTGCTCTTCGGTCAGGCGGCGCTGTATGTGTTTCTTCCGGCGCTCATCTTTGAGGCCGCGTGGCATCTCGATCTTCAGGTAATGCGCCGCCAATGGCGGCCTATCGCATTGCTCGTGGTGCCCGGAGTGCTGGTCACAGCAGCGATCGTCACAGTTTTTGCGCACTACCTCGGACAGCTGGCGTGGGGCCCGGCGCTCTTGCTCGGAGCAATTCTTTGCGCCACGGATCCCGTTGCGGTGGTTGCAATTTTCAGACGCCTAGAGGTTCCCAGAAGGCTCGCAACCATCGTCGAGAGCGAATCGCTGCTCAACGATGCAATCGCTGTCGTGCTCTATCGCTCTATCGTCGCTTCGCTTGTGGTTTCAGCCGGCGCGGCGAGCGTGATGAATACGGCGGCGCATGCAGCACTCGGCGTGCTGATCGGTATTGCCGTTGGACTGCTCCTTGCCTTTGTTGCAGCGTTTGCGCTCCGGGCACGAGTCGATGCGTCAATTCAGAGCCTTGCGACGCTTGTTGGTGCGTACGGGGCCTACTTCGTCTGTGACTATTTCGGATGGTCTGGAATCTTTGCCGTCTTGACGTTCGGTATAGCTTTACGCGAGCTGGAGCGTCAGCGGATTAGCGTGCAAGCTGCCGAGGGCGTTTCCAGGTTTTGGACAGGTGTCGCGGTGGCCGCCAACGCTGCGCTGTTCTTTCTCATCGGCGCGTCGCTGGATTTCTCTGGGTTGACGGCAACGATCTTCATTCAACTCGTTGCGCTTGCTGCCGTGCTGATCGCGCGGTTCGTGCTCTCTTACGGCGTGCTTGCTCTTGTGCGCGGTGATTTGCGCCCGTTTTGGATGACCGTGGTGCGGATGGCCGGAATTCGCGGAGCGCTCTCGCTCGCGTTGGCGCTCGCCACGCCGGTCGCAGTGGCGCAACGCAGCTTAATCGTCGATGCAACGTTTGCCGTCGTCGTCGTCACAATCTTGGCCGGTGCGCTGACGGTCAAGCCACGAATGGAGCGTTTACCGCTCGGCGATTAAGCCGGAGCCGTAATCGACTTACTGATAACGTCGAGGATGATCTCGGTGCTCGAGATCACGGTAATCGGATTCTCTTGATCGAGCGAGGCGAAAATCATCTTGTTCGCCGGATTATTGACGCGCGCGATGCAGCGTGCCTTCGAGTTTTTCTTCGTGATCAGGCAAACGACCAAATTGTCTTCGTCATCGCCCGTGTCGGCGACCACGACGTCGGCGCGTTTGACGCCACCCTGTTCGAGCACCAGCGGATCGCAGCCGTCACCGATAACCGTTACTTTTTGCTCGAGCAGTTGCTCGAGCATCGCCGCTTTGCGGTCGTCTTTCTCGACGACGACAACTTCGTGGCCTTGCCCAAGCAATGCGCGCGTCAAATAGGTGCCGACTTTACCGCCGCCCACGATGAGAATGAACATGCTACGAAGGGCTCCCCGTAATTGCAGGCATGGACGGCATCTTTTCGATCTGGAACATCTGCGCGAATTCCGTGACCGCTTCCGGCGCGACGATGGCGTTAATCTCATCGCCTTCGGCCAAGATCGTATCGTCTGAAGCTACCCGCACGGTTTTGCCGGTTCGAATGGCGGCGATGCGGATGCGTCCAGGTCGCTCGAATTCCGAAACGCGTTTGCCCGAGTCGCTCGCGCGAACCACTGCGGTCAGCGAGGTCACCTTGCCGAAATCGAACGATTGCAGTGTGTCCCACGGCGCTTCCAAAAGCACGTCGCGGATCATTTTGGCGCCGATTGTGGTGGGACAAACGGTCTCGATGCCCAAATCGCGGTACATCAGGCCCCGCGTCGGATCATAGATGCGCGCGACAATCTTCTTGATGTGGAACATCCGCTGCGCGATGAGCGCCGCCATGATGTTGCGGTTGTCGCCTTGAGTCACGGCGACAAAGCCGTGGGCGGTCTGCGCGCCGGCACGCTTCAAAACGTCGTAGTCTATACCGGTGCCTACGACGACGTGACCTTTGAATGTTTGCCCCAGCCGCTTGAACGCGGCAGGGTTCTCGTCGACGACGATAACCTCGTGATTATCTGCGTCGAGAAGCTTTGCAAGGGTGGAACCGACTCGGCCGCACCCGACGATGAGATAGCGCATGGCTAGAAAATGCTCTTGGTGATTACTATCGACGTTTCCCGTCCAAAGTTTCGCATAACGGCAGGAGGGAGGGGCGGCCGCCCGAACCAATGGCTGTTTTGTCGGGGCGTGGCTCAGCTTGGTAGAGCGCTTCGTTCGGGACGAAGAGGTCGCTGGTTCGAATCCAGTCGCCCCGACCATTCAACTCTCCCACTTCTATAAAGGCACTCGGCGCACAGCGAATTGTTTTCGAAGTTCAGCCCAGCATCGGGGCGCGTGCTGCGCGCCGCGGAACAAGAGTGCCGCAATCATAACCATTATTACGTTGGTGTCGAACATCTGCTCGTAGCATTGCTCGAAGAGCAGGACGGTTCGATGACGGAATGGTTGCGCGCGCAAGGTATCGACCCGGGCGAGGTTCATGCCGAACTTCGTCGTGCGCTCGGTACGGGTGAAGACCGAATGTGGGAAGGCATCCTCGTTACGCCGCGCGTGCGTAAAATTGTCGCTCTCGCGGGCGAGCAAGCAGGCCAGCGCGCTATCGAACCGATGGATCTGCTCGAAGCGATCCTTGCTGAAGGCGGCAGCTTAGCCGCGGAGATTGTGCGGAGAGCCCGATGCACGCCTTAACGGATTTCTTCTTTAACCTCGTCCAGCATCACGGATACCTCGGCTTGTTCGCAGCAATGACGCTTGCGAACATCGGCGCGCCGGTTGGCAGCGAAATTATTCTGCCGGCAGCGGGAGCGCTCGCCGCTAAAGGTTATCTTTCGAGCGTATGGCTTGCCGTTCTCGTCGCCGTCGCCGCCGAACTCGTCGGGCAGAGCATCGGTTATGCAGTCGGACGCTTCGGCGGACGCGCATTCCTAGACAGGTACGGGAAGTACATCGGCTTCCATCACAAAGAGATGGCCCGCGTTGAAGCGTTTTTCAACCGCTACGGCAAGTTCGGGGTGTTCATCTGCCGGTTTATCCCCGTGATTCGCGGCATCGTCGGTATTCCGGCCGGCATCGCCGAGATGCCGCTGCACGCGTTTTATTTATGGACGTTCTTCGGTTCGGCGATCTTTTGCGGCGGGCTCATTTTGCTCGGTAGCGCGGTGGGCGCACATGCGCACGAGGTTATCGACAGTGCGCGCAAGTATGCACTGTTCATCTTGGTAGTAGCGGTCGTTTTAGTTGGAGCATTCGTCTTTTTTCAAAGCCGGAAAACAAAGCGCGAAACCGCGTAGCCCCGCGCTGCATGGGTAGCATGGAGCTGTCATGAAGAATACTCATGTTTTCGACGAATACGTAAACCAGGGGCATACTTGGCTGCACCAGATCAACACCGGAATGGGCGGCTGGATGAGCGAGGATTACGCCCTTGCAGCGTTGCGCTGCGCCTTACACGTACTGCGCGATCAACTTACCGTCGATCAAATCGCCCATCTTTCGGCACAGCTTCCGATCATCGTTCGGGGACTTTACTACGAGGATTGGGTGCCGTCAAAAACGCCCGCGCGCGAGCGTCACGAAGAGATTTTCTTGAACCGCGCCAAGACGTATTTCCACGGCAAAGAACGCATGCCCAATCCAAAGGACGTGTTGCGCGCGGTGTATGCGGTGCTTCATCAACACATCTCCGAGGGCGAGAGCCGTAAAGTCTACAATGCTCTTCCCGCCGATCTGCGCAAGTACTGGCCGGCACAAGCTGTTTACGGTGAAATCCAAACGGCGATAGTCGAAACGCAGCCGTAGCTGCAGCGGGCTATTTCAAGCCGTCGTACCGGTTGCGCTCGAGCCATCGCAACACGGCAGCACGCCGCTGCTGAATGCTCTCCGTACTCGCGGAAGCAATGGGGCCTCCAAAACGCTGGTTGAGCGTCGCGTGAATCTTGCGGTGCTCCACGCCGAACGCCATGCTCGCCTGCGAAACCAATCCTTGCAACGATTTGCGCAGCGTCTCTTTCTCTTCGGTTTTCGTGCGAACGACGGGAACGGGCTCCGCGTGCGGCTCAGGCGGCGGCGTCTCTTCGACGTAATACGCCAACGGATTGAACAGCGGCCCATAATCCAGCGTGCGTTCGCCTTCGACGTAGGCCGTAATGCCCGCGAACCGGCTTTCCGTTTCGCCGCGCTCAGTTTGCACGCGTAGTGCAGCGGCCAGTTCATCGAATTCGCGCTTACCTTTGAGATACACACGCACGTCGTGCGTTACGCGCGAGGCCAGTTCGCGCAGGCGCGGATCGTCGGCGAGATAGACGAAGGCATGCTGATTCCCGCCGGCGCGCTGCGTGCGAACGAATCGCCCGCAAAACTGCCTGAAGTACAGCTCGGTGTTGACGTTGCTGGCGAAGATGCCGACGCGCAGGCGCGGAATGTCGACGCCTTCGGAAATCATGTGCACCGCAACGATCCACGGATCGCGCGAGCGTGCGAATGCGCCGATGCGCTTGGATGCGCCGTCTTCATCTGAGACGACGATGGTGGGCGTGATTCCGATCCGCTCGCGCATGAGGTCGGCGATGAACCGGGCATGCTGCTGATTCATGGCGATTGCTAGGCCGCCTGCTTCCGGATGCGGCCCGTTGCGCAGCTCCAGCAATTTCTGATGCGCCTTGACGATCACGTCGCCCAGCCAGTTCTCTTGCGTGAGCACCGTACGAACGCGTTCGCTTTGCTGCACGCGCGAGCGCAGCGCCGTTTCAAATGAAGCCGAAACGATCTCGCCGTCAGCGCTCACCCATTCGGCATAGCCGCCCTGCAACGGAAATACCAGCGGGCGGCAAACGCCGTCGCGCAACGCTTGCGTATAGTCGTACGCGTAGTCCGCTTGCGATTCGCCGGCGCGATATTGTACGAACGGAATCGGCGTGCCGTCGCTGCGAAAGGGTGTTCCGGACATGCCGACGCGGTAGCTCGCGAATTCGAAGGCCTCACGCAGCGCGTTACCCCACGTTGCTTGATCGCCGGCGTGGTGAATTTCGTCCAGAATGACGAGCGTCGGAACGCGTGATAGCGCTCGGAACACCTGCGGCGCGAACGCGAGCTGCTGATATGTCACCACCGCGCCGTGCATGTCGGAGGCGAGCGCGCCTGCTCCGTTCTCGAAGCGAGCGTCGAGAGCGATGCCTGCGCCGGCCATTGCGGCGGCGAGCTGCGATTTTAGGTGCTCGCGCGGCACCACGGCCAGAACCCGGCGCACGTGGTTTTCCGTTAAGAGTGCGTGAGCTAGGCGCGTTGCGAAGCGTGTTTTGCCCGCGCCCGGGGTTGCAACGATAAGCGCGTCCTGCGGGCGCGCCGACCACCATGCCTCGAACGCCTCGCGCTGCCAGCGCCGCAGCGGCAACCTCCACCCATTTGTCATCCTGAGCCTGTCGTCATCCTGAGCCTGTCGAAGGATGAGCCCGAAGTACCCTCCATGTGAAGGCGCT
>CAZRQS010000014.1:8624-26372 GCA_964602255.1 uncultured bacterium | reverse complement strand
GTTAGCCGTTCTGCGGGTGAGAAGAGACGTAGCTCTCGACGGCGGTGCGCACAGCCGTCGCGAGTGAGCCGCCGGTGCCGGTGTGCTCGGCGAGTTTCGCGCCGAAGCACGTGTACACCTGAAGGACGAACGTGTATTCCGCGCGGCTGCCCAGCCCATGGCGCGTGACTTGCGCCGAGGCGGTTCCCGTCGCGATCGTGTTGTTGCGGTCCGCACCGCAGATGCCGTCGGCTTGTCTGGAAATATTCTGCGCTAAAGCATTGGTCATGCGCACGTTGTAGTGTGTATTGAGCGCGCTGTAGAGCTCTCCCGTGCCTTTGCTGAGATCGTCTGCGGGCAGCGTGCCGGCGATATGCGCGACCAGAATGCCCTTTGCTGGTTTCACTGCGACGGGCGAAGGCGTTTCTTTGCCTTTGTGTTTGAAGAGTCCGGCAAGACCCGCGATACCTTGCGTGAGGTTCGCCTGATTGCTCGTAGGCTGCGGCGTCGACGTTGCTTGTGCGGAAGCGCTGGAATATGCATCCGAGAGCGACTTCTCGAGCGCGACGACGCCGTCGTGAATCATCGTCGCCTGTGCGGTTGCATCTTGGAACGATTCGATCTGCGCGGTCTGTCCGTACACGATCGTTCCGCTGCGCGTCGACACGACTTGCTCGACCAACGAGACTCCGCTTCCGAGCGGCGTCATATATCCCGCGACATAATAGTTCGCGTTCACGCTCCGAGCGTACGTGAGATAATCCGCTCGCTTGACCGTGCCCGGCGCTTCGATGGTGTCGATGCCGCCATCCGCGTTCATCTGCTGCATGAACAGCTGTGCTGCGGCTTGACCGGTTCCGGCTTTGATGTCGCTGCTTGCGTCAAACGGAAAGATGACGACGAGCGGCAACGCCTTGGTAGCAGCCGGCGTGGTCGACGGTGCCTTTGACGGCGTGGGTTTAGGCGAAGGCGCCGGAGTGGGACGGCCGGCACCGACGAGTGCGACACTTAGGCAAAATAGCAACAGCGCGGGGATTCGACGCACGGGTATCCTTTCGAGCGAAACTACGCGTTTCCCGAGATAAACGCCGCAATCGCGGCGTTTGTTTCCTCGGCGCGCTCGACCATGACGAAATGACCGGCGCTCAGGATTATTCGCGCCTGAGCGCCGTGAACCCGGTCGGCGAAGGCGGCGGCATATTTTGGCGGCGTCATCTTGTCGTCTTCCCCGGTTATGGCGAGGAGCGGCACGCTTACCTGGTCGATCCTGTCCAGGGCGTCGAAGGCGTTGCAAGCCTGAAAATCGCGCGCCGTCTGCTCCTGGCCGACGTCCTCGACCATGCTGCGGACAAGCGGCTCCGTCCAGTCCGGCCGAGGTTCGTGAAAATAGTAGTTTGCCGCAAGGTCGGCGGCAAGCCCTGGGAAGTCAGCTTCCAGCCGCTCGAATATCGAGGGCGCAACGCGAAGCCGCGCACCTGAACCGAGCAAAACTATGGCGCGCAGCCATGCCGGCTTACGCAAGGCGTTCTCGAGAGCGACGGCTCCGCCCATCGAATGTCCGCACAGAACCACATCGGCAAGCGAGTTACGGCTCACGTAGTCGTCGATGAAGTCCGCGAAGCCCGCGATGGAACTGCGGTGATCTTCGACGAGGTGCAAGCGTCCGGGGAGATCCAGCGTAATTGCTTCGGGAAATGCAGTTTTTTGCGATTGAAAAACTGCGCTGGTGCAGCCGGCTCCGTGAATGAAGACCACCGTCACGAAGTGGCCGGCGCCTCCGTTTCCACTACGTCATCGTCGCCCGGCTTGACGGGATCGACCAGCGGCGCCACTTCGACCGTGCCTTTATGATGGGCCCATCCGGCGCTCAGCTCGGCGCCGAAGAAAAAGATCACGCCCATGAGATAAAACCATAACAGCAGGACCAGCGGCGCTGAGAGCGCTCCGTAGATGCGCGTAAAGTCGACGTGCACGGTATAAAACGCGAAGATGAATTGCACGGCGGGCCACATCAGCGCAACGAAAGATGCGCCCGGTACGGCGAAATGCCAAGCCACTTTGCGGTTCGGGAGAAACGTGTACAGGAAGATGCACACTATAAAGACCATCGCCATCGAAATGAGATAGGCAAGGATCTGCGAGAAATTACGCGGGTCGCTGACATGTGCTTTTGCAAACACGATTGACACGGCAAGCGGCATACCGACGGCAACGAGCATCACCGCACCGGTGAGCGGGAGCATAATTATCGATATCGCTAGGTCGTGATAGAGCGGCCGGCTTTTGGGCACACCCAGTGCGCGGTTGAGGGCGTAGGCTAGCCCCATGAACAGATTCTTCGAAGCCCAGATGACGAACCCGAACGCGATGATACTGGAGATGCCACGGCCGTATACATACGTTCGAACGTTTTGCGCGACCGTATCGTGAAGCGCGGGCGCGAACGTGTCGATAAAAGACATAATCTGCGCTTCCGCGTTGGGAATAACCAGCGATGCCGCGGTGAGGACGAGCACCAGAAGCGGGAAGATCGCAAAGAGTGCGTTGAATGCGATGGCTTGTGACAAGAACGCGCATCCGTCGCGGGAAAAACGCATGGCCGCTTCACGGAAGGCCAAGATGAGCCGCATCATCGCTCCCGGTAGTATCGTGGTCCGGCCGTGATTTTCCCACTTGCCGCGAGTGCGTTAACCGTCGTGCTCAACGGCACGGTCGTCCGCTCATACAATCAGCCGTTTCTCCAAGCCGGTCGCGTGATGGCGCCGCTCGAACCCTTCGTCACCTGCGTGGCCGCAAGCATTGAATACAGCGGGGGCGAGCTCGTCGTTCGCCGCGCGGACCGTTTCGCCGAAGTCCCGATCGCCGGGCAGCCGCAACCCGCTCGCTTTCAAAGCACGTTCGTTCCTATTGCGCCGGTACTGCGCACGCTCGGCGCCCGCGTGACCTACGACGCGAAGCTTCGCGCGCTAATCGTAGAAGTGCCGCGGTTGCCGCTCGCAACGCCGACGCCGTTCAATCCCGCTGTACCATGGGTGCCGCCGCGCGCTGTTTTTACGCCTACGCCGGCGCAGACGTCGCGGCCGGTCGTGACAGGAACGCCCGCGCCGCGGCGGACGCCGCTACCCGTATCGACTAGCGTTCCGCAACCGCAGCAAGGTCTTTGCTGCCGAACCCGCGCTCTATCGCATCGTGCAGCGCGCGTTCGACCGCGCTGATAACGGGCAGCGGCAGCTCGCTCGCACTCGCCAGCATCAGATTCGCGTCCTTGTGCGCCATCTCGAGCGTCCACGTCGGATCGTAATCGCTTTGAGACATGCGTTTTCCGCGTCCGCTGATTTGCGCGGACGGATCGTAGTTCTCGAAGAGCGTGTATGCTTCGCTGCGGCTTAATCCGTTTGCGGAAGCGATAGCAAACATATCGCCCAAGCCGCCGATAATCGCCAAAATCATCGCGTTGCCCATCAGTTTGAAGATCGCCGCCTTGTCGACACGATCGCCCAGATACCATACTTTGCCGGTCATCTTTTCCAGCGCCGGCCGCATGCGTTCGAACAAAGCGCGATCACCGGAAACCAGCATTAGTCCTGTGGCCTGCGCCGCGTTCGGCGGCCCCATGAACACCGGTGCATGAATGAACGGAATGCCGTGTTCGCGCAGCGTTTCGATGCGCTGCGCAATTCCGGTTGGGAGAACCGTCGTATGATCGATGACGGGAGTGTCCGGCGCGATTCCGGGAAGCGCGGCTCGCAGCGTTTCGTCGACCGCGTCGTCGCTGCGCAAACACAAGTGCACGCGGGAGACGCCGCGAGCGGCTTCGGCTGCATCGCTCACCGCGACCGCGCCAAATTTCTCCAGCGCGCGGGCTTTCTCGAACGTGCGATTCCAAACACGGACCGGGACGCCACGTTCGCATAAGGCCTGAACGAATCCGGAGCCGAGCATCCCGGCGCCGTAAAAAGCAACGGTTTCCGGCATTTTAGAGGGAGATTACCTCGGCCGCGCGCTCGGCGACATTATGCAGAACGCCCTCGTCGAACGGCGATTGCAATCCGGCACTGCGGACCAGTGCCTGGAAGGGCAATTCGCCGCCGCGTTTGCAGAGCGTTGTGTAATCGGCGAGCGCGCGATTATAGTCGTCCAGCGAACGCACCCAGAACTGCAGCGCGCAGCAAAGCGCCAGCGTGTAATCGATGTAGTAAAACGGCATCGAGTAAATGTGCCGCTGCAGCTGCCAGTATCCCCCGCGCTCCAAGTGTTCTATACCGCCGTAACGACGCCACGGCAAATACGTCGCTTCGAGTTGCTTCCAAAAGGCGTTGCGTTCATCGCCGTTTGCCGACGGATTCTCATAGATGAAATGTTGGAAGTGATCCACGGCCGCGCCGTAAGGCAAGAAGAGCAGCGACGATTTGAGGTGTTGAATACGATAACGCTGCGCGTCTTGACCGAAGAATCGCTCCAGCTGCGGCCACGTGAGGAATTCCATGCTCATCGAGTGCACTTCGCATGCCTCGTACGTCGGCCACAAATATTCCGAAACCGGCATCTCGCGGCTGGAGTACGATTGGAATGCGTGACCCATTTCGTGCAGTAGCACGTTGACGTCGTGCGTCGTTCCGTTGAAATTCGCGAAGATGTACGGCAAACCGTACGTCGGAAACGACGTGCAAAAACCGCCGCCGGCCTTACCTTCACGCGACTGCAAGTCGAGCAGCTCGCGCTTCATCATCATTCCGGCAAAGCCGCCAATTTCGCCGCCGACACCCGTGAACACCGCGTTCGCAGCGCCCAGCATTTGATCGTACGCCTGTGGTGGCTTCGGCGAACCCGCTTTGCTGAAGACGTGCTCGTCCCAGATCATAACCTCGTCGACGCCAAGATCCCGCGCTTGTGCTTGAACGATGCGCTGCGTGAGCGGGACGATCTCGCGTACGATCGCCTCGCGATAGCGCGCGACTTCAGCCGGGCCGTAATCCGTGCGCATCATGCGGCGGTAGCCCAGCTCGATAAAGTTGTGAAACTCGAGTTCCTGGGCCATCCGGTGACGCAGCTGCACGAGGTCGTCGTAAATCCGGTCGAGGTGCTCGCTCTTCCTTGAGAAGAAGTCCCACTTTGTGAATAACGCCTCGCGCCGCGCGTCGCGATCGGGATCTTCGGCGTACTTCCCAATCGTCGGAAGATTTAAGTGCTCGCCGCGAAATTCAAACTGCGCGCTTGCAAGCAGCTCCGTATACTCGTCTTCCAATTTCGATTCCGCAACCATAAGCGGTTCGATAACGGGATCGAATGCCGTGACGTCGAGTTCCCAGCGATCGAAGAGATAGCTTCCAAGCTCCGATTCGAGTTGTGAGCGCAGCGGGCTGGCGAGAAACTTGCGTTTCATCGCTACGTCGATGCCGTTGATTTTCGGGCGCAGTTCGTTGAGGGCATCCGCATCCGCTTTATATCGCGGATTTTTCGTATCTTGCTGAAAGCGCAGTTCGGTCAGCGAAGCCCAAGTTGCATAATTGCGCCGGAGTGCGTCCCACCGGCGGAAGGCCGCGATTGCATCCGCTGCCGAATTGGCACTTTCGAGTTGGTCTCCGACAGCATCGTATTGAGCGCGCAACTGCTCGAAGTTCGGCACCGTCGCGGAGATATCAGAGAAGCGTTCGGCTGGCTGTAGTGTAGGCGGTTGCGCTAACATTGAGCTAGGCTACACCGCCACAGCCACAGACCCTTTCCGGACACGCCCCGGGTTGCGGAGCAGCCAAAGAGACCTCTGGCTTATTGTGACACTTACTTACTTATGATAGCCTACGAAATGATACACCAAGAGATGTCTGCACCATGACTACGCCAATGAAAAGCACAACCGAACCGGCGGCCCATAGTGCCGAGCTTTGCCCGCGCTACCATCGCGCCGTGGAATTGATCGGCCGGCGCTGGACGGGGGCCATCGTCCGAACGCTGCTCGCCGGTCCGCGGCGATTCAACGAGCTGCTCGCAGCAATTCCAGGCATCTCCGATCGTTTGCTCACGGAACGTTTGCGCGAACTTGAAGCGGAAAATGTCGTTCGGCGAGAGGTGCGTCCGGAATCGCCGGTCCGCGTTATTTACGAGCTCACGCCACGTGGTGCCGAGCTGCGGCCTGCGCTCGATGAAATCGCTCATTGGGCGGAGCGTTGGATCGAACTGCCGGAGGCTCACGAAGCTTAGCGGCGTAGTGCCGCAGAGATGAAGAGCTTGCTTGCGGTTTTCCTCACGCTGTTAAGTACTGCGGCGGCGCTTGCTGCGCCAAGCTCCTTCGGCGATCTGCATTATCGATGGGTTGGACCGGCCGTTATGGGCGGCCGTCTCGATGCCGTTGCGGGCATTCCAGGCGATCACAAGACGATTTACCTGGGACACTCCTCCGGTGGTTTGTGGAAATCCGTCGACGGCGGAGTAACCTTTACGTCGATTTTCGAATCCGGCTCGAGCAGCGCAGTCGGCGCCATCGCGATCGATCCGCGCGATTCAAAGCGCGTCTACATCGGTACGGGTGAAGCATTTCCGCGCAACACGGCGGATTACGGCGACGGGTTGTGGACGAGCGCAGATGCCGGCAAGCACTGGCGGCATCTTGGCTTCGAGCGCGGCGCAAGCATAGCAAAAATCGGCGTCGATCCCGCGGATTCGCGAACGATTTTGGTTGCGGTGATGGGCAGTGAGTTCGCGCCAAGCACGGAGCGCGGAATCTACCGCAGCACGGACGGCGGCGCGCATTTCACCCGCGTCTTGTATGTGAACGACACGACCGGCGGAAGCGATCTCGCGTTCAATCCAAAGCATCCGAATATCGTATACGCCGGAACGTTCGATTTTTTGCGGCGACCGTGGGCCATGCGCAGCGGCGGCCCCGGAAGCGGGCTCTATAAATCCTACGACGCAGGCAAAACGTGGACTCGGCTCACAGATCCTCATGTCCCCAATGGGCTGCCGGCCGGACCAATCAATCGCGTCGGCGTGAGCGTTTGCAACAGTAATCCGGACGTCGTGTACGCATTCGTTCCGGTGAAGCACGGCATGCTGTATCGCAGCACGGATAACGGCAAACACTGGCAGCTGCGCAACACCAGCCAAGACATCAACTTCCGGCCGTTTTATTTTTCGCAAGTCCGGTGCGATCCGCGTAACGCCGAGAAAGTCTATGCTATTGGCGGCGCGCTGCTCGTTTCTGTCGACGGCGGAAAGAAATTCAAAGATGCGGGCGGCGGCGGTGACAATCACGACTTGTGGATCGACCCGCGCGATCCGAACCGTCTGCTGAACGGCAGCGACATGGGCTTTGACGCATCGCTGGACGGCGGTAAGACGTGGAATCACGACGACGTTGTGCCGTTCGGCCAGGTGTATCGTGTCGGCTACGATATGGACGAGCCGTACCATATCATGGGCGGTCTGCAAGATCACGAAGTATGGTGGGGGCCGAGTCAGTTTTTTAGCCGTCGTGACGCGCCCAGTGACGGCGATTGGCTCGACATCTCCGATTGGGGCGATGGACAGTATGCCATGGCGGATCCCCGCAACTCGTCGATCGTCTATGAGAATACGCACTTCGGTGACCTGGTTCGCGCGAATCTCAAAACCGGTGAGCGGCGGTATATCTCGCCGCAGCCGATTATTGCATTTGGAACCGGCGCTTCCACGTATAAATACCGCTTCAACTGGAGTGCGCCGTTACTGCTTTCACGCTTCGATCCGGAAGTGCTGTATTTTGGCGGTAACGTGCTCTTCCGTTCCGCGGACGAAGGAGCGACCTGGAGCGAGTTCAGCCCTGATCTCACGCAATGCGATCCCGCGCAGCTCGGGCGGAGTGGCGGACCGGTAACGTACGATAACACCAACGCGGAAACGTATTGCACGGTCTACACGATTGCGGAAGACGCGCAAGATCCGAAGAGCGTGTGGTACGGAACGGACAACGGTCACATCCAACTCACGCACGACGGCGGCCGCACGTGGACCGACGTGATTCGAAACATCCCGGGATTGCCGTTGCCGGGCCGCGTCAGTGCGGTCTCGACCTCGGCGGTCCATACGCAAACAGCATACGCTGCGATCGATCGGCATCAGTGGAATGATTTCCGGCCGTTCGTCTTCGTCACGCGCGACTTTGGACGAACCTGGCGCGACATCAGCCGTGGTCTGAACGGCTACGTTCACGTCGTTCGCGAAGATCCGCGGAACGCGAACGTGTTGTACGCGGGCACGGAGCGCGGACTCTTCGTTTCATTTGACGGCGGGGGCGCGTGGACCGATTTGCGCTTGGACCTGCCGCACGTGCCGGTTTATGACTTGCAGATCCATCCGCGCGACAACGACCTCATCGTCGGAACACACGGCCGCGGTTTCTACATTCTCGACGACTTGGCGCCGCTTCAACAGTGGAGCTCGACGCAGAACGGAACGCAACCATATCTGTTTGCGCCGGTGCAAGCGTACCGTTACAACGACGGACCCGCTCACGAACACGGCCGCGGCTCGTTCATCTCCGATAACAAGCCGTACGGCGCGCTCGCGACCCTCTATTTGCCCAAAGCGCCGGCGCCCGCTAAGCCGCACGCGAAACCGTCCGTGCGCGTTCGCGTGCTCGATGGCGCTGGGAAAGAGATCGATGTTTTTGACGCACGGGTACACGCTGGCTTGAACCGGTTTGCGTGGGATCTGCACACGGAACCTCCGGGTGGAATGTCGGCGGTGCAGGATCGCCGTCCATATTACATTTTTTATCCGATGACGATCGAAGGACCGCAAGTACTGCCGGGAACGTACACTATCGAAGTCGCCGTCCCGGGGCAAACGCTTCGCGCGCCCGTGACGGTTGCAATGGACCCGCGTAACGCGGTTGCGCCGGTCGATCTGCAAGCTCAGTACGATGCACTGCAACAGCTTGCGAGCGTTCAAGAGCGAGCGGAACGTACTATCGCGCAGCTCGACGCACTGCGCTTCAAAATCGCGCGCAAGCGAAACGCCGGATTATCGGCATTCGATGCTGCCCTCGCGGCGCAGCTCGAACGGTTGCGTAACGCGGAACCGAGCGGTTATCGCCAGCCGGCGCGGCTGAGCGAACAGCTCGCGTACCTGCGAACGACCATCGAGCAATATTCCGGTGCGCCGACGCAGACGCAGCAGGCGTTTATCAAGCAGTACGCGGATCAGATGGATGCCGTCGCGAAGGACGTCGACGCGCTGCTGCGTTCGCATGCGCAAGACGTGCAATCGCTAAGGGGACAATGAAAAACTATAGCGTTTGGAAGTCGGCGCTTCAGAACGGTTTTTGGCTGCCGCTATTCTTCCAAGACACCGCACTACCGGCCATCGCGATTCCTGCGGCTGTCGTTTCGATAGCGCCGCAAGATCACGTACGCGTCCTTGCGCTCATGGTGGCATTGATGTCGTTCGTGTCCATGATAGTACCGCCCATCGCGGGCGCGGTCTCGGATGCGCTCACGCGCCGCGGCATACCGCGCCGGGTTCCCATTTGGGTCGGCGCGGCCATTGACGTTGCCTCGCTCGTCATGCTGGCGCAGGTCCACAGCCTCGGGTTGTTCGTGACCTTTTTGCTGCTTGCGACTATGGGGGCAAACATTAGCCTCGCAGCATATCAAGCGCTCATTCCGGACGTCGTTCCAAAAGACGCGTGGGGAATGGCTTCGGGCATTCGCAGCGTCGCGATGCTCGTCGGCACGATTCTCGGATTCGGTGTCGCGGCCGGAACGCCGGCTCCGACGACGTTTATCGGTGTTGCGGTTGCGATAGGCGCCGGCGCGCTGCTGCTGCTCGGAGAATCGGAAGTTTCCGCGCACGAGCCGGAAGAGCACGCGCATATCAGCGATTGGCATGATTTTTCCATCGTGTTTATCGCGCGCGCTCTGCTGGCATTCGGCTTAGCGCTGTTGATGACGTTCGTGCTGTATTTCTTCCGCGACATTTTGCACGTCGGGAATCCATCAGTCGGCACCGCGCTCGTCGGCGTGGCATCGCTCGTGGGCGCGATCATCTCCGGCGTGTACTTGGGATGGCTCTCGGATCGTGTGCCGCGCAAAATTGTGGTCGCCGTCTGCGGCATTCCGATGACTCTTGCGGCTGCCGGATTTGCGCTCACGCCGGAACAGCATTGGATGTATGCATACGCGCTGCTGTTTGGAATCGGGTTTGGCGGCATTATGTCGACGGGATGGGCGCTTGCGATAGACAGCGTTCCGAAATTGCGCGACGTGGGGCGCGATCTCGGAATTTGGGGCATCGCGCAAAACTTTCCGCAGGTCATCGCGCCGCTTGCGGGCGGAGCGGTGCTTGCCGCATACGGCAATTCTGAAGCGGGTTATCGCGTGCTGTTCTTCATGGCGGCCGCAAGCTTTGCGCTGGGATCGTTCACCGTACTCGCGGTCGGGCAACGGCCTCTCATTCCGTGGTGGGGCGTACCGCTACGAATAGGTTCGGGTCTCAGTGTCTCGTTGTATCTACGCTTGGCGTACCGCGTCCGCACGTGGGGTAGAGTGCCGTCAAAACGCGGTCCTTCGCTGATCATCGCTAACCATCAAGTCGAGATCGACATGATGGGCCCGATGGCGACGTTTATTCTGATGGGCGGTTGGCGCACTCCGGTACTGACCGCATCTGCGAAGCTGATGTACGAACCGGGATTTTTCGCGGTGCGCGTTCCGTGGCTTTGGCGCTTGATGCACAACGTCAACCTCGGATGGATGTTCGAAGGTCTGGGGCTCATGCCGCTCGAGAACCAGCTCCAATCGCGTTCGATTGCGCGATGGGCGTGGGGTGCGCAGCGCCGCCACGGCGTTTTACCACTCGAGACGCTCTTCAAGCCCACGCTGATCGAACGCTTAGGCGTTCAGGGTTTGACCACGCGCGATCTGTTTCGTGCGCAGCGTTTTAAGTGGGCGCAAGACACGTACGTTCGTCTCTCGGACTTGCAGACGGCGTATCGCAAGGAAGCCTTCGACGAGATGCGCGCCGGCGTCGATCGCGATCTTCAACGAATTGAAGACGCGATGTTACGCGGCGCAACGTTCTACGTCTCGCCCGAGGGCGATTATCCGTCCGACGGCGAGATGCTGCCGTTTCGTGGAATTTGGGATCGTCTTTCACCGCATGCAGAAGATGTGTTTCTGACGTGCATCAGCTACGATCCGTTTGTCGGGAAACGGCTTTCACAGCTGTACCGCATCATACCGCTGCGGAATAAAGATCGCGTCGTCGCTGAGGTGCAAGCCGCACGTCCCGTAACGACCAGCGCGCTCGTAGGAGAATGGCTCTACGAACGTACCGCGCCGTTTACGGAAGAAGAGGCGGTTGCGGCGATCAAACAGCGTTTGCACACGCTGCCTGAGGGATTGTTCATCGATCCCGAGTTGCTGGCGAACCCCGATGCGATGATACGCGAGGCGCTACGCAACGTTGAGACGCGCCGGACGCATCCGGCGTTTCCAAATACGACAGACATGGTCGCCTATCAATGGCGTTTTTTCTCGCAAACGTTGCAAGGCTTGGCCCAAAGCCGGGAAGCGCCCGACGAGCAACGCCGTATGCTGCACGCGCGCAGCGGATGACGCGCAAAGTACTAACGCCTGGGGCCTTCTGCCTTACAAAGAACCGTCGTTCCCTGGGGTAAGTGAGAGACTGCCAGTTCCAGGGGAGGTTCCGTGACGGTAGGACCGGTGGTTATGTGGGTTCTCGTCGGCGTATGTGCGGGCGCGTTCTTGACTTATGCCTTCACGCGATTCATCGCTGGCCGTCGAAACATACAGCCGCAACAGCAACAGCAGCCGGCCGCGGGGCCAACAGTTGTGAAAGGCTCCGTCAACATCGTGCGTCCGAGTACGCGCACGGTGGAAGGTCTGGAAATCCAGTACGGCTCAGAAGGTCTGGTGCGCTCGGTTCGCGTGGGCGCAATGAATTCCGAGCATAAAGAGCTGCTGCTCACAATGGATCCCGACGCTTGGGACACGATGCCCAACGCGCAAAAACAAGAAGTAGTGGCGGCTGCACGCAGCACGTGGGCCGCAAAGATGTGCGCGAACGGTCCTGATATCGCCTATGTCGTCGTAAAAACCCAGACCGGCACAATCGTCGGACGCGCCGATCCGCATTCCGTTACGATTCTGTAGCGTTTAAGCCATCATCCGCAAATAGTGACGATCGAAAGCGTGCAGCAAGCCTTCTTGTTGGCTGTACGGGCCGGGTTCATACGCTCGTGAACTGATGCCGAGCTGCGAGAGCTCGTTCACGTGCCAATCCTGGCGGTTCGTCATGTCCCAGAAGTCCACCGCATCCCGGGGATCGAAGTCGGCCTGCGACATTGTGTTCGGATCGAAATACCATTCGCAAACTATCGATGTGCGATCGGCTGCAAGGGGACGGACGTAATGGGCCATGGCGTAATCGGGATGCAAGCTCAGCAGCAGCGACGGAAAGATCGTGTAGTAGTAAACGCGCGAGAGGTTTTCGTCACGAACGCCGGGCAGCGGCGGGCGATTGGTGTGACCGCTGGTCGTCAGACTCGCATCCGCATGGCGCAGCGTTGAATAGCCGCCAAGAAATGGACCTTCACTAAGATCGTTTCGCCCGCTATCGGAGGGTGAGAGCCGCTCGAGCTGCGGATGTATGACGGGGCAGTGATAGCATTCGGAGTAATTCTGAAATGCGAGCTTCCAATTGCAGGCGAGATCGTACTCGATACGGCAGGCCGCACGAACCTGTGGCAGTGTCCAGGCGTCGAAGCGTTCGACGAGCGGCCCGATGTATTCATCGAATGGCTGCGCCGGATCGATGGCGATGAAAAGAAAGCCCTCGAACTCTTCGATGTGCGTTTCATGTAGCGGATAGTCTGCGCGTTCAAAGCCCGGCGTGCCGTCTATGTTTCGCGCAGCTAACAAATGGCCGTCCAAGCCATATGTCCATGCGTGATATGGGCATTGGATCGAGCCTTTGAACGTACCGGAGGATTGCTCGCACATGCGAGTACCGCGATGGCTGCAAACGTTGAAGAACGCGTGCGGCATTCCGCGCTCGTCACGGGTGACGATAAGGTGTTCGCCGGCAATTTCAGTGGTGAAGAATTTTCCAGGCTCGGCGAGATCGCAGGCCCGGCCGGCGCAGATCCACGATCGCGCGAAAATGCGTTCGCGTTCTTGCGCAAAGACCTCGGCGCTAGTGTACCAGCGCGCCTCGAGCGTTTTGGCTGACGGCGGAACGGCCGGCTTGGCGAAGGTCCGCATGGTGTTCATTTCTGAGCAGCTGCGGAAAATCCCGGCGCAGTTGAAAGAGCTTCGGCTTATCGTTGATGAGCACGTACGGATTGTACGGATTATGCGCCACGAAGTCTTGATGGTAATCTTCGGCGGGATAAAACGCCTGGAAGGGCGCGAGTTTGGTCACAATGGGCGCGCTGAATACGTGGTCGCGCTCGAGCTGCGAAATAGCGTTCTGCGCTTGTGTGCGTTGCTCGGCCGATGTGTAGAAGATCTCCGAGCGATACTGCGTTCCCTCATCGGGTCCCTGACGGTTGAGCTGCGTCGGGTCGTGAGCCACGCGGAAATAGACTTGTAATACTCGCGGAAACGAGATTTGCGAAGGATCGTACGTGACGTCTACGGATTCGGCATGCCCGGTCGATCCCGAGCTGACGATGTCGTAGTGCGCCGTGGCCGCGCTGCCGCCGGAATATCCGGCAACAACCTTTGTTACGCCGCGAAGTTCTTTAAAGACGGCTTGCATGCCCCAAAAACAGCCGCCTGCCAAAACTACGTGTTGGAGCGCTAAGAAGACCGCTACATGAACCATCCACATGCTGTAAGAACGCGCGAGCGGGTCGTGCGGATGACGGCAGCAGCGCGGTTATGGTCGAGCGGCGGCTCAAAGAGCGAGCCGGGGTCCCCAGCCGGCAAAGATGGCGGTAGCCGTTCCCGGCCGATCGAGCGTTGGCCGCGGGCTGCGGGGCGGTAATGCGGTGGTTTTCATGTGGGTGGCCTCCTTTCAACTAATTCATTAGGAGTATAGAGCATCGCCTTAGGAAAGTCAACTAAAAAATTAGTTAGAGCGTGTCCGGCGTATAGCCGTGAGATGCTCGCTGGAATCGACGATGGCGCGCCGCGTTTCTCTTAGCGCGGCCGAGGCCCGGCGTATCGCGCTCGCGGCGCAAGGCTTTGGACGTTCGTCGCCGTCACGCATCGGTGCCGGGCGGCTGCGCGATCTCATTGGAGACCTCGGCGCCTTGCAGATCGATTCCGTCAACGTCCTCGTGCGTTCGCATTATCTCCCCGCGTTCTCGCGATTGGGTACATACGATCGCGCACTGCTGGATCGCGCGGTATACGGTAAGCCGCGTCGCATTTTCGAATATTGGGGACATGAAGCATCGTATCTACCCATCGATGCATTTCCGCTTTTGCGTTGGCGCATGCAACAGTCGAGCAAGGGCATCGGTGTTTGGGGAAATGTCGCCAGAGTCGGGCGCGAACAAAAGGACTTAGTTCGCCGCGTTCGCGCTGCAATTGAGGAACGCGGTCCACTTAGCTCGTCGGAATTTTCGGATGGAAAGAGCATGGGCAGCTGGTGGGGCTGGACCGATACCAGGCGCGCCGTCGAGTTTCTCTATTGGTCCGGGGAAATTACGCCGGCGAAACGGCGCACGAGTTTCGAACGCGTCTACGACCTCACCGAACGGATTATTCCGCACGATATCTTGCAAGCCCGTGTGAGAGAAGAAGACGCACAACGCGAACTCGTATTGCGCGCAGCGCGGGCGTTCGGCGTCGCAACCGAAGCAGACCTGCGAGACTACTTTCGCTTGCCGCTTTTGGGCGCGCGGCGTGCAGTTGCAGACTTGGTGGAATCGCAGGCGCTCATTCCGGTGAAAGTCGAGGGCTGGAAACAGCAGGCGTATCTGGATCCGCAAGCGCGAACGCCTCGCAAGATCGAAGACGCAGCCCTCGTTTCGCCATTTGACTCGTTGGTGTGGAACCGGCAGCGCACGCATCGTTTGTTCGATTTTCACTACCGGATCGAAATCTATACGCCGGCGCACAAGCGCCTGCATGGATACTACGTTTTACCGTACCTCCTCGACGATCGGCTCGTGGCGCGCGTAGATCTGAAATCGGATCGCGCCGGCAGCACACTCCTCGTGCATGCGATTCATTACGAACCCGGAGTCGATCGCCGCTCCGTGCGATCCCGCCTTGCGCAAAACCTGAAGGAGATGGCGCAGTGGCTGGGTCTCGACCGCGTAAAGTTGCCGTCGTGAATTATGAGCGGAAGCGCACGCCCCAGCCGCCGAACAGCTCACTTTGCGTTTGACGGGGGAGTGCTACGCGCGTGGGGATTGTGGGAATCGCGCGTTCTGAATTCGTCTCGTTGATAATGGAAGACATGATTAGCCTATCTTTTGGCAGTCGACAAGTGCCAGAGCCCATCCGCTTTCGGTGCGGGTGCGCATGAGGTAACCCTTAGGCGTACGATCGTAGACGTGGTAACCGGCATTGATCGCTGCGGTGATTGTGGGGAATATCGTCAGGCCTTGCATCGTATGTACCTCTGTTGTTCTGACGCTCTACACTACCTCACGGCGCTTTGCGTTGTTTCACCGGACGCTCAAACCGCGCTCCAAATCGCGTAGTGCCCAGCGGCCATAAACGAGCGATGGATAACGGTCCACTAAAAGTGCCAGAAAACGTATAGCTCTTTTTCGCGAATCTTCGCCGGGCAAGCGTTCGTATAACACGGCCATTTCCCACGCCGCTCGCGCATACGCAGGGTCGGTACCATTCTTTGAAAGCGCCCAGTACCGGCTCTCAATTGCCTGTGCCGCTGCGCTGTCACGCTGCGCGCGTATTGCATCGACCAATGATGGCGCGCTGTCGGGTGTTTCTGCCGCCATCGGCGACGGCGAAGCCGAGGGCAGCGCCGATGACCCAGCCCATCGCGGCCACGGACGCACGCCTACGCCGCGGCTCAGATCGCGGGATGCGTAATCCGCATATTGCGTATCGGCAAAGTGATCGCGTACGAATTGCAGCGCCGCGAGAGCCAGGGTCTGCGCGTCCGTTCCGGGCAATTCTTCGTACAGCGTTGCAAGATTCCACGCCGTTGCGGGCAGCCACGGATCTTGTGGAAAGCGTCCGCTCCAGTCGTGCAGCGCTTCTTCGACTAATTGCGCGTCGTGGGTGATTGCGTACGGATGCATGCGCGCATGATGCAGGTCGTCTTTGAGTGCGAATATTCTGTGCCGGATGACAAACGGGCTCAGTTTCTGACGGCCAAAGTATTCGTCAGCGGGCGCGAGTGCTGAAATAGAAACGGGGTCGCGAGATGCGACCCCGTTTGGCGATGCGAAAGCCGGCACGAGCAGTGCCAGCAAACAGATACAAGCGGTTGTAGTGCCTCTTCCCATATCTGGATAGCAACTTTTCTGTGCCTGTGCTCACGCATCTTGGCAGCCGTTGAGGCCCTTGCTCGCATGCTCATCGCTTAAGTCACAGCGGCAGAGTTCGCGCGCGTTATAGCGGTAATCCGCAAAGGAGCACATATGCGGGAAAATATCGGCGCTATTTCGCAGTTCTTCGGCCGCCCGATCGTTGCAGCGGCGCTTGCGACGGTCATCGTTCTCGGAGTCGCTGCATTTGCCGGACTACATCTGCAAACGGCGCAATCCACTAACGCCGTAGCGGTTGTCGACGAAGCGATTATTGCCAGACAGCCAAATCCGGCAATGAACGTCGCCGCTGCGCCTCCGGCCCCAAGTGCCGCGCCCGCAAATGGTTCG
Organism: uncultured bacterium; assembly: GCA_964602255.1. Taxonomy (GTDB): domain Bacteria; phylum Vulcanimicrobiota; class Vulcanimicrobiia; order Vulcanimicrobiales; family Vulcanimicrobiaceae; genus CAZRQS01. The sequence continues at coordinate 9,586 of CAZRQS010000014.1, read as the reverse complement.
GCGTTTGCGCCGCAAATCGCGCGTACCGGCAAGGTCAGTTTATTCGCCGGCAACGTCGACAACGCGGTCGCGGCGCTCTCCCAGCTCGCGAAACGGCAAAGTGGCGATGTATTTTCCCTGCAGCTGAACAACGCCGATGCAGCAACGAAGTCGAGCGCTGCAATGGATATACGCATTCCGGCGGACCGCTTCGACCAAGCGATGAACGCGGTTGGGCAGATCGGCAAAGTCCGTGAACGCACCGTCGGCGCCGAAGACTTGACGTCCAACATCACAGACTCGTCGGCGCGTTTGCGAAATCTGCGGCAAACGGAGGCAGATATTCGAAAAATCATGGACCGATCCGGAACGATCGCGCAGGTTTTGGAAGCAGAGAATCAGCTCTCGCAGGTGCGCGAGCAGATAGAAACCCTTGAATCAGATCTGAAACTGATGCGCACGCGGGTGGCGTACGCGACGATTAGTATTAGCGTTGAATCCGAGGCCGCAAGCGCACCGGTTGAGCCGACGGCACTCTCGCAACTCTCGAGCGCGTGGAGCGCCGCAATTCACCAAGCGGAGCAACTGACGGTCGGTATCGCCGCTACACTGCTTTGGCTGCTCGTGTTCGTCCCCTATATAGCCCTTGCTGCGGTGCTCGTTTTCGTGGTCTTAACACACGTACGAAAAAGGGTGCGTGCGGGGCTCGTCTGAAGGCCTGGCCGCCCGCCCTGCAACCTTTGGGGTATCGCCGATGTCCTATTGTGTGAGATGCCTCTAAAAGGGCATTGCTCCAGCGCGATCTTTCGAGTGGTCGAACAATTGCGCCACTTGAAAGGATTGCGTTTTTTTATTTCGGGATTTACTGATTTAGGTCTCAACCCGGCCCTTCTACGAGCCATCGAGAAGCTCGGTTATAAAGAGGGGACGGACGTCCAGCGTCTCGCTATTCCGCCGGCTCTCGCCGGCAGAGACGTACTGGC
>CAZRQS010000014.1:0-8524 GCA_964602255.1 uncultured bacterium | reverse complement strand
ACGGAAGTGATCGTCGCGACACCGGGGCGGCTCATCGATCTCATGACGCAAGGCGAAGCTCCGTTATCGGACGTGAATTTCTTGGTGCTCGATGAAGCAGATCGCATGCTCGACATGGGATTTCTGCCCGCGGTGCGGCGCATAATTCGGCGTCTTCCCGAACACCAAACCCTATTTTTCTCGGCAACGCTCGCAGGCGATGCAAATACGCTCGCGCGCGAGTTGCTCAAAGATCCGGTTCGCGTCAATCTTACGCCAACCGCTGCACCGGTCGATACGGTCACCCAATCGGTCTACGCGGTAGAACAGCATAGAAAGACCGAGTTGCTCGTCGATTTGCTCAGAGGCAATACGATATACAGCGCTATCGTCTTTACGCGCACGAAAGCGCGGGCTGAGCGCCTCGCCGGAGCACTCGCGAAACATAACGTGAAAGCCGAACGTCTTCATGGCGATCGCTCCCAGCTGCAGCGGACTCGTGCGCTCGAAGCTTTCAAAAAAGGCAAGGCGCGTGTCCTCGTGGCGACGGATATCGCCGCGCGCGGAATCGACGTTTTGGACCTCGGGCACGTCATCAACTACGACGTGCCGCTGGAGGTCGCCGATTACGTCCACCGCATCGGAAGGACCGCCCGCGCGAAGAAGACCGGCGATGCCATCACCTTCGTTTCGGCGGAGGAGGCCTCGGCGTTCGCCCTAATCGAGCGAACGATGGGCGCCCGCCTGAATCGGCCGGAACATCCGTTAATAACGGAGGCTTCGGGAAACATACTGAACACCGCCTCGGTCAGGCGGCGAACATTTACGAGGCGCCGGCGCTGAGGCCGCGCGTCATTATTTGGAAAGGGGTACGAATATCGCTTCTCGCAACAACAGACGAACCGAACTGCGACCGGCCAAGCGCCAAGCAGAAAACGACAAAGAAGCACCGCTCGAGGTCTACGGAAGCATCAAGCAAGTCTTCCCGAGCACAACATTTTCCGTGGAACTCGACAATGGGCACGTCATTTTAGCGCATATTGCCGGGCGCTTACGCCGGCATCACATCAAAATTCTTCCGGGCGACCGTGTAGATGTCGAACTTTCACCTTATGATTTGACTAAGGGTCGGATCGTTTATCGATATCGAGCCGGGGAAGCCCGGCGCACGTAGAGAAAACGGCGCAACCGTTTCACGCTCTCCGGTGTTTGATAATCCGTTATAGGCTTCGAAGTTTGCGGTTTACGTTCCAAGTACTGGCGAGTCGAATCCCAAGAAACACATTGAATTAAGAGTTAGGAGACTCGTACATGTACACTGATGAAATGCTCAATTGCGTAGACTGCGGACGTTCGTTCGCATTCACCGCGGGCGAACAGGAATTCTTTGCCAGCAAAGGATTCACGAATAAGCCGAATCGTTGCCCCGATTGCCGCGCAGCGCGCAAAGCAAGCGGCGGCGGGCGTAACGGCGGAAATCGCGGCGGCGGCGGCCAGCGCGAGATGTTCCAGGCGACGTGCAGCCAATGCGGCGGCGTAGCCGAGGTTCCGTTCCAGCCGCGTGGCGACAAGCCCGTGTATTGCCGGAACTGCTTTACACCGCGTAACAGCTACCGCTAAGCGGAGAGAAATCGCTTTCGGAGGGCCTGCGTTGCAGGCCCTTTTTTATTTGTCCCGTGCTACAATGGCGCCATGAAACGGATGCTTAGTTTAACGGCGTTCGTCCTTGCAGTCGGCGCCGTTCCTGCCTCTGCGCAAATGCAAGCCCGCCATCCCGTCAAGGTTACCACGTGCCAGCCATCACGCAACGTGTTCGTTACCGGCGGATGGGTACCGGGCTACTATCCCGCCGGTCCGTACTATTGGCCAAGCGTGTACGGTTATCGCTACTATCAGCCACCGGTGCGAAGTAGTAATCCGACGCTCTCGATCGATTACACCAACGCCACGTCAAAGCCAATGAAAGAGATCGAGTTCGGACTGGTTGCGAACGGAAATCTCGTAGCGGAAGTGAAGGACGTTGGAACGTTCTCTCCGGGCGTTGAAATCAAACACCAGTTTGGATTGAGCCCAAACGTGTTTCCGCTGCGCACGTCGCTGGCGCGTTGCGTTCCGTTGAAAATCGCTTTCGAAGACGGAACGACATGGACAAATCCGCATCTGCCCGCGCTGAAGCGTAAATTGGGCATGTAAAAGAGCGAGCCGGAGTGTTTAACGTGCGCTTGCCACATTTGGCGATGTGGCTTGTTTTGGCTGTGCCCTCAGTCGCAGCGGCAGCAGACTGGCCGGTGTTCGGACACGATCCCGCGCACAGCGGGGCGGTGTACAACGATCGCGCGATATCCACGAGTACTGTTGCGCGTCTGCGCTTTCAATGGCACGTAAAGCTCGGCGATGTGGCGGACTCGACGCCGATTCTCATTTCGCGTGTTACCGTTAACGGCAAGCAGCGCCCCTTGCTCTTCCAAACTGCCAAAAACGGCACGACCTACGGAATCGACGCACGCACCGGTGCGATCGTGTGGCGGTTTGCATCGCACGGTCCGAATATCACGACATCGACGCCTGCCGCAGATCCGGCAGGCCGCTGGATTTACGCGCCGGGCGTCGACGGCTTCGTTCACAAACTCGATGCTGCCGGTGGTGCGGAAATTCGCGATAGCCGGTTTCCTTTGCGCGTCACGCTCATGCCGGAAAGCGAGAAAGACGCTTCGCCGTTGAACGTGGCAAATGGTTATCTCTACGCCGTCACGTCGGGGTACTTTGGCGATGCACCGCCGTACGACGGTCATGTCGTAAGCGTGCGGCTTAGTGACGGTGCTACGCACGTCTTCAACACGCTTTGCAGCGAAGTACGTTCGCTGCCGGCCGCTTCATCGTGTTCTCGTAGCGGTTCGGGAATTTGGGCGCGCGCCGGCGCCGTCGTCGACCCGGATCCATCGATGCGCGGACGACTCTATGTCGCGACGGGTAACGGCGATTTCAACGCGCACAGCGGCGGCCATGACTATGGCGACTCCGTGCTGGCGTTAACTTCGGACGGCGCATCGCTTTTGGATTATTACACGCCGCAGAGTTACGATGAGCTGCAGAGTGGCGATACGGATCTCGGCAGCACCTCGCCGGCTCTACTGCCGCGCGAACCGCACAGCCGGACACCGCTTATGTTGGTGCAGGGCGGCAAGGATGAAGTTCTCCGGTTGCTGGATCGCGCGCGCTTGCCGGGGATTGGAGGCGAACTGCAGCGCATCGATATCGGCGCGGCGCTGTACTCGGCGCCTGCCGTGTGGCAAGATCCTTCGCGTCGAACGTGGGTATTTCTCGGGCTTTCAAGTGCGCTTCGAGCTTATCGCTTGCAAACGGATTCACACGGCACGAGCCGCCTGGTTCATGGATGGGACGCTTCCGTTGGTGAGTCGCTGGAAGGCTCATCGCCAATCGTCATAGGCGGCGTCGTTTTTGTTGCGGCGAACGGTGCACTGCACGCAATCGACGCGCGAACCGGACGCGAACTATGGAATAGCGCACGGACGGGGCATTCGATCGCAGGTATCCATTGGCAAAGTCCGATTCTCGTGGATGGCTGGCTCTACTGCGCCGACGAGGATGGCTACCTCACCGCGTATGCGATCCGATGAACGAACGCCAGCGCTCGCGGTCGATCGCGTAGAGGACACTTGGACCGTCTTTGGGCGTCTCGTATTCGTGATCGAAGGTCAATCCGCACTTTTCCATCACACGACGCGATGCCGCGTTCGTAGGCTGCGCGACCGCGACGATTCGATCGAGCTGCAGCACTTCAAAGCCGGCGTGCAAAATCGCCATCGTCATCTCGGTCGCGTAGCCCTGATTCCAGAATCTTGCAGGCAGGGCATACCCTACTTCGATGCTATTGGCAACACGAGGTGAATGAAACAGGCCCGCGTGCCCTACGATCTCGCCTGCGCTATCACGAAATATCCAGAAGCCGTAACGATGATCGTTCCAGTGCTGAAGCCACCGGCCGAGCCTTGCTTTGGATTCGTCCAACGGAAACGTAATGCCGAACAGCGTTTTCTGCACTTCCTCGTCGCTGTCCATGGCCGCGACGTATGAAAGGTCGTCCTCGCTCACGGGTTCTCCGGTGAGCCGCTCGGTCTTAATGGTTTCAAGCGCCGCCATTGACTCGGATAGCCTCCAAAAACGTTTCGCCATAACGCTCCAATTTGACGTCACCCACGCCGCTAATTTGGCGGAAAGCGCTTAGCGTATGTGGTTTGCGTGCCGCAAGCTCGCGCAACGTTGCATCGCTAAAGACCACGTACGGCGGAACACCCTGCTCGTCCGCTATGCTCTTGCGCAGAGCGCGTAATCCTTGAAATAGATCGTCGTCCATGGCGGTTGCGGTTGGGGCTGCAGAACGGCCTCGCCCCTTCCTAGTCTTTTCAACGGCTCGTGGTTTTGCAAATTCAAACGTCCGCTGCTCTTTGAGCGCGCGCAGGCCCTCTTGCGTGAGCAGCAGCGTGCGCCGTTCCGGTTCCCGTTCCAAATGACCGAGCCGCAACAATTCCGAGATAAACGATTGCCATGCCGCTTTGCCGAACTCCAAGCCTATTCCGAACGTCGAAATGCGGTCGTGACCCCACGAACGAACCTTTTCCGTGGCTTTGCCAAGGAGCACGTCGATAACGTGCTGCTCGCCCGTTGAGAATCCACTCGCGCTGCGGATCCGGTACACGCATGAGAGGACTTTCTGCGCCGCGATCGTGCCGTCGATACGCTCGGCGGGCTGCAGGCAGTTATCGCAGTTTCCGCATTCACTGGCGACATTCGGATCGCCGAAGTAGCGTAGTACGTGCGCTCTGCGGCAATGCACCGTTGCGGCAAAGTCGAGCATCTCGCCCAACAGCCGTTCTGCTTGGCCGCGCTCGGACTGCTCTTCGATTTGGCGAATGAAGTGCCGGTGCTTGGCCGCGTCGCCGCCGCTGAAGAAGAGAGCGCACTCACTAGGCAGGCCGTCACGGCCTGCGCGTCCGGTCTCCTGGTAGTACCCTTCGATCGTTTTTGGCACGTCGTAGTGGACGACGTAGCGTACGTTGGGCTTGTCGATGCCCATGCCGAATGCAATCGTCGCGCAGATGACGCGAATTTCATCGCGAATGAAGAGCTCTTGATTGCGCCCTCGCTCTTGCGCCGTCAGACCTGCGTGATACGGCCGCGCCGAAATACCGGCCGCCGTAAGCCGCTGCGCCAGGTCTTCGGCTGAACTGCGGCTTTGCACGTAGACTATGCCGCTCTCGCCGGAACGCGCGGAACACCATTCCGAGAGTTGGGCAAACGCGTTACGCTTTTCGAAAACGCTGTAGCGCAGATTTGGCCGGTTGAAGCCGCCGATGAACCGTTGGGGGTCGCGGAGTTTGAGCAGACGTTCGATGTCGGTGCGAACACGCTGTGTCGCCGTTGCGGTAAGCGCAAGAATCGGCGCAGCCGGATATCGCTCGCGCAGAACGGTGAGTCGCCGGTATTCCGGGCGAAAATCATGGCCCCATTCGCTCACGCAGTGCGCTTCATCGACTGCTAGAAGCTGCACGTCGCATTCGTCCAATACCGAAAGAAAGCTCGGCATGACGGCGCGCTCGGGCGCGACATAGAGCAGCCGGTACTCACCGCGCTGCAGCGCTTCAATGCGTGCGGCCGCGGTGCGGTTGTCAAGCGAGCTGTTCAAGTAGGTTGCGGGAATGCCGTTAGCAGTGAGCGCGTCGACCTGGTCTTTCATCAAGGCGATGAGCGGCGAGACGACGAGCGTGAGACCGGGTTGCAGCAAAGCCGGGAGTTGGTAGCACAGCGACTTTCCGCCGCCCGTTGGAAGGAGAGCTACGGCGTCGCGTCCGGCAAGCGCAGTCTCGGCAATCTCGCGTTGGAGTGGACGAAACGTTTCATAGCCGAAATAGTGCTTGAGCGCCCCTTCAATAGTCGTCGTTTCCACTGCGGGTCACATTCACGCGAAGGAACCCGCTTACCCACCCCTTAGCCCGCACCAGGCGAAGTATTAACGGAGCCCTTCGCTCGCGGAGAGAAGCGTTGTCGCATGTTCCTCTTGCTCTCACGTTATCTCAAGCCGCCGGAAGAAGTCGATAAGTACATTCCCGAACACCGGGAGTTCCTCGATCGCTATTACGACACTGGTCTGTTCATTGTCTCCGGACCGCAGCGGCCTCGCGTTGGCGGCGTTATTGTAACGGCCGATGCTCCGCGCGAGACAGTCGAAGCTGCGCTTGCCGAAGATCCATTCGTGCGCGAAGGAATTTCCGAATACCAAATCATCGAATTTACCGCCAGCAAGCGTGCACAGCGATTCGTGGACGCTCTGAACGGTTAATCCACCTCGCGTGCATTGTGGTCGATGAGCGCACCATTGACGCCGCTTGAGCGATCGCTCAAGTGAAAGATTAGCGTATCGGCAACTTCTTCCGGTGTTGAAGCTGCGGCAAAACTTTCCGCGTCGAGGTAACCCTTTGCGGCCTCGGTTGCGACGCCGCCGAGAACCAGCGCGTTCGCGACAATGCCGTCGGCCTTGTGCTCACGTGCTATTGCAAGCATGAACGTGTTCACTGCGGCCTTCGCGGCGCCCATCAAACCGAAGCGCGGCTGCGGCGTTCGCGAACTGCCGGCCGTAACCGTAATAAGCCGTCCGCGGCTGCGTGCTCCGGGACGATGCTGCTGGGAAAGCATTTGACGCAATGCCGGCATCATCAGGTTGTAATTTGTGACGGCGAAACCTTCGAGGTTGAGACGGAAATCCTGGAGCGTTGAGTCTTTCACGGCGACGAATTTCCCGGCGCCGGAAGCATTCGAGACGCCGTCGAGCCGGCCGAAGCGCGCGACGACCTCGCGCACCGCACGGTCGGCTTCGCCGTGTTCGTGCATATCCGCAATAATGACGTGGATGCGGTCGTGGGCGTCCGCGCCGTAGCGCGCAATTGTTTCTTCCGCGTTCTGCGGCGAGCGTGAAATCAGGCCGACGTATGCGCCTTCGCTTAGCGCGACGGCTAGCGTGGGACCACCGACGCGCCCCGTCGCACCCGCGAGCAGAACGACGTTGTCTTTGAGAAGTTGCATGCTACGCCTAACCCGCGTAGCGCCGCAATCGTTTGCAGCCCGGAAGGTATGGGCCGCAAGCCGCTAAACATGGACGCATGACGGCTGAGACAGTAAGCGCGTGGGCTTCGGTCGGAACGTTCGTCGTTATCGCTGCGAGTGCTCTGGCAGCCCTCATTCAACTGCGGCACATGCGCGCGGGAAATCAGTTGGAAGCATTGCTTTCGCTCGAACGCGATTTTCGCACGCCCGAGATCCAATCGGCGCTCAAGTACATCCAGCAACACCTTGCTGACAGGTTACAAGATCGTGCATATCGCCAGGAATTAGAGACGATCGGCGTCGTCGACTCGGCCGTGCATCCGGAACTGGTCGTTTGCAATTGGTTCAACGAACTCGGCACGCTCGTCAAACACCGGCTCGTCTCCGAAACCACGTTCATGGATCTGTTCGCGCGCTTGATCGTGTATTGTTGGAAGCACGTGGCGCCGGCCGTTGCGGTCATGCGCCGTTCGCGCGGCGATTTTCAGTATCACGATTTCGAGTACTTGGCGCTGCGTGCGCACGCCTGGCTCGAACGCAATCCGCACGGCGTATTTCCGGGTTCAGGGGTACGTACTGCATTGCCCGACCCCTGGCGCGATGCCGACAGAGAAGGCAGGGGTGTTGCTGTATAGTCGCGCGACGGAAGGTCGGAGGAGTAACACGATGACGCCTACATATCGCACCGGGAAAATTTGCTACATCGAACTACCGGCGAGCGACGTTGCGCGTTCCGCCGAATTCTACAGCAACGTGTTCGGCTGGGATGTTCGGCAACGCAAAGATGGGTCAATCGCTTTTGACGACACCGTTAATCAGGTGAGCGGCTCATTTATTACGGGCCGTTCACCGGCCGGCGAGAACGGAATGCTCGTGCATATTATGGTTGCGGATATCTCAGCGGCGAGCGATGCGATCGTCGCTGCAGGCGGTGAGATCGTTCAAAAGCCGGATCCGCGCTCTCCTGTCGTATTCGCTCACTTTCGCGATCCCGCAGGGAATGTGCTTGGTATCTATGAGGAACCTTCGCTCGTCGACACTGGAGCCGGCGATCGGGATCTGAAGATTACCGGCATGGACCTTAGCGGTTATATGGTAAAGGACGCGCCGCGTGCGATTCAGTTTTATCGCGAGGTGCTTGGGCTCGAACCGGTGCTGACGTATCCGGAAGATAGAGGCGCTGAATACGAGCTGCCGGATGGCACGACGTTTGGACTGTGGGGTGGCGGCGGCCGCGTCATGCCGTTTCAGCCGAGCAATGGAATTTTGTTTGCAGTAGACGACCTCGCTGCCGCAGTTTCCGCCGTTAAAGCTCGCGGAATACCTGTGCTGATGGAAAGAGAAACGCCGGCATGCTTCATGGCTATGATCAATGACACCGAAGGCAATACCGTAACCCTACATCAACGCAAAAGCCGATAACGCT
>CAZRQS010000013.1:0-29724 GCA_964602255.1 uncultured bacterium | reverse complement strand
GGCGACCGGTTCGGCGGAAACTCGAACGAGCTGCGTTGTGACGTCGGCGTTCCAGTCATAGCGGTGGAGTAGAAAGCCGCCCGGTTCCCAACGCAGTACTCCGCGCGCATGTAGCGCGAGCGTCGGCGCGGTGCTCGGCGCGCTTACGGCCGTAGTGCCGCGCCACGGCCGGCAGATGACCTGATGCACGTGACCGCAGATAATGCGGGCAATTTGCGGATTCTCGCGCACGATAGCGCCGAGGCGTTCCTTGCCGGCAAACGGCTGCGAATCGAATGCACCGACGCGCGTTTCAAACGGCGGGTGGTGCATCGCCAAAATCGTCGGCGTGTGCGGCCGGGCGCGCAGCGCCTCTTCGAGCCACTCCAGCCGCTCGTCGTCGAGGTATCCGCCCCTGCGCGGTGGCTCGCTTGAATCAAGCGCAATAACGCGCAGCAACTCGGACTCTATCGCGTATTGAAGCGCGAGCGGCGCCTCGTGCATATAGGCGTGGTCTTCGAACACCGCCCGCAACATCTCACGCCTGTCGTGATTGCCCGCAAGCAAATAGACGGGAATCTCCGATGCGTCGAGGATCTCTCGCAACCGGCGGTACTCTTCGAGCGTACCGCTCTCGGTGAGATCGCCCGTTGCGACGATGCACGACGGACGTTCGCCCAGCGCGTGAATCGCGGCCAAAGTGCGACGAAGGGGCCCTGCGACATGCGGCATGTGATGTAACACATGGCCGCGCCGCTTCATGTGGAGATCGCTGATGTGCGCGACGATCACGCCGTAAGCATACCAGCGCCAGATTATTTCGCAGTTAAGGTTTACTTAATACCGCGCGGGTATTTTCGCACCGTGGGAGGGACGATGATGCGTCGTTTGTGGTGGTTAGGCGTATTGGTACTTTGCGCGTGCGCGGGTCGCGGCAATCCGATTCCGCCGGCGGGCGGTATTACGCCCGCGAGCGATCAAACTGCAAGTGTAGCGACTGCGCAAAGCGTGCTTTTTGCGCCCGGTACGCGCATTAAACACGTTGTCATCCTCATTCAGGAAAACCGCACGGTCGATAATCTCTTTCACGGTCTTCCCGGAGCCGACACGGCTTCGACCGGCGTTACGCACACAGGCGCACGCGTTCCACTCCAGCCCATGCCGTTTGAAGAACCGTGGGATCCCGATCACTCGCATCAAGCGTGGGTTACGGACTATAACGGCGGAAAAATGAACGGCTTCGATCTGCCGCAAACCTCGCCCTCCGGTCCGCCGAATTTCAACTACAGCTACGTCCCGCAAGAAGAAACCATTCCGTATTTTACGTTGGCGGAACGCTTCACATTCGCCGATCGGAACTTCGCCGCGGAGACGGGCCCGAGTTATCCGGGACATCAGTACCTGATCGCCGGGCAATCCGCGTATGCGATCGGCAACCCGAACGATCCGTTTTTGCGTTGGAGCTGCGATGCGCAGGCCGGTACGACGACGCCCACGCTCGCGTCAAACGGACAAGTCGTGAACGGTCCGTTCCCCTGTTACAACTATCAAACGCTGGGCGATCTCTTGGATAAAAAAGGCGTAAGCTGGCGCTATTACACCGAAGTTGAAGAAAAGCAGTTCGGCGCGGGCGTTCAGCCTTATGGTGCGATCCGGCACGTGCGGTATGGAGCGGATTGGACTAAGGTCGTCGCGCCGCAAACGCAAATCTTCACCGATATCCAACAAGGCAAGCTCGCCGCAGTTACATGGGTGAATCCGCCGCTCGTAGCTTCCGATCACGCGCAATCTTCGACGAATTACGGACCGGACTGGATTGGCAACATCGTTAACGCCATCGGTGCAAGTCAATATTGGAACGACACCGCGATCTTCATTACGTGGGACGACTGGGGCGGGTGGTACGATCACGTGCCGCCGCAACAGCTCGACCGCATGGGTCTGAGCTTCCGCGTGCCGCTGATCGTCGTTTCACCGTGGGCTAAGCACGGCTACCTCTCGCACTACCGCCACGAACCGGGCAGCATACTAAAATTCGTCGAGCAAACCTACGGCCTAGGTTCGCTCGGCACGACGGACGCGCGCGCAGACAATCTGGCGGACTGCTTCAACTTCGCACAGACCCCGCAACCCTACGTCGCAGTCAGCGTGAAAGTAGGCGTAAGTTTCTTTGCAAGCCTTCCGCCGGACAAAACCCCAATCGATTACTAAAACGCGCTTAAGACTCTCGCGCGATTTGTCCGAAACGGCCCGATTGGAAGTCGTCGAATGCGGCCTGCAGTTCGTCGACGGTATTCATGACGAACGGACCGTACCGCGCGACGGGCTCGCCCAGCGGAACGCCCGCAAGTACGAGCGCTTCGAAACCGTTCTCGCCTGCCGTGACGTGCAGTGATTGTGGAGCATTTTCGAAGATCGCGGCGTTATGCTCGGTGACCGGCTTGCCCTCGACTTGCGCGCTTCCTTGCATCGCGTGAACGATCGCGTTCGAATTCGGCGCAATCGAAAACGTCGCCGTCGCTCCCGGATCGAGCTTGACGTGCAGCATCGTGGTCGGCACGGTTGTCTCAATCGGTGAACGCGTTCCTTCGAATTCGCCGGCGATGATGCGCACCCAGCGACCATTGTTTTGTACGATCGGGAGGTGATCTTTCGAGTACTCCTGATAACGTGGCTGCGTCATCTTCAGCGCGCGCGGAAGATTCACCCAAATCTGAAAGCCGTGCATGCGTCCGCCATTTTGCAAGAGATCTTTTGCGGGTTCTTCCGAATGGATCACGCCCGCGCCGGCAGTCATCCACTGCACGTCGCCCGGTCGCAGTGAGCCGCGATGTCCGTGCGAGTCCTCGTGTTCCATCGCACCGTCGAGTAAGTAGGTTACCGTTTCGAAACCGCGATGCGGATGATCGGGTGCGCCCACCGCTTTTCCGGGCGCGTAGTCGACCGGCCCCATCTCGTCGATGAGTAAAAACGGATCGACGTAAGAAAGACCTTGGACCGGAAACGGGCGGCGTACGACAAAACCGCCGCCTTCGACGACTTGCGGCGCGGGGACGATGCGAACGTTCGATGTAGCTTGTGACATAACGAGCTCTTAACCGTTGCGGCGGCGCTGCCGGTTGCGCTATGAACACCCGTTGCTGGTCAGGAGCACGTATCCGTCGCTCGAGACGACGCTCAGCGGATTGGTAACCGTTCGTCCGTCGATATCGGTATAGCTATGATTCGACGGTAAAGAAGCATCAAGCGCCGCATCCGGCATCGATCCGGAGTTCACGACAACCAAGCCGCCGCTGTACTTTCGATACCAAATCTTCGGACCGCCGTAGTATTCGGCGCATGGTTTGCCCAGTTGCACTGAGTACTCGGGATAATTTTGCTCGCCACCGCCCGTCGAGGGTGAAATATAGACATCCGCTCCGCCGTCGTTCGCCATGAAATACGTTGCGAGCGCATACTCGCGCTGCAGCGGCGTTACCGCAGCATCTTGAAACGAGTTTATAATGAAGACGGCCAGACCGCGCTTTTGTAGATAGGTGAGATACGCGGTCGTCGCGTTGAACAGCGCCGGATTACCCGTGTAGCGGCCGTAATCCGCGTAACCACGTTCGTCGACCATTCCGTCGATGTTTGAGAGCAACGCCTGTTCGTTGGGATCGCCGATGCCGCCTAGCGGATGATTTATGACGATCTTCAGACGGTACGGCGCGAGGGTCGGATCGGTTGTAACGATCTGCCGCGCTGTTTTCACGAATGCAACCATATCAGCAGTCCACGCGGGGTCATGAACGCCGTTGTAGCGGCGAACGAACGTACCGTTTTGCCAAATGCCGCACGCGTATTCCCCGCTCTTAACCGTTTGGCCGAAGTTGGGATTGCCGCCCACCATTGCGTCTTGGAAAATGATTTGATCGATAGCCAGCGCGGTGTCGCCATTGGCAATCGCATTTGCGCCGTTGAGCTGGCGAACCTGATAGTCGACGACGTCGGGGTTGTGGAAGTCGAGCGGAACGTCGGGCTTATCGACACCCGCCCAATACGCGAAATCGTGCGTCGGCGTGTTGTTTGCATCGCAGGTGTACAGAATCCAATCGGGATGATTCGTCTGCCACCAATTCAGGTCGTGTCCTGAAAGCTGCGAACGATCTTCTTGCGGAATAAAATAGCGCATGAGGACCATGCCGGGGTGAGCGCTCGACCACGTCTGAGGCTGCGATGCACCCCAAACCGCATCGTAACGCGGTGCATCGCTTTGAATTTGTTGCGGCGTCATGAGCCTGTCGAACTCTTGAAAAAGTCCAACGCGCCCGGTGGTATCGGCGATGATGGTCGGACCGCTGGACGATCCGGTCACGGGTGGCGGCGGTTGGGGTGCATTTCCTGGCGAAGGTGCACCGCTCGAACCGCCGCCCCCGCACGCGGACACCAAGAACACGAGGACCAAAATCGTAACGCGTTTCACGCTGCTAATACGTAAAGTGCACCTCCGGAAGATTTTGCGGCGCAACGAACGTCGGGCCGGCTTCGATCCAAATCACTTCATGACCGTAGAGCGGCATCGCATACGGATCGCCGCCGAACTGCGAGTACGCGCTCGAAGCGACAGTTTGATTACCTTGGCCTACATAGTGCTGGCCTGATGTATAGATCTTCACCGGACCGTTAAAAGACCCGAATCCGGCGGCGCTCAGCGACTGTCCCCAAATGTGAAGAAACTGCCCGAGCGTGTGTAGACTCGTTGCGCGTGAAGCCGTCGACGGATCTTCGACGTGCACGATACCTGCAACGTCATGCGTGTGCAAATAGTAAAAGCACGTTGCCTTATTGGTGACGCCGTTCACGTCGTCAGCGGGATTCTTCATGCCCACACCGTCGGGTACGCCGATCATCGAGCCGTTGAACAAAATCCCAACGAACACGTGAACGTGATAATGCGCCTGAGCCATCGTCGGTAGACACGGAATACCGTCGACAGTCTGTCCGTTTCCACCGCTGGGTGTATCGCCGTCGTTCGGCGCGAACATATTGTCGCTTCCAAGAAACGCGCCAGACGATGCAGTTACCGAACTCGGCAATGTCGGTGCCGGTCCGCCGCCGCTTGGTGAACCGGGCGGTGCAACCGAAGGACTGCCGCCGCCACCGCCTCCGCATGCGCAAAGTGTTACGACAATGAGCGTTGCGAGGAGAAGCCTGAACTCACGCATGGCCCCATAGTACGCATGACGCCGATCGGCCGTTAGAGTCTACGGGAGCAAGACGTTAGGGCGCTGCTTACTTTTGCGCGTGCGCTTTGAGCTGCGAGAATTCAAAGACAACGCGCGAGATATCGGAAGGTTCAAGCGTAATCAGATACTCGAGGCGCACGTGTGACGCGTCGATGGTTTTTAGCAACACTGCGCAAAGCACCGGCCCACGTTTTGAAGGTGCAAATGAAAGCGTAAGCAGGCCGCCGGCCAACATAAAGCTTTGCGAAGGACCGTTGCCGGTGCTGATCTTTTGGAGATAATCGCGCAGTTCGAAGAGTTCCCAAAGGCCAATCGACATTTCGAACGTAGCCTCGATGGGGCGCGCGTGTGCCGTGACGTTGCAGCGCATCAAATCCAAATCCGCGGGCTCGGCCGTGTCGGGGTGCTGGTAATCGAGCACTTCCAACAGCAAGCGCGGCTCTGCGTTTGGTTCTCCGAAGCGTATACTAAGCGGCGAAAACATCTACCCGTAAATAATTTTGTGTTTCGGCGGTGCGAACTTGAGGCGCGCCCCGTCTTCTGCGGTGGCTTTGATCACTTCACTTTCCACCATCGAACGCTCGCAAAAACGCATCGCGCGGTCGTCGTCGACTTGATAACCGAGCGGACGCCACTTTTCGAGCGCCGCAACGGGATCGACGCTCGCTCCGCCGTACGCGGTCGTGTTTGCGACCGCACGAGCGCATAGCGTGGTTGCGAGAATCGCTGCGGTGAACGGCGATGCGCCCAGAGCCAAAAAGACGGCAACCGCTCCTGCGAAGACGTCGCCGACGCCGTGCGCGGGAAACGTCGGATAATACGGGGCGTGAATCCGGTGATAGCTGTAACCATTAGTGAAGAGCAACGTTACGCGGTGTTTTTCGAGGTCGCGTTCAAACGACTTGATGATCACGGCTTCCGGCCCCAGATCGAACATGCCGTTCAGAAACGCGTGCTCGGTCGTCGAGTCCTTTCCGGCGAAGCCGAGGAGAACTTCTGCTTCAAACCGGTTCGGCGTAACGACTTGCGCGATCGGCAGCAAGTAGTCGCGAATTGCCCGCGCCGTTTCAGAAGAGACGTACAGGCCTTTCTTGTAGTCGCCGATGACGGGATCGAGCAGCACAACGCCTTTATAGTCGGTGAGCTGTGTTGCGATGATGTCGGCGAGATTTGGTTTAGGGACGTAGCCGATAACGAGCATCGCCGGCTGCTGGCTGACCAAAAACGCAACGTCTTTCCGGAATGCTTGCGGATCGGCGATCCAACTCGAACGTCCTTGGAAGCCCGCATGCGCGCTCGCGTACGCGGTCGGAGCCGATATCACGCGCGCGCCAAGCGCATTGGCGATCGCGAACACGGCTTGATTGCCGATGAAGCCGGTGCCGACGGTATTTTGAATCGACCCGATGAGGGGGTAATTCTGCGTATCGTTCATGCGAGATGATCCCAGCCCGCCGGCTCGACCGGTTCTTCGCTAGCGTCCTTAACTACATACAAACCGCTTCCTTTGCGGAAACGACCAACGGCGTAGAGCGGGCGTCCGAACCGTTTGCGAAAGCGCGAGTTCAAATAGTCGAACGCGCGAGGCGCGATAGCCGCGAGCAATTCGTAGTCCTCGCCGCCTGCAAGCGCATAGGCCTGCGGGTCTTCTCCACGCAGCGCGGCCATCTCGCGCGCGCTCGACGCGACGGGCACATCCTCGATAATCGCGGCGCACTCCGAACGTGCGGACATGCGCGCGAGATCGGTGGAGAGGCCATCGGAAACATCCATCATCGCGTGGACGTGCTCGCTAGCGGACAGCCACAAACCCTCGGAAACGCGCGGCTCGGGCCGGCGATGCGCCGCTAATGCCTGCGCGGCAAAGTCGTCGTTCAACATGTTTACGTTATCGGCAAGATGCAGACCGGCACGGCTCGCACCCAGCGGACCGGTAACCGCAACGATATCACCGGGCCGCGCACCGCCCCGGCCTTTCACATGCGTCGATCGCGCTTCTCCAATCGCAGTAATCGAAATCATCATTTCCGATGCGCGAGTGATATCGCCGCCCGCGATCGCGCAGCCATGCCGCGATGCAACATCCAACATCCCGCGATACAGTTCGAGCACGTCCTGGGCAACGGTCGAGGCCGGTAAACCAAGAGCAACGGTACTGAGCAGCGGACGCGCGCCCATCGCAGCAAGATCGCTGATGTTGGAGGCCATCGCGCGCCAGCCGATATCCCGCAGCGGCATCGTGTCGCGCCGGAAATGAACGTTTTCGATGAGCGCATCGGTCGTGACGACGCTGCGGTGCGAGCGCGACGGCTGCCAAACCGCGGCGTCATCGCCGATAGCGCTAAGGATCCGGCGATTCGCCGGATGGGTTTCGATGAGCGCGCGCAGCTCCGCTACCAGTGCATCTTCTGAACCGGGCTTCGATACGCTCAGCGCGCGGTGACTCCGTCCAGCAGCGAACGAAACTTTGCCGTCGTCGCGCCGCAGTCGGGCGTGTCGAAGATCGCCGAACCGACGACCAGCACGTCGGCACCGGCCTGCGCCGCTTCACGCGCATTCTCGAGGGTGATGCCTCCATCGACTTCAATTTCGCAGCGTACGCCTGCGCGATCGACGAGGGCGCGCGCCTGACGAATTTTCTCGAGCGAATGCCGAATGAACCGCTGGCCGCCGAAACCGGGGTTCACGCTCATCACCAAAATCAGATCGATATCCTCAATAAGATCTTCCAGCATCGCAACCGGCGTTTGAGGGCAAATCGAAAGGCCCGCTTTCGCACCCAGCGAGCGAATGTAGGTGAGAAGGCGCTGCGCGTGCGGGGTCGCTTCGAGATGAAACGTGATGATCTCGGCGCCGGCCTTGCGGAACTGTTCGACGTACCGCTCCGGCTCGACGATCATCAAGTGACAGTCGAACGTAAGTTGCGTGTGTTTGCGCAGATCGCCGATGATCTTCGGACCCCACGTAATGTTTGGGACGAAGCGACCGTCCATGACGTCAAGGTGCACGTACGACGCACCGTTTTGCTCGACCGCTGCCACTTCGTCGCGGATACAAGCAAAATCCGCGGAAAGAACGGACGGCGCGATCTTTACGGCGCTCATGGCGTCGGCGAAGCTTTCGGCGCTTTCACGCCTTTGTACGCGTCTTTGGGCTCTTGACCCACTTTCGTTTCACCCAGCAACGTATCGTTCACGAAGAAGTAAATGGCCGACGTGCCGATCGTCGTCACGTTGAAGTCGTACTTCTGTCCGGGCTGCGCATACCCGTTGAAGAGATCGTAGCTCCCCGTTTCGTCGCTCACGGAAAACCGGACGCGCAGCGGCTGATTCTGTCCGGGTTCGGCGGGAGGTACCGCAGCAAGTACATGCGTTTGATGAATGATCCGGCCCGATTCGTGCGGACCCGCGCTCACGTTCAGCGAGACGACGTCATATGGGCCAATCGTCGTTCCCGCGTCGGGCTTTTGATGCACGACGTGTCCGTGCGGCGGACCGCTGGGTCCAAGCGGCGTCCACACGACCTGCCCGAGTTTGATGTGCTCTGCAGCGGCAAGACCGCGCGCTTCATCGATGGTCATGCCGGTGAAGTTGGGAAGTTTGATCGACGTGACGCCGCCTTTGCTCACGAGCAGCGAGACCGGCGCGCCTTCCGAAACACTGACCGAGGGCGCCGGGTTCTGCGAAATCACGTGATCCGGCGGAACGTCGTCGCTGCGGATGTACGTCGTTTTCGCGAGCTCGAGACGTTGGTGCGAGAGGTCGAGTTTCGCATCGCGCAGTGATTGAAAGCGAACGTCCGGCATGAGGATTGTCTGGACGCCGTCACTGATGATGAGCGAAACTTGCCGCCCTGCGCGCACGTGCATGCCCGCTTGCGGCTCCTGATTCATCACCACGCCCTTGGGATATTGTGAACTGACGGCGTGGCCGGCGATCGACGATTTTAGCTTCATGCGCGTGATCTCGTTGATCGCGTCGGGCTGCGCCATGCCGATGAACGAGGGAATCGTTACGGTGTTGGGACCCGGCAGCAAAAATTCCTGAACCGAGTGCCCGAACCACACCAGCACACCGACGAACGCCGCGAACACAATCGGAAAGATCCAATCGCGCGGGACGTATCGTTCCACTGCCGGGGGAAGCGTCGTCTGAGTGTACTCGCGCTGCACGCGCTGGGCTCTCAAGCTAACGCCTCGAGCGCCGCTTCGCTCACGACGAGGTTTGAAAACACGCGTTGCACGTCTTCATGTTCCTCGAGCGCTTCCAGAAAGTTGAGCGCCGCGGTAAGGTCCGCGCCTTGCGGCGCCACCTTCTGCTTCGCCCGGACGCCCAAGTACACGTCGGAAATTTTCATGCCGGCCGCACGCAGCGCATCGCGCACTCCGGCCAGCTCCGTAGGTTCGGTATAGATTTCCGTCGGCTCGCCGTATTCCAAATCGACGACGCCGTCGACAAGCGCGGCTTCCGTCATCGCATCTTCAGAACGGCCGTCCGGAGCCACGACGACGATGCCGACCGAGTCAAACATCCATGCGACGCTGCCGGTCTCGCCGAACGTTCCGCCGTTCTTGCTAAAAAGGAAGCGCAATTCGCCCGCTGTGCGGTTCCGGTTGTCGGTGGCAGCGTCAACCACGACGGCGACGCCGCTCGGCCCGTAGCCCTCGTACCGAATCTCCTCGATCTCTTTCTCGCCCGCCCCGGTAGCCCGCGCAATAGCACGCTTGATGTTGTCCTGGGGCATGTTGTTCTCGCGCGCCTTCTCCACCGCCATCTTCAAACGGTAGTTGGCCTCCGGGTCAGGCGACCCGGATTTAGCGGCGAGGATAATCTCTTTGCTGATTTTCGTGAAGAGCGCCCCACGCTGGGCGTCGACTTTACCCTTGCGCAGACGGATATTGTGCCACTTGGAATGACCGGACATAGGCCCTCAGGCTTCTCCCCCGGTCACCCTGAGCCTTCGCCCTCGTGCGAGTTGGGGCTTTACCTCTGGAGCAATGGTGCTAAGATACTTGAAAACATGGCCG
This sequence comes from uncultured bacterium, assembly GCA_964602255.1. Classification (GTDB taxonomy): domain Bacteria; phylum Vulcanimicrobiota; class Vulcanimicrobiia; order Vulcanimicrobiales; family Vulcanimicrobiaceae; genus CAZRQS01. The sequence goes on along the minus strand of CAZRQS010000013.1, from coordinate 19,494 downwards.
TTCTGAATGTCGCCCGACCCTTTGGCGGCTGCTGCGCGTGTACTCCGTCGTCGTGCATACCCTTCCTCAACGCACTGACGATAGGAGAAACGCATGTCGGAATACGCACACCCTGAGACCCTCGTAAGCACCGATTGGGTCTCCCAGCACAGAAGCGACCCAAACCTGCGCATCGTTGAAGTCGACGTCGATACGAGCGCGTATGACGAAGGCCACATCCCCGGTGCCTTAGCCTGGAATTGGACGAGCCAACTCGCGGACAACGTTCGCCGTGACATTCTCTCGCGATCGCAATTCGAATCACTGATGCGAGAGTCGGAAATCTCACCCGGCACGACGGTCGTTCTGTACGGCGACAACAATAACTGGTTCGCCGCTTGGGCGCTATGGCAAATGAAGATCTACGGGCACCGGGACGTGCGAATCATGGACGGCGGCCGCAAGAAGTGGCTCGCCGAAGGTCGCGAGCTCTCAACCGATGTGCCGGCATATGCGCCGTCGAGCTACACCGCATCGCAACCCGATCTGTCAATTCGAGCGCTCCTTCCCACAGTGCAGACCGCGGTTTCGAAAGAAAAAGCGATGGACTTGGTCGATGTACGCAGCCCCGCGGAATTCACGGGTGAACTGCTCGCACCGCCGGGATCCACCGAAACGTGCCAGCGCGGCGGACACATCCCCGGCGCGCACAGCATACCATGGGGCAAAGCATGCAATGACGACGGGACATTCAAGTCTGCCGATGAGCTCAAGGAGCTCTACGGATCGCAAGGCATCGACGGCACGAAACCCGTCATCGCCTATTGCCGCATCGGCGAGCGGTCGAGCCACACGTGGTACGTGCTGCACGAACTGCTCGGCTACGACGGTGCGGTAAACTACGACGGGTCGTGGACCGAGTGGGGCAATCTCGTCGGTGCGCCGATTGAGAAAGGAGCGGTTCCCGCATGAAACCCGAGCAATATTCCGAGCGCGGCATCGATCTCGACGGCTGGCCGGTCACGATCATCACCTACAAGCTGGGCGACGTGTTTCATTCGAAAATCGAAAATAATTTCACGCGCGGCTGGACGTCGCGCGCGAGCGCGTCAACTCGCGACGAAGCGGAAAGGCAAGCGCTGGACCAAGCGCGAGCGGAACTGGCGCGAACCAGACGGATGCCGGTTTAACGCGGCGGGTAGCAATACGAATCGGAGGAAGCATCACCGCCCTGTAGCCTCACCTGGTGCGCACGATGGCTCTCGCCGAATTCCACAAAGAACTTGGGATCGAAGGCGATGCCGCCCGCGGGATCCACGTCGAGTTTGACCATCCAGCTGCCCACGCCGCCGGTATAGAACTGGTCGTCCCAAGAACGGTAGAGGGAGTTCGTAAAGTACACGCGGCGTCCGTCGCGGCTGACTTCTACCATCTGTGGACCGCCATCCAAAGGCTTCGTGGGATTCGCCGGATGTGCAGAACGCTTCGCGATGCCGCCGATACGCACCGAGCCGGCGAGTTTCGGATTGAACGGATCGCTCACGTCGTATTGACGCATCTCACCAGTGCCCCAGCACGATGCGTACAAGAAGCGATCGTCCAAGGACAAGTCGATGTCGGTCAGCAGCGGCGGAACCGCGCTGAACCCTTTGAGCATCTCCGGCAATTGGTCCGGATCCGCAGGTTCCGCTGGAATCTCGATGATTTTCTTCGCGCTCCACGCACCGTTCTCGCGATGCCAGACCCAGATCGAACTTGACAGATCCTTCAGCGAGATCACAACGCCGACAAAGCCGTACGTTTGCGTCGGGTCGTGCGAGGGGCGAAGTTCGAGAACCATCTGGTGCTCCGCGCCCAATTCGACACTTTGAAGATGCTTGCGGGAGCGCAGATCCCAAAAATGCAGGTGATGTCCGAACTTGCCCTGCAGCAAAAGATTTGGATCCAATCCTCCTTCGATCATGTTCGGCGTTGCCCACTCGCTGGTGATCATCGTGTCGTGCCCGAGGTGCCACCAAAAGTCGTACGCGAAGAATTGCGGTCCGCGATCCACTTCCCACCGCTCGCGAACCTCGAACGTATCGTGATCCATCGTAAAGATGCCGCCGGGCCCGTCGCCATCGGCGGATCCGAGCGCGCTCATGTAGATATTATCGGGGCCGCAATGCGTCGTATGCGGGCGCGAATAGCCGACACGATCCATCAGTTCCTTCGGTTCGATTACGCGCACGATTTGCGGGTGAGCCGGATCGGGTTTGGTGTCAACCACGTGGATGCGCGACGATCGCAGCCCGGGAACGATCAAAAACCGCCGCTCGATGTGGGGATGCGGAGCATACGCGCAAAGCGCCGTGCTGCACGCGCTCCAGCCGAAATGATGCAGCTCGTCGCCGGCGTTGGGCATGTCGACGCGGCCGACAACGGAGCAGTACGACGAGGAAGCGGGATCGACGTCGACGACGGCAAGCGCATCCGGCCGGCCATCGGCCGATGCGCTCAACAGCGCCACGTACGCCAAATTTTCAACCGGTGCTTGCATCGCGTCTTTTGCCGACGCATAGAACGTCGGATCAGGTGTCATGCGCATTGTGCGGCCTCGCTTTCGGTGGCGACGACGTCAAATGATCAGCGCAACGATTCCCGTAACAACAAGGGCGGCTGCCCAAACGAGATCTACATTGAACCACGCCGTGCGCAAAATTCTCAAGCCGAACCTCTGATAGACCAGGAGCGCAGTGAGCGCCATCACGAGCAGATAACCGGCCGTATGCACGGTTAGCATGAGCACCACTTGCCACGGCGGATTCGACGCGGTGGCACCCGGCACGGGCATCGGCATCGACATTGCATCCTGCGGCGCGACTCGATGCGACATCAACACGAATGGTAACACCATCAGTCCGGCACCATGCGCACTCGACATCAAAAATCCCCAGAACACCAATCCGCCGAATCCCACGCGCATACCGACCCAACGCGGATGACGCGCACGCACGAGACGATATAGTCCAAATCCTACGAGCAAGGCGCCGGCGGCGATGCGGACGGTGCGTTGCGGAAACGCCTGCGCCGCCAAAACCGCAACGGTCACGACGAGAGCCATTGAAATCACATGGCCGAGGGCGATTGGGACAATCGCCGACAGAACCGCACGCGTGCTACGTTCTTGTAGGCCCAACGCGACAGCGAAAAGCCAGCCCATCGCGGGATTGATGCCGTGATAGCATCCTAACGCGAAGAGAATGCACCACACCCACCAATCGTTCATCGCAATCTACAAGAAATCGAGATCGCTTGGCAAAGGCAGGTGCCCGTTCTCTCTGAGCCAGTCTTCGTTGAAAAGCTTGGACAAGTAGCGCTCGCCGCCGTCGCACAGAATCGTTACGACGATCGAACCCTCCGGCAGTTCGCGCGCGATGCGCGCCGCGCCGGTGACGTTGAGCCCCGACGAGCCTCCGACGAATAGCCCTTCATTGTGCAAGAGCCAATGCACCATCGCCACGGCGGCTTTGTCGCCGGCGCGAATTGCCCGATCGATCGGCGCGCCGGCAAAGTTTTGCGTAAGGCGCTTGATACCGATGCCCTCGAGCTCCGAGTCGCCTTCCGGCAGCAGCTCTCCACGAGTGACGTAATTATAAAGCGACGATCCCATCGCATCGCACAGAACTGTGAGCACCCTCGAGCTGCGCGCTTTGAGCGCGCTTGAGACACCCGCAACCGTTCCGCCCGTTCCGGCCGCAGCGACGAACGCATCGACCTTGCCGGCGGTTCGCTCCCATATCTCCGGGCCGGTCGTCGCTTCATGGTACCGCCGGTTCGCAACGTTTTCGAACTGATTCGCCCAAAGCGAATTTGGCGTTTCTTCGGCAATGCGGCGGGCAACGTGATAGTAGTTGTTTTCATTCGCGAACGGCACCGACGGCACGACGCGAACGTCGGCTCCGAACGTGCGCAGCAAACGAATCTTCTCCTGCGATTGATCGTCTGGAACGACGATGATTGACCGGTAGCCGCGTTCGTTGCCGATTAGCGTGAGCGCGATGCCGGTATTACCGGCCGTGCCTTCGACGATCGTACCACCGGGCTGCAGCTTTCCGCTCGCCTCGGCGTCATCGACGATCCCCTTCGCTGCGCGATCCTTGACCGATCCGCCCGGATTGAGGAACTCCGCTTTTCCAAATACGCGTCGTTTGAGCAGCTGGGAGAGTTTGCGAAGTTCGATAAGCGGCGTATTGCCGACGGCGCCGCTGAACCCGCTCACCATGCGTCTTCTACACCCAGTTCGATCCGAGCCACATGCGCGCCCACCATTGATTCCACGGAATCGGCACGCCTGCCAAAATAGGATAGAAATAGATAAACGCCAAGACAACGGCCGCTACGTACGTCCCGACGCCGATGCGTGCAAAAAGGCGCTGTTCCGAATGCTCGGCCTGCCAATTCCAGACGCGCTGCAGAATGATGATGTTGCACAGAATAATCAGCGGCACGTCAACGTAGAAGTGGTAGATCCACGCGAGACGCGGGGAGCGCGCCCACGGCAGCCACTGAAACAGATATGCGAGAATCAGAAGCGCATAGCCCTTGTTTTTCTCACGCCAGGCAAGGAATGCAACGAGCGGCACGCAGACTAGTCCGACCCATAAAATCAGCGGATTAGGCAGCGACATGATTTCTGCCACGCAACAGGCATTCGAATTGTTGAGATTGATGCCGATACGTAAATCTTTCCAGTAGTACGCAATCGGACGAAGGTCGAGCGGCCACGTCCACCACTGAGAGGCATACGGATGGGTCGCTTTCAGGTTTGCATGATACTCGTACATCGTGTACTGCCGGTACACGAGGTCTTTGAGCGTGTTGATGCCGCCGCCGCCCTCGACGTGCCGGACGAGATCGGGAATCCATGCGCAGACGTAGACCGTCATGCTCAAGAACACGATTGCCGCAATCGTGAGATCGAAGCGGAAACCGTACGGATTACCCCAGAGTTTGGGTTTGCCTTGACGCAAGTACCGCTGCAGCCAAACGCCGGCGATAGCGATGAACGAAACGCCGTACGCCATCACGCCGTACCACTTGCTCGCGACGAGCGCGCCCAGCAGCACCGTAAACGTGATGAGCCAGCCGGTCGCGTGACGGCCTTCTTCAACCTCGCCCTGGTCGTCGGCAATGATCCCTGGCGTGTATGTCGCACTTCCCGCCGGTGTAGCATATTGCACCGAGCCGTCGCGCCGGTAACTGATCGTCGCCTCTTCTTCTTGGATCGTCAGATCTTTTTTAACGGTGCGACCGTCCGGTGATTCAAGCGTCGCGGTACCGCCGTCGCGAAGCAGACGCGAACCCTCGGCGTATGACGCAAAATCGCCCTGCGGTTTGAGCACGCGCGGTACGATCCACAACCGCATTGCCAAATACCAGCCCGAACAGAAGTACACGCTTACGACAATGAATGAGGCAAGCGCACCGCCGCCCAGTTTATTTGCGAGTGCGCCTGTAGCAAAACCGAGTACAAGTGCGCCCACGACCGAGAAGATCACGCGTCGCAGCGTCTGCGGCTCATAGCGGCGCACCGTTGACTGGGATGCAATCCAATAGCGGTAAAACGCATAAAGCGTGCCGAGTGAAAACACGACGACGATGCCTTCCGGCGTCGCGATGCGCGACTGCACGAAGTGCATACCGTCGGCCGTGAACATAATCGCTGCAAACGACGAGAACAGCGTCGAACGAGTCAGCCGTTTTGCGAAAATATAGATCATCACGATGGCCAACGCGCCGAAGACCACGTCCAGGAAACGCCACCCGTGCGGATTGTCACCGCCGGGCATTCCGCCGAACATCATCGTCGAGAGCGTGATGATCAGCTTGGTAAGCGGCGGATGCGTATTTTCGTAGATGTACTTGCCGGTCAAATACTCTTCGGCCGCGCGTGCGAAGTAGATTTCGTCGAAAATCTTCTCATTCGGTAGCCAATAGTTCACGTACGAAACGATGAATGAAATGACGCCGAAAAGCCCGGCCAACGCGTAGTCGAGCGGCCAGACCATCGAGCCCAGACCCTCGCGCGGGTTGAACCACGTGCGCGCGCGCAAAACCAGCGGAATCGTGGGTGCTTCGGCCGTTGCAGCAGATCGCGCCGAGATACTGCTCGTCTCTTCGCCCGTCTGTCCCAAAAATATGTACCCCAAATAAAAGAAGATCGCCACGTTGATGAGCGAGAGCGGATGCGTGAGCATCGGCCACATGTCGGCCGCATCGACGCCCGGCGTGCGGTTCGTGACCACGTTCAGGTACAGCAGCGAGTACCACAAGTTGATGAACAGCGTGAGCGAAAATACGATTGCCGCCCAGAAATAGCGCTTCGCGAACGGAATCGACGCCATGGTGAACAGCAGGCCGTCGTAGATGTAGCGCTCGTGCATTCGCGTGGAGAGCATGTAAAACGCCAGCGTCAGCAGTGCTGCCGACTCGACCAACGCTTGTTGCGTGCGCGCTTGGAGGTAGCGCACCAACGTCAGAACGGTGGCAGCCGCGACCAGTAAGACGCCCCAACCGTACTGCGGCAAGAAGAATACCGGTTCGGAGTCGGGGCGCCAAAACGGGTGAATGATCGACCACAGGTTGAATGCGTTGACCGAGTTGTACGCGTAAACGTTCTTGCCGAAACTGTACTTGCCGTAGAGCCACGAAAACGCTTCGACCGGATTGCCGGTCGGATGGAACGGCACCGTGAGCACCAATGCGAACAGCACCGCGCCTATGATACCTGCGGCAGTTCCGATCAAGCGCAAACGGCGGCGTTCCTGCGATGCCAGGGCGAAGGCGATGAAGAGCGGAATCAGCACCGCCGCTTGCGGTTTGATGAGCAGCGAGTACGCGAGTGCGATCCAAGCCAGCAGTATGCGCGTAACGGTGCGGTCGTCATCGGAACGAAGCAGCAGGTACACGCCCAGCAACGCCAGTCCCGAGGAGATCGAATCGACCTGTCCCCATGCTGCGGAAATAAAAATCATCGCCGGATTGAGCACGAACAGCGCGGCAACGCCCAGCGCCCAGATTTGACTGGCAAAACGGCGCACGATCACGTACAGCAGCGCGCCGTCGGCCAGATCCATGAGGACGGCCGGCAGCTTCACCAAGTATTTGAGGACGTCCAGATTCCCGTGCGGCGAGAGCAGCGTATAAAGATGGCCGACGATCCATAAAATATAAAAATAGCCCGGCGGATAATCCGCGAAGCTGGTAGAGCTGTAAAACTGCGAGAACGGATGGTTCGCGAGCGTGATTGCCCATGCTTCGAACGAGCTGACGTCGTTGCGGAAGCCTTCATTGCCCATGAAGAGCAGGCGCAACACGAAACCGGCGGCGAGGAGCAACCACAGCCATAACGTCGCCGAAGCAGATTGTTCTTGCGCGCGAACGCCGCCGCGCAGCTCCGCCTTCGATGTACTCAAATTCTTCCTCAGGATGAGGCCAGCTGCAGAGAACTCAACAAAAAGTCGCGAACGCTCGCCACCGGATGACGTTCCACGACGGCCAGATGTTCGGCGATGGCGGCGTGAGCGGCCTCTTTGGCCCCCAGCTCGTCAAGCGCCTCGATAACACCGGTGACGTTTTCCACATCGAGGGCTTGCCCGCGCGCGTAAGCGGCTGCTACGCGATCGCGTGCGGCGGACGGCGGCTGCGCCAGCGCCCATACCACCGGGAACGTCCATTTACGCCGCGCGATGTCGTTGCCGGTGACCTTGCCCGTTGCATCGACCGAGCCCCAAATGCCCAGCATATCGTCGCGAATTTGAAACGCCGAACCGTAGGCGCGGCCCAGCTCGCGATAGCGCAGAACGCTGTCGTCATCGCACGGCGCGCAGAGCGCGCCAAGTTCCGAGGAGGCGCCGAAGAGTGCAGCGGTTTTTGCGCCGATCATGCGATGGTATTCCGCAAGATTCACATCCGTGGCGCGCTCAAACGCCAAGTCGAGCGATTGACCGTCGCACATCGTTGCGTGGGATTCGTGCAGGGCACGCACCATGCGTAGAACGCGCTCGTCGGAATGGCGCGCCGTCGCATTCATCAGAACCAGAAAGCTGATCGCACACAGTGCATCGCCTGCGTTGAGCGCTTGCGGAATGCCGTACACCGACCACAGCGTGCGCCTGCCGTGGCGCAGCTCGTCGCCGTCCTCGATGTCGTCGTGAACCAGGGAGTAGTTGTGAAGTATTTCAACGGCGGCAGCCGCATCGAGAGCGTCTTCGATACGCCCGCCTTCCGCTTCGGCGACGCGCAAGAGCAGGCGCGGACGCAGCCGTTTTCCGCTGCGCGCGGGCCCGTGTTTGCCGTATCCGAAGTGATAGAACAACATATCGGCGACCTCTTTCGATCCCCGATAGTCACGGACTAAGCCCTCGAGATGAATCTCGAAAAGATCTCTATGTTCGACCAATGCGTTTTGGCAGCGAGCGAATTGCCCGCATGACCTCGTCCGTGAAGTTCGCCATGTCCTCGCGGCTCGCTTTCCTGTCGGCCGGAAGCCTCATAGGCGGGCCGAAGAAGACCTGAATTTGCGCAAGCCGCTTCGCATCTGAGGTGCCGGTGACGCAAGCCGGCACTACCGGCGCATCGCCAAGCGCTGAAAGCAGCGCCACGCCGCCTCGTACCTCCGCCCTTCCCTCAAGATTGCGCGTACCCTCAGGGAAAATGCCGATGGCACCTCCGTTCCGCAGGACCTCTACCGAGCGCTTGACTGCCGCGGTTGCCGAGCCTTTGCGATCGACCGGATACGCACCCACCGCGGCGATTGCGGGACCCAGAACGGGGATACGAAATAGCTCTTCCTTCGCCATGTAGGAGAGGCGCCGCGGACTGGCCGTGCCCAAGACGGGCGGATCGAGATACGACATGTGATTGCAGGCCACGATGAGTGGTCCGTTCTTCGGCACATCGTCGGTGCCGTACACGCGCATTCGCCAAATGCTGCCGAAAAGGCCCCAAAACGTGTACTTCGCGAGATCGTAAAGGGCGGCGTTCATGTGGTGGTGCGCTGCGAGACCATCGACGGGCGCGCCACGATTGCGCAAATTTCCTCGACAACCTGCTCGACGCTCAGTTGGCTCGAATCGATCGAGTGCGCATCCGGCGCTTTGCGCAGCGGCGAGGTCTTCCGGTTTTCGTCCAGACGATCGCGCTCTTCGATTTCCTTGGTGAGCTCGTGGACGCTCACGTCGACACCGGCCTCTTCCAACTGCGCGCGCCGCCGCGCCACCCGCGCTTGAACCGATGCCGTGAGAAAAATTTTGAACGGTGCATCGGGCAGAACGACGGTGCCGATGTCGCGGCCGGCCATGACGACCGGGCCTTCTTGAGCGATGTGCCTCTGCTCTTCCACCATCGCTTCCCGTACGCGCGGATGCGCCGCGATTGTTGAAACAACGGCCGTCACCTGCGGTGACTCGAGCTGCTGCTGTTGGAGTTCCACCTTACCCGTGAAGATTCGAAAGCCGAGCGGTGCCTGCCGGTCGAGTACGACGCGAATCCGGTGCTGTTCACAGAGGCGCACGAGCGCGTTCTCGTTGTCGAGATCCGTCTGGGTTTCCAAGGCGGTATACGCAAGCGCGCGATACATCGCACCCGTATCGAGATACAACACGTGCAAGCGGTCCGCGACGAGCCGCGCTACCGTCGTTTTGCCCGACGCAGCCGGCCCGTCTATGGCGATTTGTAAGTGGTTGGGCACGCTGCCGCATTAGGCGATGAGCAGACCGCCGCCTCTGCCAAATGGCCCAAGGGCAGGCTCTGCGGGCCATCTAATTTTCCCTATTGGAGGTCGCCGTATGCGTCCGTTCCGCCATGCAGGTACCTGCATTTGCGCCCTGCTCGCGATTGCGTTGTTAGACGCGAGTGTTCTCGATCGTCGCGTTCCGCCCGGTGGCGCAGCGGCGCGCCACGCGTTAGAACTCGTTCAGCAAGACAAGCCGAAGGAGGCTTTGGCGTCCGCTCAGGCTGCACTCGCCGCCAATAAGAATGATGCGCTCGCGCTCACCGTGAGCGGAATGGCCCGTGTGAGCTTGGGCGATTACAAGGCGGCGCTGGCAGATGAGAACGCCGCAGTCGCTATCGCTTCCGCGTACTCGTATCCATACGTCTATCGTGGCGCCGCGCGTTATTATTTGGATGACGATAAAGGCGCCATCGCGGATGAAACAACGGCACTGCGAATCGATCCGCAAGACGACGTCGCCTTGGCGTATCGCGGTGCCGCATACTATGACGTGGACCAATACCGCGCCGCCATCGACGACGAAACCGCCGCACTTAAAATTGGACCGTCATGGCTTCGCTACCGTACGCGCGCTGCGGCGCGATATTACACGGACGACGACACCGGCGCGATAGCCGACGCTACGGGCGCGCTGAAATACGAACCGTCCGACGATTACGCACTGGCCATTCGCGGCGAGGCAGCGTTCGATCTTCAGAAATACGCCGACGCCATTCGCGACCTGAACGCTGCAATTGCGATAAAGCCCACGGCGTATCGCTACCGGATTCGCGGAGCCGCAAACTACTACGCAAACGACGATGTGAATGCCGTGGCCGATGAAACCAAAGCGCTGAGCCTGGACAAGACCGACAGCTACGCGCAGGCGTACCGTGGCGCAGCATATCTGGATCTCGAGCACTATGACGAAGCTATCGCCGACGAAACGGCCGCGCTCAGCGTAAAGGCCACTACGCTTCGGTACGCAATTCGCGGCGCTGCCCGTTACTTCAAAGACGACGATGCCCGCGCGATTGCCGATGAGACCGCCGCATTAGCACTGAATCCGAAGTATGCTTTCGCACTCACGTATCGTGGCGCGTCACGGCTTAGAATGGACGCCTACCGGGACGCACTCGCAGACGAAAACGCCGCTATTGCGCTATCGCCCACTTCGCTTGCGTTTAGCGTGCGCGGAGCGGCTCAGTACTATTTGGATGACGATGCACGCGCCATCGCCGACGAAAACCGGGCACTCGCAATCGACCCGAAGGACGATTTCGCGAACGCGTACCGCGGCGCAGCATATTACGATAGCGGCAATTACAACGCGGCGATTAGCGATGAGAACGCCGCACTCGCCGTGAAGAAAACCGCCTTTAGATACGCCATTCGTGGCGCGGCGCAATTTTACAAAGGCCGGGACAAGGACACTATCGAGGACGAGACCTTGGCACTGGCGCTCGACGCGAAGTATCCGTTCGCCCTTTCATACCGCGGAGCCGCGCATTACGATTTGGCAGAGTACGATCAGGCCATAGCGGATGAAAGCACCGCGCTGGGTATCGATAGCAAGTACGGGTTTGCGCTTGCGTATCGCGGCGTCGCGCGCTTCGAAAAGGGCGACTACAAGGGCGCGCTTGCGGATGAAGATCTCGCCACCACGAATGGGAAGACGAACTTCCGTTACCGTATTCGCGGCGAGGCGAAATTCATGCTCGGGGATTACGCCGGCGCCTTGAGCGATGAAAACGCGGCACTCAACCTCGATAAGAACGATGACGTCGCCCTGGCGTATCGCGGAGCTGCAAGGTTCGAGCAAGACGAGTATCAGGCATCCGCCGGCGACCTCAAAGCCGCGATCAAATCGCAGCCGACTTCGTTTCGTTATCGCTACCTTGGCGCAGATGATTACTATCTGAACGACTACAAGAGCGCGATTGCGGACGAAGACGCCGCACTGAAGATCGATGCGAAAGATACCTTCGCGCTGGCGTACCGCGGCGCCGCGAAGATGTATCAGCAAGACTATAACGGCTCAGTTGCCGACGAATCGGCGGCGTTGGAACTTGAAAAAAGCGGTAAGGGGCCGGACGCGTTCACGCTTGCGCATCGTGGCGCGTCGTATTACTTCACTGGAGAGTATGCTTCTGCGAAAGCGGACCAGGAAGCAGCGCTAGCGCTGGACGCGAAATACCCCTTTGCACTGGCATATCGCGGCGCCATTTACCTCAAGCAAAACGAGTACCCACGCGCAGTGGAAGACGAAACGGCGGCAATTCGTTACTCGCCGGACTATGGCTTTGCGTATTCGCATCGGGGCGCTGCAAAGTATTACTTGGCCGATTTTCGCGGCGCGCTCGCGGACGAGGCGGCAGCGCTGCGCATCGACCCGACGGACGAATTCGCGAAGCAGTATCGCGCTGCGGCTGCAAAACAGCTGAACGCACACGTCGGTTATCGCATGAGTCCATTTGTTATGCAGGCGGAAGCGCTTACCGTCGGGACATCGAGTATTGCAGCAAACGTGGCCCCGCCACCGGTAGAGGCCTCAGACCGGCCGGGGAAATCTGCAGGCGGCGAAAAAATCGTGATTCACAAAAGTAGTGGAAGACATCCCGCCGACGGCAGCGCCGGCGGGAAGGACTGGAGCTCACCGCCGCCACCTCCGCAGCGCGTAACTACGAGTAACGGCAGCAAGGCGAAACCGTGAAACTTGAACCGCCTGCCGGGCTTGCGACGCTCGTCACGATAGTCGCACTCGTGCTTTTCGCGGTCGGCGAAATTTCGCAACGAACGTACGCGCCGTTCAATCCGCCGGACACGCTCACCATACCGTTTCCTTTGGAGCACCGCGACTACACGGTGGACATCCCGTTCGTCATGAGCGCGACGCCTGCGCCGCAGTACTCCAGTCATTGCTTGATACGGCGTCAGGGAACGCCGGGTTACGATGCGCGCTGCAGTTGGGGTTTGTATCTGGTCGATCAATCGCGCGAAGACCGGATCCGGCTGCTGTTGCATGAAGGCGCGGGAGCGAACCATCACCAGCTCACTATTCGCTACGGCGACCTACCGCCGGTTACGACGGATGCCATAACGACCACGGACACGCCATGGCAATCTTCAACCATGCCGTGGTTATGGGCAAACGACAAAGTACGAATGCTGCTCACGTACGAGATTATCTTTGCGACGTTCGGGCTGTTCGTGTTATGGCGCGGAAAAGAAGCAGCGATCTGGCTAGGATTCTTTTGCCTGTGCCTGGCGCCGTTTTTTCTCAACTTTTACGGCGCCCTCAGCCCCGACCGAATGCTGGAGGCGTGGACCGCCGGCGCTTTGTTGCGGCGTCTCGCCGACTTCTCACTTTTCGCGATGGCGCTCATGCTCGTTGCGCCATTCCTCAATCGCCGTCTCGCGCAAACGCTTGTAACGATCGCGGTCGCGATTTCCATCCTCGCGCTGCTGTGCGCCCTGCTGCCGAGATTCCAGGCCATCGAACGCGGATATGTCGACGGCTGGCTTGACGTAGTGCGGCGTCCAGCACTCGGCGTCATTGAAATACTGCTGCTCGGCGTCATGCCAATCGCGCTCTTACTCGTAGGTGTTTTCAAAGCGCAAGAACCGGAGCGGCAGCGGCTCGCGATCGTTGCGGGCGTGATAGCGCTCGGCTTAATAGGCCCTGTTATCGACGGCGCCATCAACGGCTTCGATCACTTCGGAGAATTGTGGGCAACGGCGCTCATCATACCGGTCGGTTTCACCTACGCGATACCGCGGTATCACGTCGTGGACGTCGGATTCGTCGTCAACCGAATCATCGTTTACGCGCTGCTCATCGGTACGGTTTCGGCCGGCATCGCACTGGCCGAAGTATTTGTTACCACTGCCGCACACGACCTCACGAATCCCGCGAAGTGGCCGACGTTTCTCGAAGACTTCAAGCGTGCGCTGCCGGGCGAGGTGCCCATCGGTTTCGTGATAGTCCTGAGCTTGCGATGGGTCCACCTCAAGCTCGAGCATTTCGTCAATCACGTGCTATTCCGCAAGCGGCATGAAGCACTGAAAAAGCTCAGTCAGTTCATTGAGGAAATTCCGTTTGCGCATACCCGCGACGGTCTATTGGATCGGGCGGTGGACGAGATTCACACGGCTCTGGCGACACGCGGCGTTGCCATCTACGAGAAAACGGCGAACGGCTATCATTGCGTCAAGCACATCGGCGCGTTTACCGCCGAAGTGCAAGATGACGACCCGGCTATATGGTTCTTGCGATCCGAACGTACGCACATCCGGCTCGCGGACATGCACACTAAGCTCGGCGATGCAGGCATCGCTTTTGCAATGTGCTTGCGCGGGAATCTCGAAGGCGCCGTCGTTTGCCACGCTCGTCGCAACGAACAATACGAAGGCGATTACGCGCCGGACGAAACCGAGGCGATGATGGAGCTGAGCACACGTCTGGCAGAGCAGCTCTTTGCACTGCGCGCAGAAGATCTCCTCAACTTTGTCAATGCCGTCGCGTCGGGCACACTCCAAGGCGACGTGCTGCGGCGCAAGGCGACGGAGCTGGGGTCGTCCAACGGAGTGTCGCCGACTAGGGTCTCACCCAATTAAAGTACAAGAGTGAGGCGTGGCTAAAGCACGCTCCGTCTATTTTTGTTCCGGGTGTGGCTTCGAATCGGCGCGGTGGCTGGGACGCTGCCCGCAGTGCCAAGCGTGGAACTCCTTCGATGAACGCCCCATGCGTGTCGTTGCTGCTAAGAGCGCCGCCACCGCACCTTTGCGCGCCGATAGCGCGCCCGTACCGTTGCACCAAGTCGACGACGAGCGCCTGGTACGCACGCGCACCGGTCTCTACGAGTTCGATACCGTACTCGGCGGCGGGATCGTTCCGGGAAGTCTAACGCTGATTGGCGGGCCGCCAGGTGCCGGCAAATCGACGTTGCTGCTGCAAATCGCAGCAATGTTACGAGCCGGACATGACAAAGGCGCGCCGGTCGTGTACGTTTGCGGCGAAGAGTCTGCAGCGCAAGTAAAGCTGCGCGCACAGCGCCTTTCAATTGAAACCGACGTTCTGGTGTTCGCGGAGACGAATCTGCGCACGGTGATCGATCATCTCGAGAAACTTTCACCGGCGGCGCTCGTCGTCGACTCCATTCAAACGGTATGGCTGCCGGAGTCTGAATCGTACGCGGGGAGCATCACGCAGATTCGCGACTGCACGCAAGCGCTGATGGAGTTTGCAAAACGCACGGGTTGCGCGACGTTCATCGTCGGACACGTCACGAAGGAAGGCACGATCGCAGGACCGCGGTTGCTAGAGCATTTGGTGGATACCGTCCTATACTTCGAAGGCGAAGCGAGCGGCGACTACCGCATCTTACGCGCATACAAAAACCGCTTCGGAAGCGTCGACGAGATCTGCGTCTTCACGATGAATTCGGACGGCCTGCATGAAGTCGGCAATCCGTCCGAGATCTTTCTTTCCGGGCGTCAAGCCGTTCGGCAAGCGCAAGGCGAGCGCAGCGGTTCTTGCGTCGTCGCAAGTATCGTCGGTTCACGTCCCGTGCTCGTTGAAGTGCAGGCGCTGGTCGGAGAGACCAGCTACGGCACGCCGCGGCGGCTTGCAAACAACATCGATCAAGCGCGTCTGGCCATGATTATCGCAGTGCTCGAACGCCGCGCGGGTTTGCATTTGGGCATGCACGACATCTATGCATCCGTTGCAGGCGGCTTGCGCGTCAACGAACCCGCCGCCGATTTGGGAATAGCGCTCGCTATTGCGTCGTCGTTCCGCAATCGCGCGTTGCGTTCAGATGCGGTGGCATTCGGCGAGCTCGGACTTTCGGGCGAAATCCGCACGGTGAACGCCGCGTCGCGCCGCATCGCGGAAGCGAATAAACTCGGCTACCAAACGCTTTACACGCCGCAAAACTGCACCGACGTGGCTCAGGCGCTTGAACTCGCCTTTGTTTGAGTCGGTCCCGAATATCTCCGAAGGACGCGATCTCGCCGTCATCGACGCATGCGTCGCTGCAGTCGAACGTGCCGGCGCGCGAGTGCTGCATCGCACGAGCGACGCCGTACACAATCGTAGCGTTCTTACGATTGCAGGCGGATACGAGGCGGTTTGCGATGCCGCAATCGCACTGGCGGCAGTAACGGTAGAGCGTATCGACCTGCGCGCCCATTCCGGCGTGCATCCAAGAATTGGAGCGCTCGACGTTTTGCCGTTCGTGCCGCTGCGCAATGCGACGATGGCAGATGCCGTGCGATTGGCACGGGAAGTTGCCGCCGCCATTTGGGAACGGCTGCGCGTGCCTTCCTTCTTATACGGTGAGGCCGCGACCACGCCGCTTCGCCGGAATCTGGCGCACGTGCGGCAAGGCGAATTCGAGGGTCTCGACCGGCGTTTCGAGCTGCCCGATTGGCGCCCGGACTTCGGCGAGGTTGCCAAGCACACAAGCGCCGGAGCAATCGCCGTCGGCGCGCGCGATACCCTCATCGCCTTCAATGTTGAACTAGGCACGGGCGATTTGGGCCTGGCAAAGGCTATCGCGCGCAGCCTTCGCGAACGTGACGGCGGGCTTCGGACGTTAAAGGCGCTCGGTCTGCGGCTCGGGCCGGATCTCGTGCAGGTCTCACTCAACGTCACGGACTACCGCGCAACGCCGCTTTACCGGATTGTGGAGCTGATTCGCGCAATGGCAGCCCAAGCGGGCGTAGGTGTGGTCCGCTCGGAACTTATCGGCTGTCTGCCGTACAACGCCGTAGAAGAATCCGCATTGTATTACTTGGGCGTTTCACAAAAGGAGGGAGAATGAACGGACCCGTCACCCACGTCGAAGATCATCCGATGGTCGACGACGTCAATGTGTTGCATGCCGCACGGCTCTCGCCGACCGAACGCTTCTGCCGCAAGGTTGCGGATGCGACGGGCGCGCCGCTGGCACTCATGCTCGCAATCGTCGTGCAAATTGTTTGGCTGGCCATTGGCACCATCACGCACTGGGATCCGTTTCCATTCGTCTTCCTGCTCACGTGCTCGAACGTTATCCAGCTGATTCTCATTTTCGTAATCGCCGTTGCGCAAAAGCAGCAGACGTTGCACGATGAACTGCGCGCCGAGGCCGACCATGACTCTATTTCGCGATTACTCTACCATCAGCAAGTGCAGGAAGAGCTGCTCGTCCGGTTAGCTGAACGTGCCGGCATCGACGTGGGAGATCTGCGTCCCAGCCTCGTCTCCCTCAGCACCTCGCCCACCTAAACCTGTTTTCCGGAGATCTACCTTGAATCGTCTGTTCCCGTCCCTCATGCTCTCGCTCGCGTTGCTCGCGGCGCCTTCCGCCGTTCGCGCGCAGACCGTCGATGCGGGAATCGGCGATCGCGGCGTGTATCAAACGCGTTTGTCAAACGGCCTGCAAGTGATCGTCGTCGAAGATCACGTCGCGCCCGTCGTGCACACGTCCGTATGGTATCGTTTCGGATCGCTTGCCGAGCTTCCCGGAAAAACCGGCCTTGCGCACGGTATGGAGCACATGATGTTCCGCGGCACGGGACAGATATCGGCCGGCGGCCTCACCGACATCGTTGCACGGCTCGGCGCGCAGATGAACGGAACGACCGATTACGACTATACGAACTACCTCTTCGACATGCCGTCGGATCGCGTCGGCATCGCGCTGAGAATTGAAGCCGATCGCATGCAGCATGCGGCGTTGCACGCTGCCGATTGGGCGGTTGAACGTCGTGCGGTACTTAACGAAATCGATGGTGACGAAAGCTCGCCGTTCTTCAATCTTCTCTCGCGCGTGCGTGCCGCAGCATATCCGGATTCACCGTCGGGACGCACGCCGACCGGCATCCGCTCCGACGTTGCCGGCGCAACCGTCAACGATTTGCGCAAGTACTATGAATCCTGGTACGCACCGAATAACGCTGCGCTGGTCGTTGCGGGCGATGTGGACCACAACGCGATCTTCGCGCTTGCAAAACGGGACTTCGGGCCGATTCCAGCGCGAAAACTACCGGCGTACAAGCCGGTGCATCCGGTTGCGGCAACCGGTAAAACCGTAGAGGCGGACTTCCCGTTTCCGTTTGAAGTTCTCGATCTCGCGTACGCCGTACCGGGAGACACCGAAACGGGTGAACCCGCGATCAGCACGCTCTCGAGCCTGATTCCCAACGAGCGCGGTCCGTTCTATCAAGCACTGGTTGAAACGAACATCGCGCTCGCCGTTCAAGCAAACGCCGACACACAGCTGCGCGGTGGTCTGATGCACGTGTACATCGTGCTCAATCCCGGGCATACCGGCGCAGAGGCGCAGCGCGTCTTTCAGTCGACCATGGACCAAGTGCTCAAGGACGGTTTCGATCCCGATATCGCGGCCGCAGCTAAACGTGCTACGCTCGCGGAACGTGTCTACAATGCCGACTCCATCGGTGGTTACGGCGATCTCGTCGGTTACACGTACGGCGTCGTGGGTGAACGCGATCGCGATGAAGATCAACGCTTGGCAGCGCTGACTCCGCAAGACCTCCTGAATGCTGCGCGCACGTATCTTGCCAAGCCCAACGTCGTCGGACATCTCACGCCTAACGCACGACCTGCGGATCACAATTCGCAAAAGAGCAACGCTTCGGCGTCCGATAATTTTAGCAGCCGTGTTCCCAATGGTCCGATCGTCGAGCCGGCCGATATCCGTGCACAACTCGCGAAGGCGACGAACGCTCGCAGTAAGCTCTCGCCCGTTGCATTTACACTGCCGAACGGCTTGCACGTTATCGTGCAACAGAAACTCGATCGCCCTACGGTCTACGTCGGTGGGAACATTGCCACGTCGCCCGCGTTCATTCCGCAAGGTAAAGAGGGGCTGGTCCGCTTGGCATCGGGCCTTGCCGCATTCGGAAGCGAGCATTACGATTTTTACCAGCTGCGCAAAGCGGCCGACGACATCGGCGCATCCGTCGATTTGGGCCAGCGGTTCGGTGCACATGGGCTTTCGCGTGATTTCGAAACGCTGCTCACGCTGCTTGCCGACGGCGAACAGCATCCGCTTTTTCCCGATCGCTGGCTCGCGCTCGAACGTTCGCAGCTCGCCAACAGCATTTCGACCGAGCAGAATATCTCAGGCGAAATGATCAATCGGGCGTATTTGCAGCGCTTGCTGCCTTCGGACGATCCGGCGTTGCGCTATCCGTCGCAGGAATCCGTAACTTCAATCTCGCGTCAGGACTTACTGGATTTCACGAAGCGCTACTGGCGGCCTGATTTAACGACGATTACTGTTGTCGGTGACGTCACGCCGGAGCGTGCGCGACGCGCGATCGAAGCGGCGTTCGGATCGTGGCGCAATGACGGCCCTACGCCCTCGACCTCGCAGCCGCCGCTGCCGCCGCCGCACACCGGCCACGCGTACGTTGCAACCGATGCGAATCAGGTCTTCATCCAGCTCGGACAACCTGCGGTTGCGCGCAGCAGCCGGGACTACGATACGTTTAACGTGCTCACCGAGCTCCTCGGTGGTCCGGGCTACTTCCAGTCGCGACTGTGGCAAGAGCTGCGTCAAAAGCGCGGGCTGGTGTACAGCGTCGGCAGCCAAATGAAAAGCGATAAGGATCGCGGCGATCTGGAGATACAACTCAGCGCTTCGCCGGACAACGTCAGCTCCGCAATCTCCATCGTGCGCGATCAGCTCGAGCATTTGCGGACGCAACCGGTCACCGAGTACGATCTGGCGCAAGCAAAACTC
>CAZRQS010000012.1:0-29784 GCA_964602255.1 uncultured bacterium | reverse complement strand
ACCGCAAGCCGAATCGGCCTTGACCCGGATGGTATGCTATTGATCCCTATGACCAACCATGCCGCGAAAACTTTTACGTATCGCAAAAATTACACCGTCCGTCTCACGACGGCGGAGGATGGCGCATAGGGCATATCTGCGGACAAAAGATTCCTCGAGGGGATCCGGCAGATACGCCGGGTCCCTTCGTCTATCTAAAGCCGATGAAAGGAGAATCAGAAATGTCGAAACTTGAACAACGCTGCATCGACTGCGGGCGTCCCGTGCCGGCACGCGCGCTTTGTCCGGCGTGTGAGCAAGATCGCATGATCGAACAATCGCAGCTGGCCTCGGCTGCCTCGAGCGGCAAGGGCCTGCGTTGCAACGATTAGTTAACGCATGTCCACGGCAAGCATCGAAACCGAACCGCCGTCGAGCCCTTCGACCGGAAACGTAATCGTGTCGCTCTCACGCCGCGCCCCTAGCACGTAGAGCAGCGGCAGATAATGATCCGGCGTCGGCACGCAGAGTAGTGCGTCGCGCCCAAGCGATTCGTAATCGATCAGCGGCGCGTCGTCGCGCCGGAGCAGCAGTTCACGCACCCGGTTTTCAAACCGCTGTGCCCAATCAAACGGCTCGACGGGGTGACCTCCCCATGCGAACGCATGGAGATTGTGCACGACATTCCCGCTGCCCAGAATAAGCACGCCTTCGTCACGAAGCGGTGCAAGACGCTGTCCAAGGTCGTAATGAACCTGCGGCGGCTGTGTCTCGTCGATACTCAGTTGTACGACAGGAACGTCCGCTTGCGGAAAGACGTGCATGAGCACCGACCACGCACCATGATCGAGGCCCCACCGATCATCCATTCCAACCGAGACCACCGGCGCGAGCAAATCGCGCACTCGCTGTGCGAGATGCGGATCGCCCGGCGCCGGATATCTCACTTCATATAAGGGCTGGGGAAAACCGCCGAAGTCGTGAATCGTTCGCGGCGCCCGCATCGCGGTTACCGCTGTTTCTTCAACGTACCAATGCGCGGAGACGGCGAGCACGGCGCTCGGCTTGGGCAATTCACGTCCGATCGCGTTCCACTTCTTCGCGTACGGATTGTCGGAAATCGCGTTCATCGGATTCCCGTGGCCGAAAAACATCGCCGGCATCGCCGTCTGCGTCATCTTATGCTGCAGCTTGCATCGTAGAGGGTGTTGAAGCCTCTTTTTTCCTTGCGATCAGCGCGTCAAGCGAATAGCGCCCGCCGCCATAGACGACCAGCACTGCGAGCACGGCGATTGCGTAGATGAAATACTCGATGCCCTCGCCCTTTTGCTGACCGGTCCAGTTCATGAAGAACCCGTTCGCATAATGCACCGTCGCTACGGCGACGACCATATTCACTCCGATTGCAAAAGCAGCCAGTCGCGTAAGCCCGCCCGCAATCAGGAGAATTGCGCCGAAGAACTCCGCGCAAATTGCCAGCAAGGCGAACAGTGCCGGAATGTGCATCGAGCCGGTGAAAAATTGCATGGTCCCGGCAAAGCCGTAACCGCCGAACCAGCCGAGCAATTTCTGCGCCCCGTGCGGGAACATGACGATACCCGCAGCGAGACGCAGAATCAGTAAGCCGGTATCAAAGGTCTTCACTTCTGCAGCACGGCCTCGACGTTGAGCTCGATACGCACGTCATCGCCGACGACCACGCCGCCGGTTTCCAGCGCTGCATTCCAAAGCAGGCCGAAGTCCTTACGGCTGATCTTCGTTTCGGCACTGAATCCCGCGCGCTCGTTGCCCCACGGATCGGCTTGCCGGCCTTCGAATTCGCCGTCAAGGACGACCTCTTTCGTTACGCCGTGAATCGTTAGGTCGCCATAGACTTTGAAGTCGTCCGGGGTTCCCTCGATCCGTTTGCTGGTGAAGGTCAGGTGCTCGAATTTCTCGACCTCGAAAAAGTCGGCGGACCTGAGATGCTCGTCGCGCTGCGGCTCGCGGGTGTCGACTGAGGCCGCGTCGATTTTGACGTTGATGGCTTGGGGTACGTCGATGCCGGGCGCCAGCTCGATGGTGCCCTCGAAGGTATTGAAGCGCCCGCGGACCTTCGCGATCATCAAATGCCGGACGATGAACTCTACGGTGGTGTGGCTCGGGTCGATTGCGTAAGTTTGCTTTTCTTGTACTTGGGTGGTGCTCACTTGGGCTCTCCCTTATTTGCCGGGTTGCCGTTTGCAACCCAGTGTGATATGGTCATGTCAGTCACTTTCGCATACCACCTTACGAAATACAAGAACGCACCGGAAAGTAGCCGAGTCACCATATGGAAACCACCGCCCTCCCCACAGACGCAGAACTCTATCAGGGGAACTGCCCCACCCGCGCCATCCTGGATCGGATCGCCGACAAATGGACGACCCTGATCATTGGCATGCTCGCACAGGCGGAAAGCCGCCGCTTTAATGAACTGCGTCGCGCGATCGGCGGCATATCGCAAAAGATGCTGACGCAAACCCTGCGCGACCTCGAACGCGACGGTCTAGTGAAACGAACGATGTACGCGGAGATCCCGCCGCGCGTGGAATATGCGCTCACGCCACTTGGCCGAACCCTCTGCTCCCCTCTTAGCGCATTAGGCAAGTGGGCGGCCGATCACATTGATGAAGTGCGAGCTGCGCAAGATGCGTTCGACCAAAAAACTCCCCGGAATTCTACCGCTAAGACGTAATTCACGATAACAAGTAATTTGTGTTGTCGTATCGCTAATTATTCAAGCGATGCGTAGTATGGCCTAAGGCCAACTGGGAACGGGGTGTACATGGACGACTCCGTCGACCACGCCGAGCGGTATGGGCGAGCAGTACAGGAATTGATCGCGCTTCTGTACTCGGATACCCCGGTTCGATATTTTCAGCAGCGCGCTTGCGAAGTTGCTCGCGATGCGCTCGACGCGGACTGTACGTTTCTTTCTTCCGTAACCGGCGCGGGAACGGCAATTGACGCAAGCGCCTGTAAAACCCCAGCTCCCAATTTCGATCCCAAAGCGATGCTCGATGCCGCGGTGTCCTCGCGCCGTCGCGTGTTCAACGAGAATGGCGCGGCAAGCGTGGCGGTTCCGGTTCCCTACGGCGATACGGTTTTGGGCGCGATGTCCGCGTGCGATACACGGCGTTCGCGTTTTGGTGAAGCCGACGCGGACGCGCTCGAGGCGATTGCGCAATATGTGGCGCTCGCGCGTACGAATCACGATCGAATAGGCAAACGTGTAAAGCTCCTTCGATGGGAACGCCGCGCGATGTGGGTGATCATCGCGATTGCGATCGCGGCCAGCCTCGCGCTCGCTTTATACGGTTTATTCTTCGCCCGGGCAAATGCCGCCCAGGTTGCCGTGAACGCCAGGGCCGCGGCTGATGTTACGACCGATCACCTGGATCGCTATTTTTCAAGCGCGCTGCAACTGGCAGCCATCGAAAGTGCGATGGCTCCGCAGCTACGCGGCAACCGTCCCGCTGTAGAACGGTTTCTCGAAACGGGATTAGCGGCGACGCGCCCCGACGTCATTTACGGAGCAGGCCTCGCGTTCCAGCCTTATGCTTTCTCACCGCACGTTCGTCTATTCAACCCGTACGTGCATCGCACACCGGACGGCCGCATCGTCTTGACGTATTCATGGTCGAGTCCGGTGTATGACTACGTAAATCGGCCGTGGTACCGGACGGGCTTCCAAGCTCGAGCTCAACCCCTGATGACGCAACCATATTTCGATACGGACCACGTTTACATGAGTGCGGTTAAGGCGATACGGTCCGCAAACGGTTGGATCGGTGTTGCAACCGTCGACGTGACGTCGGAGACGATCGGCACGTTCTTGGCGCGGATTTCTGCGCCTTCACGTGTACACTATATCGCGACCACAACCGGGCACGTCGTCGCATTTCCGAATCCCGGCGAGTTACTGCAGTTTGCTCGCTCGCGTCACCCGGCGCGCCGAATCCTCGACGTTACGACCTCGGACGCGAACGCGTTCATCGCGCAGCGCTATCCGGGTCCACGCATCCTCGTGCAAACGCACGCGGCCGGTATACCGGTGAGCATCATTAACGCCTACACGCCGTCGGTACTAGGCGGTGTTCCTGCGCCCGTCAATCTCTTATTGGCCAGTGCCGGGACTCTTTGGTTGATCGCCATCGCCGCAATCTTTGGCGTTCGCCATGCTCGCTCGCGGGAACTTGCTGCGCTCGACTTCGAGCGTGAACGTGCACGACTCTCAGCCGAGATCAACACGCGCGTAAACACTGAGCGCGCGCTACGCAGCGCCGCGGGGCGGGATGCATTGACCGGCCTGGCAAACCGAGTCACCCTACTCGCGGCCGTTTCGCAAAGCCTTGCGGCTACGCGCGCCGGCATGCCTCACGATTCGCTTCTCATTATCGATCTGAACGACTTCGACCGCATCAACGACACGTTCGGGTTCAGTGCCGGCGATAGCATGCTCGTTTCTTTTTCAATGCTACTGCGCGGCTGCGCGGGTGAGAGCGACCTGCCGGCGCGTCTTGGCGACGACGAATTCGCCGTGCTCGTGCGCGGGGATCGACGCGCGGCGCTTGCGCTTGCAGAACGCCTGCAACGTGAGATGGCCACTGCACTAAAGATCGGTGATGAGCAAATCTATCTCGATGCCGGCATCGGCGTCGCGGAAGTATCGGCGGAGTATACCCGGCCCGAAAACGTCATCCGTGATGCGCTCTTTGCAACCTACCACGCGAAGCGTAGCGAGACTACGACAATCGTGACCTTTGACCCGGCGCTGCGTGAAACGGCGTCGCGGCAACGGGATATTCAAGCCGCGTTACGCGGCGCGGTCGAACGCGATGAGCTGCTGCTGGAATACCAGCCCATTATGCACATTCAAGACCGGCGGATCGTCGGATTTGAAGCGTTGATGCGCTGGCATCGTCCCAAACAGGAGCTTGTGGGTCCGAGCTCCTTCGTGCCCATTGCAGAGCGCACCGGTTTAATACTTGCACTCGACCGGCACGTTATCGAGCGCGCCTGTTTGGAACTTGCTCCATTGCAACAGATACGCCCCGGACTGCACATTGCCGTCAACGCCTCCGCGCTTCACTTCGAGCATGAAGGCTCGCTGCAAGAGCTCTTCAGCGTATTGGAGCGAACCACCGTGGAGCCGAATACGCTCAAGGTTGAACTTACGGAGAGCGCGGTCATGGGTCTCACGCGCGACGTCGCTGCGCCGGTGCGCGAGCTGCACGCCATGGGAATTCAGCTCCATCTAGACGATTTTGGAACGGGATACTCCTCGCTTATGTACTTGCAGCATCTGCATGTGGACGCTTTGAAGATCGACAAGAGTTTCGTAGAAGCCATGTTGCAGGATGAGCGCGCGATGCAAATCGTCCAAGCGATCGTCGCTTTGGCACGCAACTTTCGCATCAAACTTATCGCGGAAGGCGTGGAAACTGACGCGCAGGAAAGCGCACTCGCCGAATTGGGCGTCACGTACGCGCAGGGTTACCTTTACGCGCGCCCGATGCCGGCGCAAGAAGCGCAGCTCCTGCTCTAGAAGAGCACGTCCCCGAACGAGGTGACCTATGCCTGAAACTCTGCCCGCAAACTTCCGCAACAACGAAGACGACAAGTACGGACAACTTCGCGTCGTCGACATCCCACAAGAGGTCCAAGCGAACCCGCCGTGGTTCAACCAAACGCTCACGACAGTGAACGATGCCGTCGTGCGATTAGGAATTTTCGAAGGCGAGTTCCCATGGCACAAGCACACCGATCAAGACGAATTCTTCCTGGTACTCGAAGGCGAGATTTACCTCGACGTTGAGAACGGCGATCCGGTGCTCCTCACGCAGCATCAAGGCTTCACTGTTCCCAAGGGCGTGGTGCACCGCCCACGTTCACCCAAGCCGTCAACCGTACTCATGGTCGAATCAATCGGCATCGTTCCGACCGGCGACTAAGACCTTTCAGAATTTCTTCATTCGTCTCCGTTAGTCTGACGGCGAAACGGAGGAATGTGACATGGCCAGGTGCATCCGGCTTCAATTTCCTTTTGCCCTTTTTGTAGCGGCAATGGTGGCTGCGTGCGGCGGAGGCAGCACGGTTACTCCGCCGCCAAACAATCCAGGTCCCTCGCCGGGGCCGTCAACGACTCCAACAGCGGCGCCATCGGCGACTCCGACGCCGGCGCCCACGCCAACACCGACACAGGCGCCAACAGCCACACCCTCACCCACGCCCTCGCCCGCTGCGCCGCAAGTCATTCACATCGGCTTTGAGCTTCTCGAGCACACCGATCCGACATTTGGCCCCGTGTATTTCTACTCGACGATGCTCAACAACATGGCGCAAGTCATTCACGTGATGCACGGGTCGAAAGTGGTATTCATCAATGACGATTCCAGTGGTGCGCCCCATACGGCATCAGGTTTCGGAAGCAGCGGCTTTCCGGCCGCATTCAACAATAGCAGTGGTTTCACGCAACACGGAACGACAATAGATTCGTCCACGACGTGGTCCACCGGTACGCTGAATATGGGACAAATGTCACAAGTCTTCACCGTAGGCAATCCAGGCACGTATTACTTCGGCTGCAATTTCCACTACAGCACAGTGCCCACAACAAGCAACAATTCAATGGGCGATGTTCTCGTTTCGATGTAGTCTATAAGAAGCGGCCTAGCCACCGTTGACTACCCGCGCAGGCAACGTTGTTTAACGCGAATATGCGCGGGTAATTCGACGGCATGGCAACGTCAAATCGTTTAGAAGGAATGAAGGTCGCTATTCTTGTCGAGAATTACTTCGAACAAGTTGAACTGACCGAACCGCGCAAGGCATTAGATCAAGCCGGCGCGCAAACACAAATTGTGTCGCCAGCGCAAGGGCAAGTACAAGGTGCGCAGCACGACGTAGAAAAAGGCGAGAAGTTCAAAGTCGATGTGCAGCTCGATGCGGCTGAACCGGAGCAATTCGACGCGCTTCTTCTCCCCGGAGGCGTGATCAATCCGGACAAGCTTCGTATCAACAAGAAGGCAATGCAGTTCGTGAAGGCGTTCGTCGATGCGGCAAAACCGATCGCGGCGATCTGTCACGGCCCGTGGTCGTTGGTGGAGGTAGGCGCCGTGCGCGACAAGCGCGTCACCTCTTGGCCCTCCCTGCAAACCGACATCCGCAATGCAGGTGGCAACTGGGTCGACGAAGTCAGCGTAACGGACCAGAACATAACGACCAGCCGCAAACCCGACGACATACCGAGATTCAACGAAGCAATGCTACACTTATTCGAAGAAGCCCGTACGCGCGGCGAACTGCGTCCCAAAGTTAACGTCTAAGCACACCCCTCCACGAGACGACGAAGGGGCCCGCTCTCGACCCGGGCGGGCCCCGGCGGCTAAGGACACATGCGCGATCTAACGCATCGTTGTCTTGCTCGCGCTGTTTCTCAATCTTTACGCCGTAGCGCAGGCTGCTGCGCGACTACCGCCCAATCGACGCGAAACCTCTCACGCGTGCCGAATCTATCTCGCACTCCTGCAATCGGGCGCTACTGTTGCGTAGGTAGAGTCATTGGGCAAGTTTCGGAGCGCTTTGCGTCTCATAGCTTTCGCTGTGAGCAGCGTGGTTGTTTGTGCATGTAGCGCCGGCCAGGGTCAAGGAAATACAATTATTCCCGCTGCCACGAGTGTCATGGCACCGTTAGGTTTGACGACCACCTATGCCGTTACCGTTCAAGATTTCGTGCAGCCGACGTCAAAAGATTTTGCCGCGCTCTCGGCAATGGGCATTCGGACGGTTCGTCTCGATCTCGGCGACAGCGATGCACAGATTACAACGGAAAGTGCGATCATTGATGCGTATCACTCACACGGCGTCAAAATCATCGGCATCGCTCCGTACGTCCAGAAGGGAACGGCATTTTCCAATACGATCGTCGCGCAGGACAGCGCTTGGGTCGGTAAACTCGCACCGAAACTCTACGCGCTGGAGCTCCAAAACGAGCCCAACGTCTCGAGCCAGCAGCAGTTAACGGCTGGTGACTACGTGACCCTGGCAAAGGCCGTGGCGCAAAGTGCGCGCCATAGCAATCCAAGCCTCATCATTAGCTCGGGCGGCACGTACCGGTACGACAGTTCGTGGCTCGCACAAACGGTGCCCGCGCTGGCATCGTCGGTCGATTGCGTTGGCGTACACCCGTACGACTCAAACCCCGCAGACTTCGCGAAAATCGCCACAGACGTCTATAACAAGTATCACAAGCCGATGTGCCAATTGGAATGGGGCGAAGTACAGGCACAGACGCCGGCAAGGATACAGCAGGCGGCGCAGACGCTGAAAGGCTACGTTCCTATCTTCGTCTTCTACAATCTCGCGGAACTCGAGGCCAACCCTTCGTTTGAGGCGGCGTACTCAAACCTGTAGCTTAGCGGTCCGGTACCGGCCCATTAGGATATATTACGTGAGGCGTGATGAGGAATACCACCTCGTCACGTTCGTGCGTGCGCTGCCGGTTTTGAAAAATCTTCCCGATGATCGGGATATCTGCAAGGCCCGGAACCTTCGAAAGCGTCTGCGAGTCGATATCGCGCATCAAGCCTCCAAGAACGATTGTTTGATTATCTCTAACTCGCAGCGTTGAGTCGACTTTGCGATTGGCAATGACGGGGTAGCCGCCGACAAAATCTTGGATAGCGCTGTACTCGGGGTGCATCTCCGCCGTCACGCTACCATCTTGTCCGATGGTTGGCGTCAGCCGTAGCTTCACGCCGACGTCCACGAACTGCACTTGCTGTCCGCCTAGGCGTGCGTCGTAGTAGACGACCGGGTACGTTTGTCCGATCAGCAGGTCGGCTTCTTTATTATTCAACGTGACGAGCTTTGGAGTGGCGAGAATCTGAGCTCTGCCTTGACTAACCAAAGCGTTCAGCGTCGCATTGATCGCAAGAGAACTTCGCGCGAACGCGTACGTGGCCGCACCGCTAATCGGCTTGCCGGCCAAATCATATCCGCCGAATTGAAAACCCACATCGCTTTGTAGGTTCTCGGGAACGACATCAGCGACGCGAACTTCCAGCAGTACCTGCGGGCTTGGCGCGTCGATGCTTTGTACGAATTGTTCGGCGGTGTGCTGAACCTCTTCGTTGCCGCTCACGACTATGGCGTTCTGCAGATCGTTCCCAATGTAGGAGCCGTCCGGAAGCACGCCTTTGAGAGCGCTAATGACATCCGAAGGTTTGACGTATCGCAGTGGATAGACATGCGCGACGTTGCCGCTCTTTCCCGCATATTTCGGTGCGTCAAGAGCAGAGAGCAGATCCCGAGCCCGCCTAATCGTATCGTTATTGCCAGTCAGGATAACGCTCTGCGTTCGCTTGTCCGGGACGATGACCGTGCCTTCCGGCAATCCGCTCGAAAGCTCTTTCGCAACGTCATCGGGTGCGGCATGAGCGAGTGTTAGTACGACTGTTCTTGGGCTAAGAGGATCGTTCTGCTCTCCATACCGGCGATTCATGGACTCGCTTGTACCGATCATGAGGACGCCGTTTTGGCGGCGGACCTGAAGGTCATGCGATTGAATCAGTACGGTTAGCGCATCGTTGAACGTGACGTCATGCAAGTGTAGGGTGACTTTTTGCGGTTTCACCGACAAGTCAGCCACGATGTTCGCACCCGATTGCGCAGCAAGCAGCGCAATCACATCGGTGAGCTGCGCGTCGTTGACGTCAATACTGATGCGTGAGGTTTGGGCCACCGCCGGAATACCGGTCGCGAGCATCAAGAAAAGAGCCACAATCGTGCGTTTCACTGATGCTCCGCCGTCATCGTTAACGTCGTTCCGTTCTTGAGACGTAGACCGTTTGGCTCGATCGCAACGATGGGTGAGCCGGCAATGAGGTCGCCAAGACCAACCACGCGAGCCCGTCCATGCTCTTCAACAATGGCGCGGGACGATTTGCCGGTAGCAACCGCTCGCAGTAGTGGAATCTCCAAGGTGGCATCCTGGACCGCTATTCCGGGGGCGCCCTGACTAGCGGGCACAACAAAACCCGTCGGCTGTCCTTGAACGACATGCATGCCGGTTACGCTCGCCGCCGGCTGTTTTTCAACGGCATCTGCGACGAACGGGTCTCGCGCGATCAAAAGAGGTGAATCACTCGACGGCGACATGATGTGAGGTGAGCTGAACCTGGCGTTGAATGCAGCACGCTCACTTGCCAATTCAAAAGAGGTACGGCCCGCGAGCGGAGCCAGAAAGATCGGGATAGCACAAACCATTGCTGAGACGGTCAGCAATCTGCGGCGAACGCGTTCATCGAGCGGCTGCAATGCGCGTCTCCTTGGGTGCCGGCATTTGCAGCCGGTAGAGAGTTGCGTGAATTGTCGCGTCCAACTGCGGCTCCGGCTCGTCATTCTCGCGGTTCGCAAGTACGAGCTGCGTATCGGAAACGCTAATGAGCGTCGCGTGGTGTGAGAGGTTTTCGACGAAACGCAGTAAGTTTCGGAACCCTCCACGCGCCCTTATCGTGATTTGGGTAGCACTGAGGCGCCGATCGTCGTCTGCTCCCTTTGCCGTGAGCGACGGTGTTTGACCCTGACTGGGTTCTAGACCCGTCACTTCCGTATGATAGAGATTCGCCGATCGATCCAGTGTAGCGACGAGCGCGGCCGTGCTTACCGACAGCGACGTGTCGTGCGAAACTCGGCGTAAGTCATTCATCGCCTGCGTTTCGAGCTTTCGCAGGCTTCCGGCTTGCTGCACGATGCGCTCGTTCGCCACCATGCGGCGGTAGAGCACCTCGGTCCGGTCATGCGCTAACCCGATCGCGCGCTCGTATCGGGTTTCAATACAGTACGCTCCTACCGTAACGATCAGGATCGCCAGTAGCCATACTGCGCGTACGTCATCACCGGGCCGCCGCTGCAACTGAAGTTTCACTACGGTGTTCCTTCCAAACGAACGGCATACTTGATGATGCCCTCGTGGGTGGGCTCCGCAACCGCCTGCGCATTGGTGAGGATCGGATTACGGAGCGTTCGTGCGCGCATGAGACCATGCAACACACCACTGATCACCCCTAAATTCTGAGCGCGCCCTTCGAGGGCAACGCCGTTCTGATCGCGGGAGATGGACGTTAGCCATGCGTGCTCGGGGAGATTATTGGCTATCTCCGCCAACCTGCGAGCATCCGCGTCGCCGGAAGCAACGATACGCCGGACGTGCCGATCCAAAGCGGTAAGTGCCTGAACTTGATCGTAAAAGAT
Organism: uncultured bacterium; assembly: GCA_964602255.1. Taxonomy (GTDB): domain Bacteria; phylum Vulcanimicrobiota; class Vulcanimicrobiia; order Vulcanimicrobiales; family Vulcanimicrobiaceae; genus CAZRQS01. The sequence goes on along the minus strand of CAZRQS010000012.1, from coordinate 18,528 downwards.
CTTGGTCTTCTGCAGCGCGCGTTCACTACTATCGAATCGCCGTTGATATGCAGCTTCCATCACGCGCGCGTCGCTAAACCGGTGATGCTCGATAGTCCAAGCACCCGCAACGATCGCGAGCGCGGCGGCTACGCCTGAGAGCGCATTGTAGAGACGATGCGGAACACGTATTTCTATCAGACCGCGTAACCAGTCGGGGCGAGCCGAGTGCATGAAGTCGAATGAAATCATGGCCGGACCCAAAGCGCAAGACCCGCTGCAAGCGTCCAGTCCGGCGCACTCGACCGCACGACGTCCTCCGGATAACCCTCACTGCGAAGCGTATCGCCTACGGGCACCTCGCACAGCGCACCGGTGCTAGCTTCGATATCCGCTGCAATGCCCGGCAACCGCGCACCGTTTCCTACGAGGCCGACGCGGCTTATCACATGGTTGGCTCGGGCGTTGCGAATAAGAGCGGCAATGTCTGCCGTTAGAATCGTGCGGGCCCGTTCTCCAGCGCCCGCAGTTCCTAGAATGCGCTTGCGCCTCTCGGCAGTCGATTCATCTACCGACAAGTCGCGTTCGATACCGCGCGTGATATCGGCGCCCCCGTTAAACACCTGAAACGTCACGGGTGCGTCCGCGGTCATGACATGGAGGCTCACCCGCTGGTAGCCGATATCGACTATCGCATCGAAACGCGGAAGCGCGCGCGCAAACGCGCACGATTCGTGGTCGACCGCCAGCACTTTCAGTTTTGCCGCGCGGAGCACCGCAACACGGGTCGTCACAGCCGCCGCGCGAGCAATTCCCAGAGCCCAAACGTTATTGGCCCGGTCGACGGGATGAACGCGCACGAACGCCTCATCAATTGGAAAATCAACGTGCCGTTGTGCCTCGAAGCGTGCAGACCGTTCCCGCTCACCGCTGGTCATCTTCGGAAACCGGACGGAGCGCAGCAAGGCGTCGGGCTCTCCAATGGCCGTTACGCAACGGCGCTCGCGTGTCCCAAGTTCCACGAGCGCATCGTCGATGAGTGCCGCTATGAACTCGGCATCGCGAATCGAACCGGAGGAAGCCGCGCCCGATGATATTTCTCGCACGGCGGCTGCGCGCAGGCGCGGGCCTTGAGCCGTGACTTGGGCCTCGAGTACGCGTATCCGAGTTGCACCAATGTCGATTCCCAACGGCAGAGTTCGCGCGCTCATGCAACGACCCGATGCACTGCGATCAGCAGCATTGCGCATGCTAAATACGGGCCGAAGTGCACGGCATCTCCCCGGCGGCTTCGCCGCGTCAGCAGCACGTAGGACGCATATATACCGCCAAGAACGAATGCGAGAGCGACGGAGGTCATGGCGTCCGCGGCGCCCAGAGGTGCGCCGACGCAGAAGCCGAGTTTCACGTCCCCAAGTCCTATTCCACGCCCCCAGGTGAGCACGTAGAGCAAGCCCAGCGCACCCGCGGCTGCCGCCGCGCCGAGAAGCGCTGGAACGAATGCCTTGTCCGCTGCGTAAAAGATCAGAACGGTGAAAGCCGATGGAATTGTAATTGCGTCGAACACGAGGCCCGTCTGCGCATCCGTAATTCCGCACACCGTCACGGCACCAATGGCGAGGATGATACCAAATGCCGCGAGTGGCGTAGCGTCTTGCGAGCCGACGAAGACTTGAACGAGCGTTGATGTGACCAGCGCCGCGAACGGTAACGGAGTAGTGAATCGCAGCGGCACAGTGAAACGGGCCGCCGTATTGGCCGCGATCGCGACAAGTACCGCATTCACAAAAACCGCGAACGTTAAAAGAAAAGCAATGTGCATCATTGGGGATGCTCCGCCATAGCCATCGCGGCCGGTTTGTACCGCGAGTCTATCTGCAGTGCACGTCGCCAGAGCATGCGCGCACGAAGCGAATCTCGCGCATGTTCGGCGGCCCAGCCTGCAAACACGTAGTCTTGTGCGCTTCTCTGCAGGCGTGCGGCACGTTCGAAGTCGCGTTGCGCGCTTCTGTAGCGTTGCTCGACAAGATAGCACATGGCACGGTCACTGAGCACCGTAGCATCGCTTGGATTCCGCGCCAGGTAGCTGTTTGCGAGATCAAGCGCAGCTCGCAGCGAGGACGTATCCCGAACCTGCATTGACAAAAAGACGAAACGATCGGCAGCGGCAGAGAGGTTCGGATCGATATGGAGAGCTCGCGTGTACCGGTCAAGCGCCTGCGCGCGTTCTCCGCGATAGGCGAACTCGTCGCCCCGAACGACCAGCGCCTGTGCGACCTGTGACCGAAAAAGCAGCGCACCAAGCGCTATTGCGAGGAAAGCGACGCCAAAACGGCGCTTTCGCGAAAACGGTTCGGTCATGCGAGCACCGCGTAGTATGCACCTAACGCGAGCATGAGCGCCGCGCTTAAAACAGCGGCGGCGCGTCGGACGGCATACCGGGTCAGCAGCGCACTAAAGGCTCCCGCGCTCGCGCCTACGGTCAGAATCGGAAGAGCGTGGCCTAGCGCAAAACTTGCGAGCAGTGCGCTTCCGTAGACCGGCTCGCCTGCCGCAGAGGTGTAGCTAAGAATTCCGAACACGAGCGGCGTGCAGCAAGGCGAAATGACGAGTGCGGAGGTGGCTCCTAGGAAAAATGTAGCGCCTGCGTCAGAGCTTTGCGACCGGGTATGCTCATGGCTGCAGGCGTTCTCGCTTCTCCATAACGAGACGGCGCCCGCGACGATAAGCGCTAACGCGAGTGTACTGTAGACCCAAGTGGAAAATTGAACCGCGCGGCCTAGTAGCGATGCGAACGCACCGAAAGAGGCGTACATTACCACGAGTCCGCCGACGAACGCGCCGACCAGAGTCGCAGCACTACGGCCGTGACGGTGCGACGCTAGGCCCGCGACCGCCATAAAACGCGGAGCCGTACACGGTCCAACGCTTGATAGCGCACCGGCCGCAAAAACGAATGGAAAGGCGTATACGCTGCCGGAACTGACGGCGTTCATTGCCTGTGCAACGGAATCGATCATCTTACGGAGTCGTGGTAAATCCGTTTTGGTTATCGTATTGGACCTTCGTGTTCGTTGTCGTGGCTCCGCCTGTAATCGTCATGAGCGTATTCGGATCGTGAGCGCCCGGACAGGTAATCGTGTACGTTGTCACGCCTCCGGTGGTCGTTGTGGCGTACGAATAGAATTTCGTCGATCCGGCAGCAGGATCGATCGGAACTTGATTCATGTACCCGCTCATCGTCGCAACAAATGAGGAGTTTACGGAGCTCGTAGCCGGATACGCCTGATGGTCTGTAAAATATAACTCCAGAGCGGTTGCGATAGTCTTTTCGTTTGCCATGCATGCCGATGTCGCAGCTTGCGCGCGAGCTCGGGTAAAGTTCGGTATCAATATGCCGGCTAAGATGGCAATGATCGCGACCACGACCATCATCTCCAACAGTGTAAACCCGCGCTGGTGCTTCATCTTCTTCTCCTGCGGTGAGGGTTGCTCGCAAGAGATCAAGTGCCCGCTTAAGCGTTCGTTGAGACCCACACCGGCTGCATCTTTTTTAGTGCACCGCGATGTAAACGGGAAATATGCCGCCGCGAATACCCCAGGCGCTGTGCGACTTCGAGCTGGCTGTAACCGTTAGCGTAAAGCGCCAAAATGATTGTACGTTCCGTCTCTGTGAGACGATCCAGAGCGGCGTCGAGCACCATGCGATCCTCTCGCTCTTCCAGCGTGTAACTGCACGGACGCAGCTGATGTGGCTCGAGCGCATCGATCGACTGCGGAATTGCCTGCTCACGAAATAGCACAAGTTCATCGATGTCCCGGCGGCTCACGCCTGTGCGCTGTGCGACTTCTTGCGCCGAAGGCTCGCGCCCGAGCTCGAATACGAGCGCGTCACACGCTTCCTGTGCGCGCCGTTCGAGATCGCGTAAACGCCTGGGCGGCCGCACCAACCTTTCGTAATCGCGAACGTAATGCATGAGCTCGCCGACCACGAACAGCCACGCAAAAGCCTCGAACGGCGTTTGCAACCGCGCGTCGTAACGGTCACAGGCCTTGATTAATCCGATGGCCGCAATTTGCTCCAGGTCGGCGCGATCCAAACCTGGACGATGAAACTTCCGGGCCGCTCGAGCGCGCAAGTATCCGTATTGCGCTACGAGGCGGTCCCGGTTTGCCTGTGAGCGATCGTTGAGCCAAAACTCCAATGCAGCATCCAATGCAATCATTTTATACTTCCGATGAGCGTGTAGAGCGGGATGAAAATGGCAGCGACGATGAATCCGACTGCTCCGCCGAGCAGCAAAATCATGACCGGTTCCAGCGTGGATCCAAGGGCGGTCAGCGCTGTCTCTACGTCGACATCATAATAGTCGGCGACACGTAACAGCATCGCGTCAAGTGCGCCGGTTTCCTCACCGACGCGGATCATTTGTATGAACAGGGGTTCGTATAGTGCGCTCGCCGAGAGCGGCTCGGATACAGACGAACCTTCCCCCAGCGCCCGCCCAAGCAACTCTAAACTGCGCCGGTATGGAGCGCTTGCTACGACGTCTGTAACAACTTCCAAGGCGGGAACCAGGCCCACACCCGAACGCAGCAATGTTCCCAGCATCCGTGCTAATCGGCCGACAGTAGCCTTGCGCGTTATTGTGCCTACTATGGGAAGCCGCATGACGAGCGCTTCCGTCGCAACTGCACCGGCCTCCGTTGCTCGAACTCGCACGAGCAGAAAAACACCGATCAGCAAAACGAGGGTAGCGCCGAGCCACGTCGCCGGCGCTCTCAGGGACGTTCCTATTCCGATGAGCATCGAGGTGAGCCACGGCACCGGCACGCGCATCTGATCGTACATCGCGCGGAACATCGGAACGACGGAGACGACGAGAAATACAACCAGCCCAATGGCGGCGCAAGCAACAATGGCGGGATACGCGAGCGCCGACATAACGCGCTTACGGACTGCACGGTCGCGCTCGAGCACTGATGCCAGCCGTTCTAGCACTTCGTCGAGAACGCCGCCCAACTCACCAGCTTTTATCATGGTGACATAGAGCTTCGAAAATTCCTTGGGATGTCGCGCCATGGCATGACTCAGCGCCAAACCGCTTTCGATATCGCCTACCACCGCGCGAAGCGCCTCGCCCAGCCTCGCATCGGTACATTGCTCGATCGTAACGTCGAGGGAGCGGCGTACGGATACGCCCGCGCGCACCAACGTGGCGAAGGATCGAAAAAACGCGACCAAACTCGTTTGCGACACCGGACCGATTTGAAATGCAGCCGCCAGCCCACCCCGTGCGCTCGCGGCGCTTTCGAACGACGTCACAAACAGGGCGCGCGTTCGCAAGCTTGCAAGAGCAGCGCTCTCTGTCCCGGCTTCGATCGAACCGCGTACAAGCGCGCCGCTTGCATTTCGCGCGGTGTAATAATACAGGGAAGCCATTACGCCCCTAGCCGCTCCGATGTGCGTAAATCCCCCGCACGGCCGGTTACAGCTTTAGCTGCTTCCAACGTAATCTCGCGCCGAGCAATCAGGTCGGAGAGATGAGCCTCAAGCGTTTGCATACCGATTTGCCGGGACGTCGAAATGACATTTCGCAGCTGGTGTGTCTTACCGTCCCGGATGAGATTCCGGACCGCGTCGGTGGCGATCAGCACTTCGGCGGCGCAGCGGCGTCCATGGCCGCCGGCGCGTGCTACGAGCCGCATACAAACGACCCCGGCAAGCGTCTGCGCCAACTGAATACGGATTTGCTCTTGCATCTCGCCGCTAAAGACGCCGACGATCCGGTCCACGGTCTGCGGCGCGTCCCCAGTGTGCAAGGTAGCCAATACCAAATGTCCAGTTTCAGCAGCCGTGAGCGCTGCATGCATCGTGTCCGGGTCTCGCATTTCGCCGACCAGAATGACGTCCGGGTCGCTGCGCAAAGCGCCGTATATAGCGTCCGAGAACGACGGCACGTCGCTGCCGATCTGCCGCTGGCTAATTACAGCGCGATCGGATCGATGCTCGTATTCAATCGGGTCTTCAATGGTGATGATGTGCTTCGCATGCTTGCGGTTTATACGGTCCACAATACCGGCGAGTGCTGTCGATTTTCCACTTCCCGTCGGTCCCGCCAAAATAACCAAACCAGCAGGTCTATCCGCAAAGCTTGAAACGACCGGCGGTAAGTGCAGCGCCTCAAGAGTCGGGATAGACGTAGCCAGCATCCGCATCGCGAGCGCGATTCCTCCGGCCGTGCGGTACGCATGCAAACGGATACTCCCGCACTCGGCGTCTCGATATGTTGCGCTAACGTCTCCGGCGTCATGTAGATGCGCAAGCGCCGCATTCGATAACATTGCCGAGGTCATCGCGGAGATCTCGCCGGCGCTGGGCGCTAGCGTTTCTTGGCACTCCAGCGCGCCATCGACACGTATGACCGGGGGTGCCCCCGCCCGCAGATGCACATCGGAAGCGTTACGCAAACGCGCTAAATGGAGCAACTCGGCTAAGCGAACCGGAGCGAGCGCCGCCGTCATTTCTGGGCCTCGACAAGCAGTACGCGCCGTAGTTCTTCAAAGCTCGTCTGACCACAAAGCGTGCGTCGAACCCCATCCGCGATCATCGGTACATAATCGCCTTCCCGGGCCAACTCCGCTAAAGCGACGCTCGACCCGCCTTCGGCGATGAGAGCCCGCATTGCGTCGTCCATGAATAGGCACTCAAAGAGCGCAGTTCGGCCATTGTAACCACTGTTCTCACACCGCACGCAGCCGTTAGGGCGGTACGCAACAAGTCCCTCGCGCACGTTGAACTCTCGAGCCGTCGTGGCTGATATCGCTATCGGCGTCCTGCAATCAGGGCACAAACGGCGCACGAGGCGTTGGGCAATTATGGCGGTTAATCCAGCGGAAATGGTGTGTCGCGAGACGCCCAGCTCCACGAGCCTGTCGATAGTTTTTGGAGCGTCATTCGCATGCAACGTCGTCATGACGAGCTGACCGCTCAAAGAAGCGGAAGACGCCACAGCGGCAGTCTCTTCATCGCGCATTTCACCAACCATGATGACGTTAGGATCCTGACGCAAAAACGCGCGCAGTGCGGAGGCGAAGGTGACCCCCGCACGCGGATTCACCTGCACCTGCGCAACGCCGGGAATACGAATCTCGACCGGGTCTTCAACGCTGCAAAGGTTCTGTGAGTCAATGTTGCGCTCGGCCATTGCTGCATACAGCGTCGTGGTTTTGCCGCTCCCGGTCGGCCCGCAGACAACAACGAACCCGTGCGGAGCATGAACGATGCGGCGAAAGCGCTGCAGGTACTGCTCCGGCATGCCCAAGCGCTCCAGGCTCGGAACGTCTGTACCGTGATCGAGCAAACGCATCACAAGCTTCTCGCCGAGAATCGTCGGCATCGAGCTCACGCGCGCGTCGACGGAACGTCCATGCAATTCGATTGCATAACGGCCGTCTTGCGGTTGACGCTTGTCGGCAATGTCCATGCCGGCGAGTAACTTGACGCGCGAAACGATCTGTCCGTAAAGATCGGCGTTGAGCGCGCGCGTCTCCCACAGAACTCCGTCTACACGCTGGCGCACGCGTCCACCGTTACGCGATGGCTCTACGTGAATGTCGGAGGCGAGCCGCTCAACGGCCAAGGCATGAATCTCGTCAAGAGCGCGCACCGCCGGCGCTTCGTCGCGCGTGCCATGGTCCGGATACGCTTCGCATAGACGCGCCCGAATAACCTCGCGCTGCGCGGGAACGGTGCGTACGTGCATTCCGGTTATCAGACGCACTCGTTCGATCGTTTCGCGGTCGTTTGGATCCGCCAGCGCAATCGTTATTTCGTTTCCTTCGCTTGCGAGAGAGAGAATATCGTGGCGAAGAGCCAGGGCTCGGGGCACGCGGCGAAGCGCTTCAGGTTCTAAATTGAAACGAGCAACATCGAAGAGTTCAATTGTCGCATTATCAGTCGCGCTCACACCCGCTCCTTCGGCTAACGGCAAAATGCAGTAGGGCGAACGTCCTAAGCCCGTAGTAAAGATTTATCATATTGTGTCAATAGTTTGGACACATTTTGGACATAAGGGATACTTAATGTCCCAATTTTTCATAGCACGGGCACATTACCGCAGCCGGGTTTCTTGATGCGGACCACTATATGGGAAAAGCACTTATATGCGTGAAGTGACTATCGTCTGCAGGGCGGGCTCGCGTCATGGGCTGGAATACTATGCGCGGCTGCAAGAACAACTGCCCAAACGCGGGGTTGCAATTACCGAGGCCCACATGGTTAAGAGCCGCAGTGACTTGCAGAAGCGCATTCGCCAGGCGGCGAAAGCCGGAAAGAACGTCATCGCCGTCGTCGGCGGGGATGGCTCGCAAAGCGCCGCAGTGGCCGAACTCGTACATACGGATTCCGTTCTAGCCGTTGTGCCGGCAGGCACCGGCAACAGCTTCGCGCTCAGTTTGGGCATTAAGGCTGACATCGAGCACGCCATCGAGACGATCGTGAATGGCAAAGATATCGCTATCGACGTCGGCGTCGTAAACGGCATATATTTTGCAAATACTGCAACTATCGGCCTTATTGCCCAAGCGGCGAAGATTACGCCCACGCCGCTGAAAAAGATCGTCGGCCCGGTAGCGTACGGCCTAGCGGCTATCGTTCCGATGCTTCGTGACAACCCGTTCGAATTACACGTGAAATGGCCGGGCAGCGATTTGAAAGTCGAGACGTATCAAGCCATAGTCGTCGCGAGCGGACGGTATTACGGTTGGCAGCCGCTCACGCCGCAATCCGGCCTCGATAGCGGAAATCTTTCCTTCTTTTCAGCCGAAGGTAAGACACCGGCGGACGTCATCGCAATGAATGCCGCATTGTTACGCGGCGAGCAGCTGAAACTTGAAAACGCGCACTATTTTTCCGCGCCGAAACTCACGATCAAAACCAAACCCAAACAGCCGTTGAACATCGATGGCCACCCGCTGGGTAAAACGCCCGCAAAATTCAAAGTCGCGCACAAAGCACTGCGCGTGCTCGTGCCGTGATTCTCGGTGTTGTTGCTTTTACGTGCTTTGCACTATTTGTGGTTCTCGGTTATTTTGTCTCACGCCGCCCGCTCGGTGCGCTCGACGCGCGGGCCGTCTACTTTCGCTCACAAGCTACTCCGCTTGCGCTGATATTCACGAAGTCCGGCCGTTCGACCGCGCTTTGGATTGGCTACGTTATTGCAATTGCGGTCTACGCGATTGCGCGATTGCCGCTGTGGATTCCGTTGTTGATGACAGGTTCGCAGATCGCATCGCAAGTCGTCGTTGAAATGTTTAAGCGCGTTTACGGCCGCATGAGACCGGATTATTGGCTCGTTGGCCTTGAAGCGGGACTTTCGTACCCCAGCGGACATGCAGTTACGGCCATTGTTTCCTTTATGGGATGGTCGATCGTGATTGCACTTAGCGCCTTGCCGGATCCAGTGAAATATCCGGTCGTGGCGCTCTTTGTGTTTTGGGCGCTAGGGATCATCTGGTCGCGGCTTGCGCTCGGTGCGCACTACTTGAGCGACGTTGCAGGCGGCGCACTGTTTGGAACCGGGTGGCTTTGCACGCTCCTTGCCGTCTTGCGGTACCATTGATCCGTGCAAGCGATTCTTCTCGCGGTGGCCGTGGCGCTGGCCGCAAACGCGGTGGTCAGCCCATCCGAGTGGACGCAGTTCCGGCTCTACGGGCGAAGCAATGCCGTGCTTTCCGGCACGCTTTCTGCGTCGTGGCATCTGGTCACGAACGGCGGCTTTTCTTCTTCCCCGACGATGGCAAACGGCACGTTGTACGTGGGAAATAACCACGGGGACGTCTACGCAATCGATCCGGCGACCGGCAAGGTCAAATGGCAGCACCACTTTGACAATCCGATCATGTCGGCGGCGATCGTCTATCACGGCACGGTTATCGTCGGCGAAGGGAACGAGAATAGTCCCAGCTCAGCTTCGCCTTCACATCCGATTCGTGTCGGGACTCCGCCGAATGCGCTTCTGGGGCTCAACGCGAATACCGGTGCACTCGTTTGGCGTTACCAATTGCCCGGGTCCGGTATGCCCTCGCCGGCCGTCATTAACGGCATTCTCGTACACCACAATGGGTACGGAACGGTCGTCGCGCTCGATCCGCTTTCCGGGCGATTGGCGTATCAGCGGACCTTGCATTCCATTGCATCGATGAGTGCAGCAATCCCAATCGGTGGAGACGCGTTTGTCACCTCCGGTGTCGATCCGACCGCCGTTTGGGCGCTTCATTCCAAAGACGGCTCGGTAATCTGGCGTTCCGACTTCGCCTCTGTCTCCGGCGGCTTAGGTGACTGCCCGGCTGCGACCGACGGCTCGCGCGTGTATTGCGACTACGCGGTACCGCCGACGTCAGCTGTTCCCATGCAAACGGAACGGCAAGGACAAACCCGGGCGTTTGCAATCGACGTGCGCAGCGGCAAGAAAGTGTGGGACGTGCCACTCGATCAAGGGATGATCCCTATCCGCAATGAGTCGGCCATCCCGATGTTCGCTGAAAATTCCGTGTACATCGGCAGTTCCGTAGCGCCGGTCATGCACGCAATCGACCCCGTGAGCGGACAAACGAAATGGCGCATGAACACGCGCGCACCGGTCAAAGGCGGAATCGTCGACGTGGGCGGCACGCTGTACTTCGGCGATCTTGCCGGCTATTTATGGGCGGTCAATGCTTCGAACGGTCAAGTGATCGGTGTGAAATACATGCGCACGCCGTTCAATGTCGGTTCGCCGATCGTTGCGGGACAAACGCTGATCATCGGCAGCCGCGGCGGCACGTTGCAAGCCGTTCCGCTGGCAGCGATTCGAGCAGCACGCGATACTAGTAGTCCGAGTCCGGCGCCCCGTCCGCAATCGAGTTCTCGAAAAAAGCCGCCTGGCGCATGACGCGAATTTCGTGAAATGGCCCAGGACGCTGCGAGAAATCGAAGCAATCGCGAAGCGCGTCTGAGCGCTCGTCGGTCGTGTGCAGCGACGGCAGGTTGAAAGCGTACTCGGTAAACTTCAGTAAGCTGCCGAACTCGTGCTGCACGTGCGATACGTGGTGGCGTTTCGCCCACGGTGAAATCACAATGAACGGCACACGCGGCCCAAGGCCCATGCGATCGAGCTGCGGGGGTGGGACGTGATCGTACCAGCCTCCCCAGTCGTCCCACACCACAAAGATCGCCGTCGAAGACCACAGCGGGCTATGTCCGATTGAGTTCACGACCGACGCCACCCACTCGGGACCGTACGCACCTTGTACCGTAATGTCGCGTCCAGTGTTTTCTTTCGGAAACGGATGATCGGAATTTTGGGCAGCCGGAACGACCCAAGTAATGTTCGGCAAATCACCGCGCCGCGCGTCGGCAAGCACACGCGTCTCCGGTGAGATCACGTTGCCCCAGTACGGCGAGTACCGGATATGCCGGATCGCATCAAACGCCGACCAAATACTTCCGACGTCTTCTAGACCCGGCGCATAGTAGCGCCACGTTACGCCGAGTGGCAGTGCGACGTCGGCGAGTGTCGGAAAATTCAGACAGGGGTAGACCCCGTCGCCTTCTTGGCCGTTCGGTTCGATCACTGTGACCGTAGCGTCCAGCGGAGAGTCACAGCCCCACGCGTAGCGCGTGGTCTCGAGATGATTCGGATTGTTTGCCGTCCAGTCCGACTGCCCGGCAATCAGATATAAGTGCGCCGGAAACGACGGGCCCGTGTTCGATTGGAACATGCGATCGCCGAGCGTGTATGCCTGCGCCATCTCCCAATACGGCTCGATTTGCTCGCGCGGAACATACGCATATGGAAATGTGGGGTCTGTTTGCTTCGGCAACGTGTCGACGCGATCGAAGCCATCCATCTTTCCGTCGTCATACGCTTTGAGAAACGCCTTGTGCTGATGATCGACGTCGACCGGTAAATCCAGGTTGACGGGATGAAGCGTCACCGGTCCCTGCGAGTCCACGCCGACGTCGGTGGAGTCCGCGCCGGGAAAATCTTTGAAGAAGTTATCGAACGAGCGGTTCTCTTGAATGATCACCACCACGTGCTTGATGTGGGAGTGCAGATCGTCCAGGTACTGGGCTGCGATTCGTTGGGGGATGTTGATGGGTTTGGCGCTTGCTTGTTCTTGCAGCGCTGTGCACGTTGCGACCAGCGCCGCGAGGGCAAGGAAGATCCGGCATTTCATCGGCCAGGGAGTACGCTGCCCTGTGCTCTTCTTCCGCTTCCAGCGCTTTGAGCGTTTAGTTGCCCCTAAGCGCAGGCAATCACCACAGTATGGACAAGGCCGGCGACTCCGAAAAGCCTAAACGCAAACCGCTCCTGTGGCAAAAACTGCTCGCAGAATTCATCGGCACGTTTTTCGCCACGCTCGTACCGACGTCGGTTGACATTCTGTACTACACCGGCGAGCATGTCGACTCGGTGTCGCGCTGGTTAGCGCGTGGATTCATTACGACGGCGCTAATCTACGCGTTCTCCGAGGTATCCGGTGCGCACGTTGATCCCGCGGTGTCGCTTGGTTTTGCCGTTCGCCGCGCCTTGCCGGCGGTGCAAATGCTTTTCTATTGGATCGCGCAGTTCGCCGGAGGGTTCGGCGCCGCGTTCTTAGCGCTCGCGCTTTGGGGCCGGCAGATTTCGCTGGGGGCAAGCCATCCCGGACCGCACTTCACGCAATTCGAAGCCGTCGTCACGGAAGTTATCGTCACGTTCTTGCTTATGACGATCATTTTGGCGACCGCCCAGCAACACGCGGTGGTCGGAAAACAAGCTGCGCTCGCCGTCGGCCTTACTGTGGCCACCTGCGGATTTTTCGCCGGTCCGATTAGCGGCGCGTCGATGAATCCGGGGCGGTCCATCCCACCGCAGATTTTGGGCGGACAGTACGGTATCGTCTGGATCTACGCCGTCGGCCCGAGCATCGGAGCATTACTTGCTGCTCTGCTGGCGCTGCTGATCTTCGGAAAACCGGACGAAGGCGAAAAGAAGGCCGGCGAAGGCGAGTAGCAGCGTCTACTCCGGCTTATACGTAATGACCACGCCTTTGTAGACGAAGATTTTCGCTTTGGTCACGTGAACGCCCGGATCGAACGACATGCTTTTTGCCGCCGGAATCTGCGCCTCTACGCCGTTATCCATCTTCACCACAATGTGCTTGGCGTCGACGATCTTCTCGACGACTACGGTGTAGTCTCCGTCCGGAATCAGTGACGGATCGACGAGCGCTGCGCAGGCGGCAGCCGGAATTGTGAAAGCCAGCAATGCGAAGATGAGCGCTTCTTTGCGCATGAACCACTCCATTGGAAGTAACGGCGAAGTAACGAGCAGAGTCCATGCTAACAGACAATAAGAAAGAACGCGTTAGCGCTTGCTTAAGAAAGATAAAGCCCGGGAAGTATTCCCGGGCTTCAAAATGCTACGTGCGTAGGACCTTATACCTAGCCGCGATACCGTAAGAACGCCGGCACTTCAATATCATCCATGTTCAGCGGCGCAACAGCGTCGATCTTCGAGTCGGCGAAGTTGAACGAGCTGGCGGCGCGCGAGTGACCGCGTGACGCGCCGAACCCTGCCGCGAGAACCGTAACGCGCACTTTGCCCGACATCGTCGGGTCGATGCTTGCGCCGAAGATAATCTGCGCGTCGTTGTCGACGGCGCGGCTGATCATCTCGGCGGCTTCGTTCACTTCATACATCGCCATGTCGGGCCCGCCGGTGATGTTGAAGATCACGCCGCGCGCGCCGTCGATGGTGGTCTCGAGCAACGGTGAGGCGATCGCCTTCTGCGCTGCGTCCGCTGCACGATGCTCGCCTGAACCCTCGCCGATGCCCATCATCGCGCTTCCGGCGTCGCTCATGATCGTCTTCACGTCCGCGAAGTCGAGATTGATGAGGCCCGGCTGCGTGATGAGATCGGAGATCCCCTGGATGCCCTGGCGCAGCACGTCGTCGGCGTACGAGAACGCTTCGTTGAGAGGCGTGCGCTTCTCGATAACTTGCAGAATGCGCTCGTTCGGAATCGTGATGAGCGTATCGACCTTCTGCTCCAGCTCCGCGATGCCGTTCTCGGCGGCTTGCATGCGCTTGCGGCCTTCGAACGCAAACGGTTTCGTGACAACCGCGATCGTCAGCGCTCCGCTCTCGCGCGCAATGTCCGCGATGACGGGTGCCGCGCCCGTTCCCGTACCACCGCCCATGCCGGCTGTAATGAACACCAAATCTGCGCCGTCGATGACCATCGCGAGGTCTTCCCGCGAATCTTCGGCAGCTTCACGCGCGAGCGTCGGATTCGCGCCTGCACCGAGACCACGCGTGAGATTGCTTCCAATCTGCACGGTGTTCTCCGTCATCGCGTTGCGCAGCGCTTGAACGTCGGAGTTCACCGCGAAGAATTCGACGCCGGAAAGACCGGCCTCGACCATGCGGTTCACGGCATTACAACCACCGCCGCCGACACCGATTACTTTGATCGCTGCCGCGTGATCAGGGACGTAGCGCTTCGCTTCAGCCATTTGATTTCTCGCCTCCGTAAAAAGTGAGGGTTGCTCCGGCCATTCCGGGTTTTCTAATTCCACAGGTCGCCGAGCCACGAACGAATCTTCGTGAAGACCGACGGACTGCGCCGAACGTATTGGCGATTCTCCAGTCCGCCGCCCGGACCGAATAAAATGAGCCCGATTGCCGTCGCGTATTCGGGCTGTTTGAGCACGTCGGTCAATCCGCCGACCGAGCCTGGTACGCCGACGCGCACCGGTAATCCAAAAACTTCTTCTGCGAGCGGCTCGATGCCGAGCAGATGCGCGCCGCCGCCGGTAACGACGACTTCGCCGAGTACTAAATCGCGCGGCACGTTCTCGATAATCTTGTTTTTCGCCATGCGGAACGTCTCGACGACGCGCGGCACGACGATCTGACGCAGCTGCGTGGTCGTAGCTTCTTTCGTCGCGCGTCCGTCCAGTGTTTTCACCGGGAACTTCCGCTCGTCGTCGGCCGGCGTGCCGGAACCGTACGCACGTTTAATTTGTTCCGCTTCGGCTGCAGTCGTTTTCAAACCGAGCGAGATGTCGTTCGTCAGAATGTTGCCGCCGACCGGAATGGTCGAGGTGTAGATGGCGCCGCCGCCGCTGTACACCGCGATGTCCGTGGTGCCGCCGCCGATATCCAGCAGAACGACGCCGACGTGTTTTTCTTCTTCCAACAGCGTTGCGGCCGAACTCGCGAGCGGTTCGAAGACCAGGCCCGCGGATTCAAGGCCCGCCCGATGCACGCATTTGAGCACGTTTGTAATGAATGTGCTGCCGCCCGTAATGATGTGCGTGTCGACCTCGAGCCTTCCGCCCGCCATGCCGACGGGATCTTCCACGCCGTCCTGTCCGTCCACAGTGAAGTAGCGCGGAAGTGCGTGGATGATTTGGCGATCGGCGGGAAGATTGATAATTTTGCTCGCGTCGACGACGCGGCGCACATCGCTGATGCCGACTTCACGATCTTCGCTCTGAACTGCGACGACGGCGCGATTATTCGTGCTGCGGATATGCTCGCCGGTGATCGCAACGTAGACGTCCTGTATATGAACGCCCGCCATACGTTCCGCTTTTTCGGTGGCAGCTTCGATGGCTTTGATCGTCTCATCGAGATCGGTGACGACGCCTTTGCGCATGCCTTGCGACGGGGCTTCGCCATATCCGATGATTTCGAGGCCGCCCGGACCTTCCGAGGCGACAACCGCGCACGTTTTGGTTGTCCCGATATCGAGCCCGGCTACGGTCTCGTGCTTCATCCGCCTCTAGTACGCCCCCGAAATGCAGTTGGCCGCGGCTCGCTAGCGGAGCCGCTTAACCCCTATATATTGTGTCTTGCCCTGATAAACCCTACAACCGATAGCGGGTCTTGGCAAGATTTCCGGAGAGTTAGCTCAGCGCCGCCCGTATCCTTGCGAGCAACCTGTGCATAGGGCGCGTTTGACGGAGAGGAAAGTGAAATCGACGCGCACTTTTGATGTACATTCGGCGCAAACATTGTATCGAAACGCTAATGGGTTAAACGGCTCAATCTTTTGCGCAGTCCGGCCGACATAAAAGCACGTATGAGTTCGAAGCGCACGAGTCTTGAACGCGGGCTGACCTCCGCTTTTGCCCTGGTCATCTTCGTTGTCATTGCCATCATTCCGGTAGCCATGTGGGCCATGACCGGTATCACGCAGCAAGCACAAGTTCTACATGACACGATCATTCGCGGCGAGCTTGCATACGTGAAGGTTGCATCCGACGCAGACGCACTTCGCGCCGCTTCAATCGACGCGGCAACGAACCCCGATCCGGTGAAAGCAGCGGCGTCGCTTGCAAAAGCCAAAGCGATGATCGGACAGTTTCCCGATGACTCGCGCAAAATGGCCGAGCTCACGAGTACGGACTCCGCGGTGAAACCGCTGGTCGACAAATTCGTCGGCGATACGAAGAAGCAACTTCAAGGAAGCGCGAACGTCTACGATTTCCAAGCGCTCGCCGCGGTCGGGCTGCTCGCCCAAAGCAAAAAAGCCGACGCACTCAAGCAGATTCAAGGTCTGGCTGCAAGTGCGTTCGACCAACAGAGCCGTGACGGCGATGCGCTGCTGGAAGCGCTGAAAAACAATTCGGATACCCGTTTTGGAGCGCTCATGCAGGCGCGCAACTTCGCGCTGGTCGTGTTGATTGCCGGCGCCATAATCGCAAGCATTATCGCGTTCATCGCGATGAGCTGGTTCCGCCGCGCGATGCGCGTCGGCCTCGAGCGCTGCCTGGAAGTCTTCGAAGCGATGGGCCGCGGTAACCTGACCGTGCGCGTCGGCTGGGAAGGCCGCGATCTGCTCGGACGTTTAGGACAAGCGGTCGATCAGCTCGCCGATCGTCTCGCGCAGATCATCTCGACGATTCAGCATGCCGTCATGACGGTGCAAAACGCGAGCTCGCATACGAACGACACCGCGCGTCAAGTCGAAGCTCGCGTTTCGGAAGAACTCGCCGCTCTCGCGCGCGCATCCGAGTTTTCGACGTCCGTTCAGGCGACGGCGGGTACCGTTGCGGACAACGCGGAGCAGGTTGCGCGTCGCGTCACCGATATTTCAAGCGCCGTAGCGCAGATGACCGCTTCGATTCAAGAGATGGATCAGAACCTCTTGAATCTGGCGACGGTCGTCGAGCAGGCTGTTGCCAATACCCAAGAAATGTCCGCGTCGATCGTGCAAGTCGCCGGCAACGCCCAACGCGTCCGCGAAGAATCCACGACGACCGACAAACAGGTTCGCGAAGGCCGCAACGAGGTCGCGCAGCTTTCCAAAGGTATGTCGAGCATCAGCGACACGGTTGCCGACGTCGTAAGCGAAATGCAGAGCCTCGACGGAGCGTCCCGTCAGATTGGCGAGATTCTCGGGCTTATCGAAGCGATTGCCGACCAGACGAATCTTCTCGCGCTCAACGCCGCAATCGAAGCGGCGCGTGCCGGCGAGCACGGCCGCGGCTTCGCGGTCGTCGCCGACGAAGTGCGCAAACTCGCCGAAAACTCCGCGAGTTCGACCAAGCAAATCGGGCAGCTCGTCGCCGACATCCAGCGCCGCACGACCGCGGTTCTCGACCGGACGGCGCGCGCGAACAACCTTGTACAAAACAACGCTGCGTCCGCGCGTTCGGTCACGGATATGATTGAGACGATCAGCCAGCGCGTAACCGAGATGGCCCAGCTCGTCAGTGAGATCAGCGTCGCGACGACAGAGCAGGCCCGCGCCTCCGAAGAACTGGCGAAGGCGAGCGAACAGATGGGCGCGATGACGCACGAGGCAGCCGCAACGATGCGCGAACAAGCCATCACGTCAAACCAAATTCTCGAGAGCGTTTCAGAGATCGAGCAGCGCACCGGCCAGGTCGCCCAGGCGAGCCAAGAGCAGCAGCTCTCCGTCAACTCGCTCAGCCAAACCATTGCCCATACTTCGGACTTGGGCCGCGCCAATTCCAGCGCGGTGACCGACGTGGCCGGTCAGACCGCCGAGGTTCTGGGCCAGGCATCGCAGCTTCAGGGCCTAGTCGGGCAATTCCAAGTCGCCACGAACGGCAAAACTGCCCTCACGGATAAGAAAAAAGACGTCCAGGCTCTAGAAGACGCCGGGTCTCTTGCGCTATCATCATAGGCTAGAAAGCTGGCACAGTGGAGTGGCCAGCCCACTCTCATCATCTCGGACCGCCAAACGGAGAAATCGTGCGTAAAACTCTGTCCTTGCTTGCACTCATTGCGGCGATTGCCGCCCCGGCTACGGCTATGGCCGCCAATACCGTCGACGCGTCGCTCATCCCCGACGGCACCTATAACGCGACGGTGGAGAAGGTCGTCGACGGCAAACACATGACCATTAAAATGGACAACGGCGTCGAGACGACCGTCACGACGAATCGCGCGAACGTCGACTTCAGCAAAGTCAAACCCAACGACCAGATCAAGATGTCGCTCATCAAGGGCCTGGTCGCCGTGTACATGGTCACGCACTAGC
>CAZRQS010000011.1:1727-30005 GCA_964602255.1 uncultured bacterium | reverse complement strand
GACGCGGCGAGCTTATCGAGAATATCGCGGATGTGTCCCTTTACCGTGCCCAGACCGATGTGGAGGCGTTCGCCAATCTCGTTATTGCCGACGCCTTCCGCCACCAAGCGCAGGATCTCGGTTTCTCGCACCGTCAGCGGGGAATCCGCAACTTTCGAGGGCTCCCCGCTCGATAAACGCGACAAGACCAGGTGGGCGACTTGCGGGTCGAAATATGCGCCGCCCTCGCTAGCTATCTGCACTGCACTGACAATGCGTTCGGGCTCCGCGGTTTTTAGACAATACGCGTCCGCCCCTGCGGCCAACGCTGCCAGCACTTCTTGTTCGACGTCGATCATCGTTACGATAACCACGCGCGTTTGCGGCATCTCGTGCCGGACGCGATGCGTGAGTGCGATACCGTCAATGCCGGGGAGCCCAATGTCGATGACCGCAACGTCGGGTTTTACGCGCGCGATGAGATCCCAGCCCGCGATGCCGTCCGCGGCTTCGCCGGCAACGTCGAATGTGTCCATCAATGCGGTACGCAGCCCCGTGCGCGTCAACGCGTGATCCTCGACTATGACGACGCGAGCCTGATTAGCCATGCGCTACCGGGGCGTCGGCCGAAGGCAAAGTAATGGTAAAAGCGCTTCCGTGCGGTTCTCGCGGCGCATACGCCACGTTTCCACCGAGCTTTTCCGCGATGAGCCGGACAATGTACAACCCAAGTCCCGTCCCGCCACCGAATGACGGAACGCCGCCGCCAAAGCGTTGGAACAAACTCGCGCGCCGCTCTTCAGGTACGCCATAGCCGTCATCTTCGACCACAATGTGTATTTGCTCTGCGCTCGGCTGAACGCGCAAGACGACGCTTCCGCCGGAAGGCGTTGCTTCGATCGCGTTTGCGACCAGATTTGCCATGGCCCTGCGCAATTCGCCTTGATCGCCCATGACCGTAGCAGTACCGTCAACGCTAATTTGCAATTGCACGCCGCGCACATCCGCTATTGGACGAAGCTCTTGCACGATACGCTCTGCCTCATGTTCGATATCGACCTTCTCGCGAAGCGAAGAACTTTCTCCTGATTCGAAACGCGCCACGAGCAAGAGCGTCTCGACGAGCCGGCGTACGTCTGCATTGCTGGCGAGCGTCGTGCGCAGCACGTCACGATACTGTTCCGGAAGTGGGCCGTAGGCACCGTCGAGTGCCTGTCGCATCGTAACGTTTTGCGCGGTAAGCGGTGTCCGCAAATCGTGCGCGAGCGCATAAACGATATCGCGAATGACTCGGCTGCGATCTTCGAGCGCGTCTTTTTGTGACGCGATCTGTTCGTTGCGAAAACCCAGCTGCATGAAGAGCCACGCCTGACTGAGTGCAACTGAAGCGCCTTCGGCAAATGCCTGTAACGAACGCTCGGAACCGCGAGGAAAAGGCTGCTTTGCGAAAACCAGCAGCATTGCAGAGGCGTCGCCGCTGGTAATGCGTACGGAAAGCATAGCGGAGGCGTGGTGCGCATCGAGCACCATTCGAGCAACGGGATCTTCGCCCGGCGCGACGGTCAGCACTGCGTCGCTACCGGGACGAGCGAAGAGCGAGGCTTCTGCAGGCTCCAGGCTGTGGCGCTCAACCGAAACCTCTCGCGATCCGCGAGTCGCACGATAAATATCCGGAAGGTGTAATTGCGAGGAACGAACTACCAGCATCGCTTCGTCGCCTTCGACCAGTGCAAGGGCTTCGCGCACGCTGGTGCGCAGCACGAGCTCGACGTTCAGCGTCGACCGCACCGCTTCCAGAGCGCGGCGCAACGTTTTTTCTCCCGTCGCGATGCGCGCGCGTTCCGTTGCAGAGCCGGCGTCCCGGGCATACTCCTGCGCGCGTGTCGTCAAGTATCCCACCAGAAGAAATGACGCGGCGGACAGAATCCGGTCGCCTATCGCGATGGGATCCCAATGGTTATGGGCTTGAACGCCGTTGACATAGCCCGCGACGACGTTTGCAATTTCGGCGAAAATGACCAGCGCGGTCGTAAGCCGCGTGCTTAAAGCCAGGCCGCTGAGCGCGATTGGGCCGTTGAGCAAAATAGCTGCAACGAAGAGCTGCGGGGTAAGAAGATCGACAATCCAAGCAACGACGATGAGCGCGTAACAGAGGGCGGCAATCGCAGGCAGGCGTTTCATGCGCGTCTTCAAAGTGAGGAAGTGTTATGGCTCGTGAGTCGCTGGACCTGGATGAGGCGCGCCGCCGCAAAGCTCAAGAACTCATCGATGAGCTGGGCACGCGCGCGCGACTGCTGGTGTATATCGCTAGTGCAGCGGGCGCAGGCAAAACGCGGCGTTTGCTCGACGATGCCCGGCGCATGCGCGCCGCGGGAAAAAACGTTGCTATCGGCTGGATCGACTTCAAGGGACGGCCGGAACTCGATCAGCTGGCAGACGGAATCGTGCGCGTGCCGCCTCGCATGGTCAAAATCGAAAATGAATGGTTTCCGGAATTCGATTTTGACGCTGCGGTTGCGCTGCATCCCGACGCAATTATCCTGGACGAGCTCGCGCACGACAATTTGCCGGGGTCGGTGCATGCAAAGCGCTGGCAAGACGCTCTCGCTCTGCGCGAGCGCGGCATATCCGTGCTCGGCGCGTTCAACATCGCACATCTCGAAACTGCCGCGCCGGTCGCACAAACGGTACTCGGATATCCGATTCGCGAGATCATTCCGGTCTCGTTTTTGCGGGCCGCTGATGAAGTTATAGCGCTGGACGTATCGCCGGCGCTGCTCAAAAGCCGGTTGCGTTCGGGAAAAGTCGTTCGCCCCGAAGATGTGGAGCGCGCCCTGGACGGCGCGTTCAGCGACCGTGCACTGTACGTTTTGCGCGAGCTGCTGCTGCGGACAATCGACGAGCTCACGATTCCCGCGGTTTCTGCCGGGAGCGTATCGACGGCTGCTGCGCTCGTGCTGCCGGGCGTTCCGGTCGAACCGTTTCTTCGCAGGACTGCGGCGATCGCGCACGCGCTCGACCTGGCTCTTGAGGTGTACTATCCACCGTCCGTACCTCTTGAGGAAATTGAACCGATCGCGCACGATCTCGATGCCGAAACCCTGGCGGGGGATTCCGCCGAGCTGTGCGGCGATCTCGATCAACTGCGCGCGTCGCTGATCGCCGTTCCCCTGGGAAAGCTCGCAAAGTCGCTTGCAAACCAGCGGCTGGATCGCGACGTCTTCATAGTTGGTGTTGGACAGACATTTCTGACGGCCGCGCCGGAAACGGAAGAGAGGACGGCGCGCGTGTTCGGCGACCGAATGCGTGCGGGATATGGTAAACTCACCGTTTTTCTCGGTCCGGCAGCCGGATCCGGAAAAACGATGGCGATGCTTGACCGCGCGCATCAACTGCTCAGCGAAGGCGTCGACGTCGTTGCAGGTTTCATTGAAACGCACGGCCGCAAAGAGACAGCCGCACTGACTGCCGGCTTGGAGATCATTCCGCGCAAGAAAGTCGTCGTCGGGGGCGTCGCGTACGAAGAGCTCGACCGCGATGCCGTTATCGCGCGCAAGCCGAAGGTCGTGCTCATCGACGAACTCGCTCACACCAATGCTCCGGGCTTCCAAGCGCGCAAACGTTACGAAGACGTTTTGGCAATTTTGCGGGCAGGCATCGACGTCATCACGACGCTGAACATTCAGCATCTCGAGGCACTCAGCGACGCTGTGTTGCGGTTGACCGGCACCGACGTACGCGAAACGCTGCCCGACGAAATACTCATGCTTGCCGACGAAGTCGTTCTCATCGACGTTACGCCGGAGACGCTGCGCGAACGTTTGCGCCAAGGCAAGATTTATCCGCCCGAACGTATCGATGCCGCGCTTTCGAATTTCTTCACCGTCAATAACCTGCGGGCGCTGCGCGAACTGGCGGTGCGCGAAGCGATAGCTGCCAAGGACCGCTCGCGCGTGAGAGCCCCGTTCGAACGATTGCTGCTCACCGTTGCTCCGCGCCCAAGCGACGCGGCATTTATCGAGCGGTCTGCGAAGATCGCCCGGCGGCTTGCTACCGGCTTCGCCGTCGTCTGCGTTACCGACCCTAAGTACCGGGTCGGCGAATCCGCGCTGCAACACTTGCAGCAAGAAACTGAAAAAAACGGCGGAACCTGGATCCGTGAAACCGGATCGGATAAGCCGCGCAAGGTCCTCGAAGTCGCGCGAGCTCACCCGGAAACGACCGTAGCCGTCGGCGGCGCGTTACGCAATCCGCGCTGGCTGGAGAAGGGCCCATTCGCACGCCGCCTCATCGAAGCAGGTGCACGCGAGCTGTTAATCCTCGCCGCGCTGCACGAAACGTCGACGGACGATTCTACGCCATAACTCGTTAGTGCATACCGTCCAACGCAAGATTGAGGTCCATAACGTTCACACGCGGTTCGCCCAAGAATCCGAGCTGGCGTCCTTGCACGTGGGATGCTATAAGCGCATTGACGCGGCTGATCGGCAGGCCGCGCGCACTTGCAACGCGTGCCGCTTGGTAATACGCGCCTGCGGGGCTGATGTCCGGATCGATGCCGCTTCCGCTCGAGGTAACGAGGTCGATCGGCGGTTCGCCCGAAGCGTTCGGATTTTCCTTGCGGAGCTGCGCAATCGTGGCTTTGGTCGAGTCGATGAGTTTCTTCGACGTCGGGCCTAAATTCGTACCGCCTGTCGCGGTGGGATCGTAGCCCTTGCCGGCCGCTGACGGACGGCCGTGAAAGTATTGCGGCTTGGTCCAAAGCTGACCGATAATTTCCGAACCCACGACTTTGCCGTTTACGCGCACGAGCGATCCATTCGCCTGATGCGGAAAGAGCAACTGCGATAATCCCGTCATCACGAACGGATAGACGAGCCCGAAGACGATGATGCTGGCGATGGTCATGCGTAGTGCAACGCTCAAATGTTTTAACATGGCTATCTCTAGGTCAAGTGAAGCGCGGCAAGGATGAGATCGATGAGTTTGATGCCGATGAACGGCACGATGAGACCACCGACCCCGTAAATCAGGACGTTTTCGCGTAAGACGGCGCTTGCGCCGCGCGGGCGGTACTGCACGCCGCGCAGAGCCAGCGGAATGAGCGCTACAATGATGAGTGCGTTGAAGATGACGGCAGAAAGTATTGCACTCGAGGGACTGGTCAACCGCATGACGTTGAGCGCGTTCATCGCAGGATAAGCCGTTACGAACATCGCGGGCAGAATCGCGAAGTATTTCGCGACATCGTTGGCGATCGAGAACGTCGTAAGTGCACCGCGGGTCATGAGCAGCTGCTTGCCGATCTCGACGACCTCGATGAGTTTGGTCGGGTCCGAGTCGAGATCGACCATATTCGCCGCTTCTTTTGCAGCTTGCGTGCCGGAGTTCATCGCTACGCCGACGTCGGCTTGTGCCAGCGCAGGCGCGTCGTTGGTGCCGTCGCCGGTCATCGCGACGAGCCGTCCCGAAGATTGCTCGCGCTTGATGAGATCCATCTTCGTTTCAGGCGTTGCCTCGGCAAGGAAGTCGTCCACGCCGGCTTCCTTCGCAATCGCGGCAGCCGTAAGCGGGTTGTCGCCCGTAATCATAACAGTGCGAATGCCCATCGCGCGCAGGCGATCGAATCGAACGATCATGTTCGGCTTGAGAATGTCTTTGAGGTGGATGACGCCCAAGACCATTTTGTCGCGCGCGAGTAGCAGCGGCGTTCCGCCACTGCGCGCGATGCGTTCTACGTCACCGGCGAGCTCCATAGCGGGAGTTCCGCCTTGCTCGCGTACCCAGTTGAGAATTGCGTCCGGTGCACCCTTGCGAATGCGGTTGCCGTTCATGTCGACGCCGCTCATGCGCGTGTAAGCGCTGAAAGGCACGAACGTTGCCCCACTAGGCAGCACCGCATCTCCATCGACGCCGCTACGCTGCGCGAGAGCAACGATGGAACGTCCTTCCGGCGTCTCATCGGGGAGCGACGAGAGGAACGCGATGCGTGCGGCATCTTTCGGATCGACCCCCGCCGCGGGTAAAATTTCCACGGCTTGCCGGTTACCGAGCGTAATCGTTCCGGTTTTATCGAGAAGCAGGGTGTCGACGTCGCCGGCGGCTTCGACCGCGCGGCCGCTCATCGCAAGAACGTTGCGCTGCATGACGCGATCCATGCCGGCGATACCGATCGCGGAAAGCAGCCCGCCGATCGTCGTCGGAATGAGGCAAACGAGTAACGCGATGAGGACGACCAGGCTCTGTTTCGCCCCCGCATACAGCGAGAACGGCGCCAACGTTGCGACGGCGATAAGGAAGACGATCGTCAATCCGGCGAGCAGGATCGAAAGCGCGATCTCGTTCGGCGTTTTTTGGCGCTGCGCGCCCTCAACCAGCGAGATCATCCGGTCAAGGAAGCTCTCGCCGGGATTCGCCGTCACGCGAATGATGATTTGATCGGAAAGCACGCGCGTTCCGCCGGTCACTGCGCTGCGGTCGCCGCCCGACTCACGAATAACCGGCGCCGATTCTCCGGTAATAGCGGACTCGTCGACCGTTGCAGCGCCTTTGATCACATCGCCGTCGGCCGGTATTAAATCGCCTGCATCGACTTGAACGAGATCGCCCTTGCGAAGCGCGGTCGACGGCACTTGCGTGATATTGCCGCGTTCATCCACCCTCTTGGCAAGCGTATCGGACTTCGTACGCCGCAGATAGTCGGCTTGCGCTTTGCCGCGTCCTTCGGCGACGGCTTCCGCGAAGTTTGCGAAGAGTACGGTAAACCACAGCCAAGCGGCAATGGCGAAGTCGAAGCCCACCTGTCCCTGATGAACCGCCACGTCGCGCACGAAAAAGATTGTCGTGACGAGTGCGCCGACTTCAACGATGAACATGACCGGGTTGCGCGCCTGCCAGCGCGGATCGAGCTTCTTGAATGAATCCACGACGGCACGCCCTATTATTGCGCGATCGAACAGCGAACGGGCTTTAGGACGGCGCTCTATGCGGCGCTGCGGAATCATGTTAGAACGTCTTTCCTTGTAGGCTCAACAGCTGCTCGACGATAGGACCAAGTGCGTCGGCCGGAAGGAACGTCAGCGCACCGACGATGACGATCGTGCCGATGAGCAGCGCAACGAAAATCGGCGAGTAGGTCGTGAAGGTTCCCGGCCCTTCGGGTACGGCTCGTTTTCCTGCGAGCGCGCCTGCGAGCGCGAGAACGGGAACGACCTCCGCGAATCGGCCGAAAAACATATTGGTGCCGGTGGTTAAATTGTAGAACAGATTTCCGCTCAAACCCGCGAACGCGCTGCCGTTGTTTGCGTTCGTCGACGTGTACGCATACAAGATTTCGGAGAATCCGTGCGGGCCGGCGTTGTTCAAGGTTGCCAGTCCCGCTGGAACCAGAACCGCTACGGCAGCGGGCACCAGCGCGAGCAGCGGAGTGACTAAAATCGAAAGCATTGCGAAGGTCACCTCGCGGCGTTCGATCTTTTTACCGAGTAGTTCCGGAGTACGTCCCACCATCAGACCGGCGATGAACACCGTCAGAATGACGAACATGAGTTTTGCGTACAGGCCGCTGCCGACACCGCCGAAGACGATCTCGCCCAGTTGCATGTTCACTAGCGGGATCAGACCGCCTATGGCTGTGAACGAATCGTGCATCGCGTTCACAGCACCGCACGACGTCGCGGTGGTAACGTTCGCCCACAGCGCGGATGCTGCGATGCCGAAGCGAACTTCCTTGCCTTCCATGTTTCCGCCCATCACACCGAGCGCATGGATCAGCGGGTTGCCGGCCGCCTCGGCCCAATACACGACGATCAAGGCGCCGAAAAATAGGATCGACATGGCGGTGAAGAGCGCCCAGCCCTGCCTCGTATCTTTCACCATTTTGCCGTACGTGTACGTTAGGCCGGCGCCGATGATCAGAATGAGGAACATCTCGAACCAGTCCGAGAACGGTGTCGGGTTCTCATTCGGCGCCGCGGAGTTTGCGTTGACAAAGCCGCCGCCGTTGGTGCCGAGCTCTTTTATGACTTCCTGCGAAGCCATTGGTCCGCCCGTAATTGCTTGCGAGAAGCCCTCGACGGACTTTACCGTTTCGTACGCGTGAAAGTTCTGCGGAACGCCCTGCCAAACGAGAATCAGGCATCCGGCGATCGAGATCGGAAGCAAGATGTAGAGGCACGCGCGCGTGAGGTCCACCCAGAAGTTTCCGAGCGTCTTGACCGTCGTGCGCGCGATACCGCGAATGAGCGCTATGGCTAGAGCGATGCCGGCCGCAGCGGAAACGAAATTATGCCACGCGAGTCCAGCCATTTGCGAAAAGTAGCTCATCGTGCTTTCGCCCGAATAGAACTGCCAGTTCGTGTTCGTCATGAAACTGACGGCGGTGTTGAACGCAGCATCCGGCGCCATCGCCGGAAAGTGCTGGGGATTGAGCGGCAGCCACTGCTGCGTGCGAAGCACGACGTAGAGCCAGACGAACGAGACGAAAGAAAATGCAAGCACGGCAAACAGGTAGGTATACCACGCCATCTCTTCGTCTTCGCGGATGCCGCCGATCTTGTATATGAAACCTTCAACGGGAGCGAGCGCGGGCGAGAGCCACGTGCGTTCGCCTTCGAAAACGCGTGCCATGAACGCGCCGATGGGCTTCGTAACCGCAAGTACGGCGACAAAAAGAACAATCGCCTGTATCCAGCCGACAGTGGTCATTGCAGGTTCCTAGAATCTGTCCGGACGGAGCATTGCATAAAGCAAATACACGAGTCCCGCAAAGGTAAGTACGAGTCCTAAAATATCATCGAACTTCATGTCGTTAGATTTTCTCGCACGCTCGCGTATAATAGTCCATCAGCACAAAGCAAAAGATCGACAGCAAAACAACGCCAATCTCGATAAGCATTAAGGCATAACTCCGAATTGGGGGCCGGACGGAAGCGCGCTCATCGCTCCATGCTAGATCGCGGCTGCTTGCGGCGCCAAGCCGTCGAATGGATCATCCGATCGGCTCGTATACGCCTATAAGGCATCCATTCGGCGTCTAGAAGCACGAGGGCTATTCTCGTATTATGGGTGCGAATGACTTGGCTCAGCGCGGCAGTGTTCGTCGTGCTGCTGTTGGGCAGCGCAGCGGTTCTGGCACCGTACATAACAAACGTTTTCGAAGGGCGCCGCACGTGGCTGAGCGCCGTATTGCTGCCGGTCGAGCGGGCGGTGTACAGGCTGTGCGGCGTCGATCCGCAGCAAGAGATGACGTGGGTGGAGTATGCGCTCGCAGCTCTTGCCGTAAGTTTGGTTGGCTTGGCCGTGCTCTATGTGCTGTTGCGCGTGCAGGCGTTGTTGCCGCTCAATCCGCAGCACTTTTCAAGTCTCTCGCCGGAGCTCGCCTGGAATACCGCGATAAGTTTTTCGACGACGACAGACTGGCAATTCTACGCCGGCGAGAATACGATGTCATATCTCTCCCAGATGATGGGACTGGCGTGGCAGAACTTTTTGGCGGCTGCTACGGGTCTAGCGGCAGGCATCGCGGTCATACGCGGATTCGCGCGCAGGCGTTCGTCGACGCTCGGTAACTTCTGGACGGACTTTGTCCGCGGTTTGCTCTACGTTCTACTGCCGCTTTCGGTGCTGTTCGCGTTGCTCTTCGCGTGGCAGGGGATACCCCAAAATTTTTCGCCGTATATTGCGGCGACGTCGGCAGAACATTTCGTACAAAGCATCACGGGCGGTCCGATGGCCTCGCAAGAAGCCATCAAACTGCTGGGAGGTAACGGCGGTGGTTTCGTCGCCGCAAATTCCGCTTCGCCCAATGAGAATCCGACTGGCCTCTCCAATCTGCTCGAGCTTCTGGCGATGTTTCTCATTCCGGCGGCGCTGCCGCTCGTTTTTGGCCGCATGACCGGTAGCCCGCGCGCCGGACGCGCGATTCTGCTGGCGATGTTCGTGCTCTTCGGCGCAGCCTTTGTGTGCGCGCAGTTTGCAGAGTCTGCGGGAAATCCGCTGGTGCATGCGCTTGGCGTTTCCGGCGGAAACATGGAAGGCAAAGAACAGCGATTTGCCGTGGACAATGCCGGTCTGTCGCTCGCCGTTGCAACGGATTCCGGGAACGGAGCTTCCAATTTCGCCTATGATTCGCTCATGCCGCTCGGCGGTTTGGTGGCGATGGTGAACATGCAACTTGCCGAGATTGTTTTCGGCGGAGTTGGAAGCGGCTTATACGGCATGCTCGTCTTCGCGGTCATTACCGTCTTTATCGCGGGCCTTTTAGTTGGACGAACGCCGGAATATCTCGGCAAGAAAATCGAACGGCGCGAGATTCAGTTCGCCTTGCTGGCGGTGTTGATTTTTCCGGCGCTTATATTGGCCGGCACTGCGGTTGCGGCGGTAATCAAACCGGGGCTCGCAACGCTGACGACCTCCGGCCCGCACGGTTTTTCCGAAATTCTTTACGCGTTCACGTCGGTAGCGGCGAACAACGGATCGGCATTCGCCGGTCTTGGACCAAATCTGTTCTACGATTTGGTAACCGGCGTGGTGATGCTCGGCGGACGTTTTCTCGTGATGATTCCTACGCTAGCTTTGGCGGCGTCGCTTGCGTCACGCCCCGTCAACGACAAGACAACGGGCACATTCCGTACGGACGATACATTCTTTGCCGGTTTGTTGACGGCGGTAATATTGGTCGTCGGTGCATTGACGTTTCTGCCCGCGGACGCGCTGGGGCCGATTGCCGAACAAGTGATGTTGAAGTAACTACCACCAGCCCTCGATCTCTGCTTGGAACGCTTTTCCCGGAGCGATCGCAAAAGATGGCAGCTCGAAGTGCAGAACGTTGTCGAAGATTTTGCCCGTTATCGGCTGATAGATTTTGCCGGCGCTCACGAACGATAACCGGTAGCGCAGCTGGTCGTCCAAAACGAACGGAAACCAAACGTCAACTTTCGTGCCGTTTTGGAACGTTACAGGCTTTGCACCGCCGACCTCGAGATCGAAATAGCACACGTCCGTCGGTCCGCCCCAATTGCGCGGCGGTGGCGGGTTGGGCAGCATTTCTGCGGGGGTAGGCGCTCGTGCATAGATTCGCGCGAACTTCGTTCCTGGCGAAGCATCATTCTTTGTATACGATACGTGGATATCGTAACCGGCAGTATTCTGACGCCAGGGCCACAACGTTGCGCCGGCGGGTTGTATGGGGTCGTCGTTACCCGTAGGTCCATGGGATTTGTCGGTGGCGCCGGCGTTGGGCGCAGTTGTTTTCGACTTTGCCACATCGCTATTATGGGCTGAAGCTACGGTAACGAATTCTTCCGTAAAGCCGTGCCCTTTCAATGAGCGCTGGTCAATATCGTCAACCGATTCGAAGTCGAGCGCGCCCCACCAACGGTCGAGGTTGCGAAGCAGGCCCATTACTCCGTGTTGTTTGCCCGAATCCCACGATAGTAGCGCTTGATCGCGCACAACGACTACATCGGTGACTTTCACGTTTTTTGGATCAACGCCGCTTTGACGAACGCGCTGCGCCAGTAATCGTAGCGCATCCGAGCGTACTTGGGCGACGTCGCGTCGCGGCCCGAAATCGTCGGGGCGAGCGGCGAGCGGCGAGCCGAAAAAGAAGAAGAGCGCAACGGCGGCAATCACAACCCTCATACCGCTATTACGCTCCGTCTCGATAAAACGTGAGCGCCTAACCGTTGGGGCGATTCTCTAAGGCGGAGATGCGCCGCTCGAATGCATCGAACCGCAAATCGACCGAATCGAAACGCCGGTTCATGTGGTATTCGAGACGGTCCATGCGGTTATCGATTCCGTCTAGGCGATTATCGATTCCGTCTAGGCGATTATCGATTCCGTCGAGCCTACCGTCGACGCCTGCAAACCGCACATCTACCCGTGCAAAGCCGTTAGCGACGGCCTGGCTCAGGTCGAGGATGGCGGCCATTAGTTCAGAGGGCGTCGGCTCTGGTTCCATAAGGGGACCTTACACTGCTATTATTGCCGCGGCGTTTCCTTTTGTCGTGGAGGTTAAAGCCTAATTAGCCTTCCAGCTGGGCTTGCGCTTTTCTAGGAATGCGCTCGTGCCTTCTTTGAAGTCGTTGGTGTTGACAAGCGTGCCGAACTCGAGGGCTTCGATCTCCAGTGCGTCGGCAATCGGCAAATGGGGCCCGTTGTTGATTGCGCGTTTGCAAGCCGCAATCGCCAGCGGTGCTTTGGCTGCGATAGTTTGTGCGATCTTCTTGGCCTCTTCGAGCAGCGTCTCCTGAGGAACGACTTTTTGAACCAAGCCGACGCGTAGAGCTTCTTGCGCGTCGATCATCTCGCCGGTCAGACAGAGGTACATCGCCATGCCTTTGCCGAGCAGACGCGTCGTGCGCTGCGAGCCGCCGTAGCCCGGAATGAGTCCAAGGTTCACTTCCGGCTGGCCGAAGCGCGCGTTCTCGCTAGCAATGCGGATATCGCCGGCCATCGCGAGTTCGCAGCCGCCTCCGAGCGCGAAACCGTTGATCGCCATGATGACGGGCTTACGCAAACGCTCGATCTGCAGCGTAATCGCTTGCCCGGTGCGCGCTTTTTCGGCGCCTTCAACGGCATTTGGCAGCGCGTTGAGTTCGCCGATATCAGCGCCTGCAGCGAACGCCTTGGTTCCGGAACCCGTGATGACAACCGCGCGCACGTCGTCGCTGCGCTCCAGTTCAACGAGCGCGAGCGACAATTCGCCCAACAGCTGCGCATTGAGCGCATTCAATACGCTCGGGCGATTGAGCGTCACAACCGCCGTCGCGCCGTCCAACTCGACCGAGATGTTCTCGAACGATCTACTTTGCATAGTCATAGAAGCCTTTTCCGCTCTTGCGGCCATAGTGGCCGGCGAGCACCATCCGACGCAGCAACGGCGGCGGCGCCATCATCGGATCCTTGAATTCGTCGAACATGATTTGTGCGATGTAATACGTCGTGTCCAGACCGACGAAGTCGAGCAGCTCGAGCGGTCCCATCGGATATCCGCAACCGAGTTTCATGCCCTTGTCGATGTCTTCTTTGCTCGCCAGGCCTTCGTCGTACACCTTGATGGCGTACAGCAGATACGGCACCAGCAGCCGGTTGACGACGAAACCCGTCGAGTCTTTGGTCAGAATAGGTTCTTTACCGAGCTTGCGCGCAAAATCGAAAAGGGCGTCGACGACGTCTTGCGTGGTCGCAATCGTCTTCACGACTTCGACCAGCTTCATGATCGGCACCGGATTGAAGAAGTGCAGACCCGCTACGCGGTTGGGGCGCTGCGTCTTTGCGGCCAGTTCGATGACGCACAGACTCGAAGTATTCGTGCAGATGATGGCGTGAGGCGCAAGAAGGCGGTCGAGATCCTGGAAAAGCTTGGTCTTCGCCTCGACGTTCTCGACGATGGCCTCAATCACCAGATCGCAGTCCTTTAAATCTTCGACGTTCGTGGTCGGTGTAAGCCGTCCAAGGATCGCATCACGCTCGCCGGTGCTGAGCTTCTGTTTTTCTACGAACTTGTCGAGCGATTTTGAAATCGACTGTACGCCCCGCTGCAGCGGCGCGTCGGCGACCTCCATCATGACCACGTCGAAACCCGCCGTGGCGCACGTTTGCGCGATGCCGTTTCCCATAAGGCCGGCGCCGCAAACGCCGACTTTGCGTATCTCCACGAATGCTTCCTCAAAATTTTTGGTGTAGATGACGGCGACTGGAGTTGTCTAATTGCGCGGGCGGAACCTTTGCGGCTATACTGAGCCCTGAAAGGAGGGTGACCGTCCGGTGCGCACTGCATACCACGAGGCACTTGAATCGACCCGGCTAGATGTTGTTCGCCTCGGCGCACTGACGGGCGACGCCATCCGAATTGCCGTTGAGGCGTTGGAGAAAAGGGACTCTGCCGCCGGAGCGCGCGTCGTGGCGGGAGACGATACCATCGACGACTTACGTCGCAAGATCGAGGCTTCGTGCATCGAGCTGATTTGGCGCCAGCAACCTGTCGCCGGAGAGCTGCGCGAGATTGCAGCAATGCTCGAAATCGCCACCGACCTCGAGCGCGTGGGCGACTACGCGGTCGACATCGCAAAGCACGGTATCAAACTGGCCGACGTTCCGCTTCGCCCCGCGCGCGTCGAAATCGATCGCATCGCCGGGGTGGCGCACGCCATTCTGCTTGACGCGATGCGCGCGTATACTGAGCGCGATGCCGACCTCGCCGAGCGAGTGATTGAAGAGGACGACGAAGTCGACAAGCTGTACAAACGCGGCGTCAAAGCGCTGCAAGAAGAGATGCAAAGCGATCCGGAAATGGTGAAGGCTGGCACGCGTATGCTGTTCGTGCTCGCCGCTCTCGAGCGGGTCGGCGATCGTGCCAACAATATTGCGTGGCACACGAAGGAAATGATCGGCCGGGCTTGACCACACCACTCTCGCGCTCTCTTTTCGCGGTCACCGAAAACTACACGTACCTCAATCACGCCGCTGTCGGCGTGTTGCCGCGGCCTACTCGTGAAGCATTGCACGCGTTTATCGATGCGCACGCTACCGGCGGCGTCGTGCGCGTCTTTCCGTACGAACAGCGTATGGAGCAATACCGTGAGGCTATAGCGCGGTTTATCGGTGCCGGGCCCGGCACAATCGCCACGTTGCGAAACACCACCGACGGAGCCAACGTGATTGCCGGCGGCCTCAAGTGGCAGCCCGGCGACGAAGTCATTTTGCCGGACAACGAGTTTCCCGCGAACGCTCACCCCTGGCTCGCCTTGCGCAAACATGGCGTGAACATCCAGTACATCGAAACCGCGCGCGAAAGGCTGACGCCGGACGTGCTGCGCAGGCACATCACGCGGCGCACCAAGGTCGTCACGGTATCGTGGGTCTCTTTTGAAGACGGGTACCGCCACGATCTAGCCGCGCTTGCGGAGATTGCACACGAGAGCGGCGCACTTTTTTGCGTTGACGCGATTCAGGGTTTGGGCGCTTTTCCGCTCGACGTGCAGGCCTGCGGAATCGACGCGCTCTACTGCGGCGGCGCGAAGTGGATGCTTTCGCTGCAAGGCGTGAGTTTTTTATACCTGCATCCCAATGTCACCGATCGTTTGGGCCTGGCTTCACCGGGCTGGCGCTCGGTTGCCGATATGTGGAATTTCTTGGAGTACGATCAGCCGCTCGCGCCCGATGCGACGCGGTTCGAAGGAGGCACGCCGAATTTCATTGGGGCGTTGTCTCTCAACGAATCCATCCAGGTTCTGCAGGCTGCTGGAACCGAACGTATCGCCTCGCATGTTCTGGGCTTGACGGATCGGCTCGCGGACGGCCTGAGGTCGGCCGGCGCACAAATCGCTTCGGTGCGAAGTCATACCGAGTCTTCCGGCATCGTAACGTTCGCGCTTGACGATGTAGAATCACCGGCGCTCGGAAGAGCGCTCCAGCGCGAAGGAATTGTTACGACCTATCGACCCGGCGGTATTCGCGTTGCGCCGCACGGTTACAACACCGTAGAAGAAATCGATGCGGTCGTGGACGCGATAAAGAGTTATAGAAAGGCTACTGCATGTTCCCCTTGATTCTCACGCTCGCGCTAGCGACCCCCGCCGCAGCTCCGCCGGATGGCACGTACAACTACGTTTCGGCATTGAACGGCACGACGATCGCTAAGACGGTCATAACGGTCAAGCGCGATGCGTCCGGGAGCATCGTGCTCAGCGAGAGCGGCTCGGGAAACATGAGCGGACAGAAGGGCAGCATCCAGGATACGCTCACGCTCGACTCCGCGCTTGCGCCGAGCGCCTATGCTTCGCTCGCCTCTTTGGGCGACAGCAAATCCATGAAGTCGACGCTCGTGTTCAACGGCGCGCAAGCAACGCAGAGCGGCGACGTGAATAAGAAATACGACTTGGTTGCCGACGCGAAGCACTTCGTGTTGATGGATTTCGGTCCGTTTACCGGATTCTTCGCGTTGCCTGCGCAGATGCACGCATGGAGCCAGCCGCCGGTCGTTGCGATCATGCCGATGTACGCTCATGCTATGCCGCTTACCGTTGACGCCACGCTCAAGCCGTCTCGTCCGGCGAGCGTTCCGGCGGCCGACGAACAGATCTCGTTCAACAACATGGTGCAAATCACGCTTTGGTACGATCCGCAAACGCTGATCGTCGACGAAGTGGATGTGCCATCGGAAGGCGTCATCGTCAAGCGAACGCCGTAAGCAAGCAGACATAGGCCGCAGGAACCACGCGGCCGCAAAGGATTTCTTTCGCGTTGCAACCTGAGTCACACGTGTAAGCGCAAATTTTTGCGCGCCCATTGTTGTGGAGATTGCAATGAACAAGTATTACGCTATCCTGTGCGTTTGTATCGGGTTTGCGTTAGGCGTGCTGGTGTCACGGTCTGCCCCGCATGCCGTCATCGCAGCGACGATGACGCAAACCTCGCCTACACAAGGCTGGACTCTACACGTTGACGCCCAGAAGCATTTCGGCGACGCACATCCTACGGAAGTCGCGCATCATTGGTGCAAACCGGTTTCCGGCGGATTGACGGAATGCCAGATTTACAACAGCGACGCTGCGGACGCGCAGCTCGTTGCCGTCGAAACGATCGTTACGCCCGCGACCTATAATTCGTTCGCATCCGGCGAGCAGGCGATGTGGCATTATCACAAAACCGAGATACCGAAGGTGAACATCTCGTTCCCCGGTATGTCGCCGGACGAAGCAAAAAAGACGGTCGCCGCAATGAGCGACACCTACGGCAAGGTTTGGGTTTTGTACGACCCGATGGCGACGAACGGCCAGCCCGTGGGCCAGCCGTCGGTTACCATACTGAAGTAAACGCCGTTAATTGCCGTCGGGCTCGACGATCGACGGAGCCATGACCGCGTCGCTCATGCCGTGGATCAGACGTTTATCCGCCGGCGCAACCGTCGCCAAGATCCCACCGAGTTCGACGGTGTCACCGGTAACGAAGTAGTACGGACAAAGACGCACCCGGCCGTCGAAGTTGCGCACGTCGCCGGCTTTACGGTCGAAGTAGCTTTGACGGATCCGTTTGCCCTTGTGAAAGCGTTGAAGAATGCGCGGCGTCTTGCCGTACTCGCGCAGCGCTTCATCGATGGTCGCAATCCATTCTTCTTTGGGCAGATCGTTTGCCACGCGCACGCCGCGCGAACCCCAAGCGAGTTCTGAAAAGCCCGACGGTTTGATGACGTAGTCGCGCTCGCTTTTTCCGAGGTCGCCCAGCTGTCTCCAGTCGTTCACCGGCGTGCCCGAGGCTTGTAAATCGTGAATAAACGCCTGCGGCGGCACCGGTCGAGGATCGAGTATCCACGTTTGCGGAAACAGTGTTTTCAGCCGTGCGAACGCGTCCTTTCCGATCTCTGCTTGCCAGAGCTTGGCGAGCGAAGGATTATGAAATAGCGCGAAGGCCGACTTTTCTTCCAAAAACGCTTTGGGCGGCGGCGTAAGTTTGACGCGATTGTGACGCGCGGCGTACAGCATGAGTTCGTGTTTGGGCACGTTCATGAGATCGAACAGTTCGAAATTGCGGTAGAGCGCATCGATCTTCTGCTCGTGGCCTTCTTCCAGACGCACGAACAGCGCGTCTTCAGTGAAGATAATGTCTTGCGGCTCGCACACGTGCGCATCGGCGAGATCCAAGCGCCGCAGTGCGTCCGCAAGCCACCGCATCTCCGGACGGTAATCTCCCGATTCATCGGATACAACGATCGCGACGGATGGACGTTCTTTGCCGGTTGCCGATTGCAGCATGTGCGCGAAACCCTTGGGAATGCCGTGCGCGCCGCCGACGCTTTCCATGCCGAGTTTGCAGTACGCCTCGCCCATCGCGCCGACAAAACCCATGCCGCCGGGAACGCTGTCCAGTTCGCTCGCTGCGAATCCGTCTTCAGTAAGAATGAGGTCGGGGCGAATGACGCCGGGCAATTCTTGCTTGAAACGGTTTTGACGCGCGAGCCTGATGATGTGCTCGGGTTTACCCTGGTCGAGATACTCGGCGATGAACGCCGGCGCGGTTCCACGCGCGCTGCGGTTGTACAGCGAATTCAGACCGCGATAGAAGAGCAGAAGATCTTTGCCGATGTCCTCGATTCGCGCGAGGGACTGCGGGGACAACGCAAACGGCTCGGGGCTGATGCGCCAGGGGATCCGCTCTTCCTCGTTCTCCACTTTAAAGAGACCGGGCGGGATCGCCTCATAAAGGAACTGCGCTTGCTCACGAGCCGTGAGATTGGGTGCGAAAGCCGTACAGGCCATGGAAAAGCTAAAATCCTCCCTCTATCGACAGCCGTCGGGGATTTTGGACATGTTGAAAGCGATGTAGCGACGCCGCATCAGAGTTTCAGAATACCCCAATTACGGGCAAGGTTGCAGCTTGCTTGCCGGAGGTTGTGCTTATTTTATCGTGATCGCTCCAGGCGTGAGCATGGCCCCTTCCACGTGGACGAGCCCTCCGTGTAGGAGCAAGGTAAGGTGGAGCGTGCCCTCGATATTAAGGCGCTCGAGCGCGACGTCTTCGATGACGCGCGAGGCCTCCTCGCCGGCGATGAACTTGAGCACGGCTTCCTGGGCAAATGAGGTGTGTGGCGTGGAGAATGTCTCGGTGACGCGAACGGGGAGGTCGCGTCCGGGCGCGGCCGCACCCACGACGGTGACGCAGTACGCGGCAGTTACCGGCGTTCCGCGAACCATCAAAATCTCTCGCGTGCAGCGGCTCGAGGGCTGCGCCGACGCGGAGCTGCCCAGGGAGATTACTAGGGCCGTTGCCATGAGTGTGCGGCTTTGCATGTACCTATAACGTTTGTCGCAGGGCTTTCGACTCCATGCTCGGGACTGCCGACATAGTAGAGAGACGCCTTTGGCTCCCGCCACGTTCATTGACATGGGGAATAAGATAGAATCCGATGCAGTTCGACCTAATCGCACTGGACCTGGATGGAACGCTGCTTAACACGCGTGAGGAAGTCTCACCGCGTAACCGCCTTGCCATCCGGGCCGCACTTGACGCCGGAATCCGCATCGTTCTCGTTACGGGCCGCGGCACTGACACCCCTATACGCATCAGCAAAGAACTGGGCCTGAATCTCCCCGTTATCTGCTGCCACGGCGCGCTCACCAAAGATTTTCTCGCGAACAAGACGCTCGGGCATATCCCGGTGCCAATCCAATATTCCAAGCCGATGGTCGAGTACGCCGAGCAGAACGGTCTTTCGGTCGCGCTGTACTCCGAAGAGTTTTTCTATCGCTTGGAAGGCCAAAAACTCTACATGGAAGATATGCGCGGCCCGGCATGGCGTGAGGTGAAGACGTTTACCGACGTCATGCACACCGCGCCCACGTTCATCCGTTTTCTCGGGCGCGAATCGGTTGATGCGATGGTGCGCGAGTTCGGCGACCTTCCGCTGCATTTCAAGTATGAGACCTGGCTCGATTTCGTCGAGTGCGCGGTAACGAATCGTGACGCAACCAAACAGCGCGCGCTCGCGCGTTTGTGCGCGGATTTTCAAATCCCCGCGGAACGCGTGATGGCCATCGGCGATTCGCGGAACGACGTGCCGATGCTGCGCTGGGCTGGAATGGGCGTTGCGATGGGCAATTCGCTGCCCGAAGTCCGGCAAGCCGTGCGCTACGTTACGGCAACAAATGATGAAGACGGCGTTGCAATGGCAATCGAGCGCTTCGCATTGCGTCCGCCGCGAAGAGAGAAGAAACCCGCATAGTGCAAAACGTTCCCTCTCCCGAGTATGAGGCGCAGCTGCGCAGCATTCTTCAAAACCACGATTGGCAGGCGCTGCGCGAATTCACTCGCGAGCATAATGAGATTCCCGACGACATCTACGAGAAAGACGAGAATTTCTGGGAAGTGCTGCTGCACAAGCTGATCTGCAATCGCATCGATACGCTTGCACTGCATGCTTCCTCGCAGAAGTGGCTGGCCGAGCGCGGGTACACGACGGACCTAGGAGGATACTAGTGCGTGTGCGCGTGCTCGCGTTTGCGCGCCTGCGTGAATTGCTCGGTGGCTCCTCGCACGACGTGGAAGTACAGGCGGGCGCACAGACCGCCGACGTTTGGAATCAGCTGGTGCAGCGTTGCCCTGCCATCGGAGAACTGACGGAATCTACGCGCCTCGCGCGTAATGGCCGGATCGTGACGAATCATGAACCGGTGAGCGAAGGCGACGAGGTAGCGCTGTTGCCGCCCGTCGGGGGCGGCTGATGTTTGCCGTTGTTCGCGAACCCATCGACGCCGGCGCCCTAGCCCAGCGGGTGCGTACGGATGCGTGCGGCGCAGCCGTAACGTTTGCGGGCGTCGTGCGCGAGTGGTCGGACGACGATCGCCGCGTCAACGGTCTTTCGTACGAAGCGCATGAAGCGATGGCGCTGGCCGAGTTCGAGCGCATCGCCGGCGAAGCGCGCGAGCGTTTTGGTCCGTGCGAGATCGCCGTCATGCATCGCGTTGGTGAGTTGCAGATCGGCGAGGTAGCGGTAGCGGTTGCGGTCGCGAGTCCCCATAGGGCGGAGGCATTCGACGCATGCGAGTACGTTATCGACGAACTCAAAGCACGCGCGCCGATTTGGAAGAAGGAACACTATGTCGACGGCAGCGGTGAATGGATCGCGAATGACTGTACATCTGCGTCGCATTCGCGGTAATAACAACGAAGTCGCCGTACTAGAATACGAAGCACGACGGCCCCGGAACGTTTACATCGTCGCGGGCCATGGCTACTCGAGCTCGAAGCATAATCTCGATTTTCTTTGCTCCTTTCTCGCCAGCCACGGCTTCGGCGTGTTCAGTCTGGATTTTCCGGGGCACAAACTGGGCGCCAGCGGCGGCCATCTGAGCGGCGTCGACGATTTGCTCGATGCGATGAGCGCGGTCGTCGCGCACGTTCGCGAGCGCGGCGAGGATACAATATACGCGATGGGTCATAGCATGGGCGCGATGACGTCCTTGTTTTTAGCGGCCGGTGATCCCGGAATTGCCGGAACGATTTCCATTACGACCGGTTACGGGCGGCCCACGTCAATCGACGCTCTGCGCAGTAAAGGCGTTACGGATTTCCGCTCATCGTATGTGGATGGCGTTACGCTGCCCGAGCTTGTTGAAGGCGTCGACGAACGGTTTGCGCAGGCGCTTCCGCGCCTGGCAGGGCGGCCGCAGCTGTATGTGGCCGCATCACGTGATGCCATGGTCAGCCCGCGCAGCGTCGAAGAGTTGTTTCAACGTGCTACCGATCCGAAGACGTTCATTACAATCGACAGCGACCATACCTACGCGGCGGAAAACGCGCGCGGCGAAGTCTTGCAATGGCTGAACGAACTGCATCCCCGCTCGTAAGCGGACTGCGACGGTACAGCCGCCATCTGCTCATTCCCGAGGTTGGCGTGCAAGGCCAGGAGCGTCTTGCAGCTGCCCGCGTTCTCTGCATCGGTGCCGGCGGACTCGGATCTCCCGTGTTGCAATATCTGGCTGCGGCGGGAGTTGGGCGTATCGGCGTGGTCGACGACGACGTCGTCGACGAGAGCAACTTGCAGCGTCAAACGATTTTTGCGACTGCCGACATCGGGGCATCGAAAGCGCAGGTTGCCTCGCAGCGTGTCCGGGAGATTAATCCGCTTGTGGCCGCAGACGCCATACCGCTACGCTTTAATGCAGACAACGCACGTGACTTGGTGCGCTTGTACGATGTCGTCGTCGATTGCACCGATCGCTTTCCGACGCGATACCTCATCAATGACGCGTGCGTACTCGAAGGCAAGCCGGACGTCTACGGTTCCATTTTCCGTTTCGACGGACAAGTCAGCGTCTTTTGGCGCAACCACGGCCCCTGCTATCGCTGCTTGTTTCCGCAGGCGCCGCCGGAGGGAAGCGTGCCGACGTGCGCTGAGGGCGGCGTCCTCGGCGTGCTGGCCGGTATCGTTGGAACGTTGCAAGCGAATGAAGCGCTCAAGTTGATTTTGAATATCGGCGAGCCGCTCATTGGCCGATTGTTGCTTGTCGATGCGCTTGGCGCGCGCATGCGTGAGGTGACGATCGAAGCGGATGCGTCGTGCGCGCTTTGCGGGGACCACCCCACCATGAG
This sequence comes from uncultured bacterium, assembly GCA_964602255.1. Classification (GTDB taxonomy): domain Bacteria; phylum Vulcanimicrobiota; class Vulcanimicrobiia; order Vulcanimicrobiales; family Vulcanimicrobiaceae; genus CAZRQS01. The sequence goes on along the minus strand of CAZRQS010000011.1, from coordinate 7,931 downwards.
CGAATTGCAAGTGGAAAAAGAGATCGCCGAACCGCCGGGCGTTGAGGAGATCGACGCCGCCGATCTCGAATCCGCGCTCACCGAGGCGACGCTTTTGGACGTGCGCGAGCCGCACGAAGCGGTGCTGGGCGTCATCGACGGCGCACTGCACATCCCCGCATCGGACTTACCGGCGCGAATGCACGATTTGGATTCGGCCAAACGCTACGTTGTGGCATGCCGCGTCGGTCAGAAGTCGCTATGGGCAGCACGCCTGCTGCGTGATGCCGGTTTCCGGCGTATCGTTCACTTGCGCGGCGGTTTATTAGCTTACGCAGCACAACACGGAGAGTTCGAGTTTTTCTAATGCGTGAAAGCCGGCCCACAAAATTCCCCGAAGTTATCGTGATCGTTCCCGACGTCTTTGCGGACGAGCGGGGTTTCTTCAAAGAAGTATATTCGCAGCCGAAGTACGAGCAGCTCGGATTGACCAAGCCGTTCCTGCAAGACAATGTTTCCCGCTCGTGCAAAAACGTGCTGCGCGGCATGCACTACGACGAGCGCATGGCAAAACTCGTCCAGTGTTTGGACGGCGCGGTGTACGACGTCATCGTGGATATGCGCGAAGACTCCCCGACGTATAAACAGTGGGACGCAGTCGAACTCACCGGCGATAACCATTGGCAGATTTACGTGCCACCGAGCTTCGCGCATGGCTTTTACGTTCTAAGCGAAGCAGCCACCGTGCATTATAAGCAGACCGCGCTGTACGACCCCAAGCTCGAGCGCGCGATCAGCTGGCGTGACCCGAGCGTGGCTATCGAGTGGCCGCTCGACGGCCAGGAGCCGCTGCTCTCGCCAAAGGATGCCGCACTATGATCGAGCTGCCGCGCATTGGGCAAGGAACGTGGGATATCCCGGAAAGCGGAGCACGCCGCGAAGAGGCGATGCGCGCATTGCGCCGCGGCATCGAGCTCGGACTAACCCACATCGACACCGCGGAGATGTACGGCGGCGGCCGCGTCGAGGAGATCGCCGGTGAAGCGCTCGCGGGCGTTCCTCGCGATCGCTTTTTCATCACCACGAAAGTGCTTCCCGGCAACGCGTCATATAAAGGCACGATTGCCGCATGTGAACGTTCGTTGAAGCGGCTGCGCATGGACTTCGTCGATCTCTATCTCTTGCATTGGCCGAGCTCGTATCCGCTCGAAGAAACCATGAACGCTCTCGAAAAGCTCGTGGAAATGGGGAAGACGCGCTTTATCGGCGTGAGCAATTTCGACGTCGACGACGTCCGCGAAGCGCAGTCGTATTTGCGCAGCGTCCCGCTTGCAGCCAATCAAGTGCTATATCACATCAAAGAGCGCACGGCCGAAGCGAGTCTCATTCCGTATTGTGCGCAGAACGATATCCTCGTTGTGGGATACACGCCGTTCGGGCGTGGACGGTTTCCGCGCAAAGAAGCCGAACCGAACGGCGTTTTGGGGCGTATTGCTGAAAAATATGGAAAGACCGTTCGGCAAGTCATCTTGAATTTTCTCACGCGTGCGCCCAATGTCGTGACGATTCCCAAGGCGTCGAGCATTGCGCACGTAGAGGAAAACGCCGGCGCGACGGGATGGTCGTTGCAACCCGAGGACGTCGCGGCCATCGACGCGACGTTTCCCGTGCATGATGGACCGCTCGCAACCCTTTGATCTTGACGCGATAAAAAGACTCGCGCGCCAAGAAGCGTTGCGCCTCGGTGCTTCGGACGTGCGCGTCGCCGACGCGCGTGAAGACTCGCATACGCGCGATGCGATGCGAGCAGCGTTTTCCCGCGGCGATTTCACGACGTGGCCGTATGACGACACCTACGCGAGCAAAGCCGCTTCACCGCGCCACGTCCTTGCCGGAGCGCGATCCGTTATCTGCATAGCGGTTCCGTACCGTACGCAGACACCGTCATGGGGACCGATGGAGGGCCGCGTTTCTAACTATGCGTGGTCAGCGGATTATCATCACCGCGTCAAAGCGCTGCTCCGCGAGGTAGCAGCGCGTATCGACGAAGCTGCGGGCGAGCCGGTTACGGCCATCGCCTGCGATACCAAACCGCTAGCCGAGCGCGCCTTCGCAGCGCGCGCCGGTTTAGGCTGGATCGGCAAACACACGAATTTGATTACACCGCAAGCGGGCTCGTTCGTCTTTTTGGGGGAGATCGTCACGACGCTGCCGCTTCCAAGTGACGCGCCGCTGCGAAAGACCTGCGGAGCGTGCACGCGTTGCATTCCCGCTTGTCCAACGGGCGCGCTTCGCGCAGACTACACGATCGACGCCGTGCGTTGTATCTCCGATCTCACTCAGCGCACCGATCCGATTCCAGCGGAACTGCGTCCGTTCATCGGAACGTGGGTGTGGGGATGCGATCTCTGCCAGATCGCATGTCCGCCGAACGCGCGCACCGGCGTCGATGCGTCCGCGGAAAATTTGCCGATCTCGCGTGACGTCGCGACGCCTTCGCTCGTGCGGTTACTGCAACTGCGCAGCGGCGAATTCAAGCGCATCTACCAACGTACCGCAATGGGCTGGCGCGGCGCCGCAATTCTTCGCCGCAACGCCGCAGTCGCGCTCGGCAATACGTTGGATCGAGCGGCCGTCCCACCGCTTATTAGCGCCTTGTCGCATGAGACGCACCCCATGGTCCGCGGGCACGTCGCCTGGGCGCTCGGGCGTATCGGCTCGCCGGCGGCGTTGGACGCCCTGCACGAACGCTTGCCTTTCGAGCAAGACGGCGAGGTGCGCCGGGAGATCGAGCTTGCGTTGGAACCCTACGTCGGCTCCGGTGCGTTACAAGCGGTATGAAGCGAACCGCCTATTCACTCGCTGGAATCGTTGCGTTGTGCGCACAATGTATCGTAAGCGTGCAAACCGCGAGCGCTCAAGTCTCGACCTCTACGTTGCTTCAACGCCTCGTCACTAATTCCGACGGTGTCAAAAGTTACACGGCAAGCGTGCGCGCCGACATTGCAATGCGGACGTTTCCCTTTTTGAGTCCGACGCTCGAAGGCGTGTACTACCATAAAGAGCCGAGCCGCAACAAAATCGTGTTTACCAGCGGACTGCCCTTTATCGCCAAACAGTTCAGCAAAATCTATCCCGAAGTGGAGAGCCCGTCGCGCTGGGCGGAAACTTACGTCATTTCGACGGAGAGCGACACCGACGGCTTCACCACCCTGCAACTCGTGCCGCGCAAGCGTGGGCGCGTCGATCACATCGACGCGAAGATCGACGACAAGACCGCGGAACTCGTTTCACTGCGGTGGAACTACGCCGACGGCGGCTACGCGACGCTCGACCAGACATATAGCACTATCCAAGGACACGTGCTGGTGACCGGGCAAAGCGGACATCTCGAAGTTCCGCACTACGTCGCGGATCTCAAATCGACGTTCACCGACTTTAAGATCAACGCGAATATTCCCGACAGCATTTTCGCGAAAGACTGACACTTTTCAGCCGTCCATAGGCGGCCCACGGAGGCACCCGGCTCGCAGGGTACAATGTAAAAAACCATGGCTGCAGGGGCAATAGACCTCACGCGCGCACTTTTGGCCGATCAGTTCAACCGGCCGATTACGTATCTGCGCGTTTCGGTGACGGACAAATGCAATTTGCGCTGCATCTATTGCATGCCCGAGCGTGGTCTGCCGTGGCTTCCCAAGAGCGAAATCCTGACGTATGAGGAGATCACCGCGCTTGTGCGCGCGGCTGCGTCAGTAGGCGTTCGCAGCGTTCGCCTTACCGGCGGAGAGCCGCTCATTCGCAAGAATCTGGAACGGCTCGTCGAGGAGATTGCGGCGGTCCCCGGCATCGACGATATCGCGCTCTCGACCAACGGACTGCTGCTCGAAGAGCAGCTCGATGGACTTCTCGCGGCGGGTTTGCGGCGCGTCAACATTTCGCTCGACACGCTCGATAGCGATCGATTCGTCGAACTCGCGCGGCGGCCCGGATTGGATGGCGTCCTTGCGGGAATCGACGCTTCAATCGCGCGCGGTATGCAGCCGGTGAAAATCAACTGCGTCGTTATGCGCGGCAAGAACGATGACGAGATCGCGACATTCGCGGAATGGACGAAGCATCGCGCCGTATACGTGCGTTTCATCGAACTGATGCCTGTGCACGAAAACCTGGACATCCAGCGCGACGCGTACATCAGTTCGGACGAAATCCTCGAGCGCGTGCGCGCGATCGGTGACCTGCAGCCGGCGAGCGGTCCGGGCGGTAACGGCCCGGCGAGGTACTACGCCTTCCCTGGGGCACCCGGCGCCGTGGGGGTCATCAGCCCGCTCTCACACGATTACTGCGAGCGCTGCAATCGCGTCCGGCTAACCGCGGACGGCCGGCTGCGGCTTTGCCTGTTCGGCGACTATGAAATCGACCTGCGAACCCCGCTGCGTGCGGGCGCCTCACAGGACGATATTGCGGCCATTCTGCAGTCGTCTATGATGATAAAGCCGGAGCGCCACCACCTCAAATTGGGCGAAACCGCCTCTCGCATGCGCGCCTTTAGCGAAATCGGCGGATAGAGGTCACAACCCGGCGAACCCTGGCGTTACTTGGCAAAGGGGGGCCCAACCAGTGGAGCAGGTCTACCTCACCGCCACGGATGCACATCTCGCACATGCCAGAGTGGAGACACTGGTTCGCGAGCATCAAATCAAGCTCGCGCGTTACGTGCGCCGGATGGTGGGCGACGCTGACGTCGCGATGGATATCGCGCAAGATGTGTTTTTCGCCGCGTACCGGACGCTCCAAGCGGATCCGGCTAGGCCGCTCACGGCCGGCTGGCTCTACAAGACGGCAACGAACACCGCGATCTCGCACTTGCGCCGGAAGAAAATTCTCCGGTTCTTGCCGCTGGACCGGGATGCCGACATCCGATCGCTGCGAATCGACGAGCGCAGCGCGGCATCGATTGACCTTCAGGCGGCGATGAACGGCTTGCCGGCCGATCAAGCCGCAGCCATTATGTTGACCAGTTACGCCGGCTATTCGTCGCACGAGGCTGCGTCGATACTCGGCACGACCGCCGATGCGGTTCGCCAGCGCGTGTGCCGTGCGATGCGAACGCTTCGCGCAGTCATGGCGGAGAATAGGTGAGTTTGAAAGTACACGATCGCATCGAAGCGATCGCCGGCGCGATAGCGCTGGGAGAAGCAACAGACGAAGAGCGCCGGGAATACCGCGAACATATCGCGACCTGTCCCGCGTGCTTGAACGCGCTTGGTGGCGAACACGAAATCGAACGCGTTGCCGCGACGGTGAGCGCCGCACGCGAGAGTGAAGTGTGGCAGCCCGATCTGCGCGACGTCGTCGACGGCCACGTACAGCGCCGCAACCGCGCGCTACGCTTCGGCTTTGGCTTTGCAGGCCTTTGTCTGGCCGTATTCCTTGGCGTGAATATGCTGGAAGGCACCGGAGTCGCTCAAATCAATCCGAATGTCGCCAAACGCGTTGCCGTTTTCAGCGCCGATACTACGCGCGTCGTTCTCGATCAACGCGCGCCTGCGGCACCCAAGCCCACCGCTCCGCCGCCGCAGCGGCGCATGATCGTCGAACACAACATCGTACAAATCGCGCGCGCTCCAGTCGCGCCGGTGCCGAATGCTCCCGCAGCAACTCCAGTCGCGAAGCAAGAGATTGCGTCGATAACCGTTCACGCGCAGCCGCAGCAACAATCCCGTGCGCGCAACAATGCAAAATGTAAGGTACCGGTATGGCGCTGTGAAGAAGGCGCCGACACGTGGCACACCGTCGCAACCACGACCACGACGTCGATGACGGAAAGCGCACCGCAAACCTTTACGCACCGCGCCGAATCCATCCAAGTCTTTTCCCCGCACTCCACACGCGAAGCACTTCCGATCGGCGGCGAAACGTCAATCAACCCGCAACCGCCGATGATCGCATACGACGAGGGTGCCGAAGGAACATCAGTTTTCGAAGTCCTCATCGACGAACGCGGCATCCCGACCAGATGCGTGATCACAAAATCGGCAGGCTACTCCGTACTTGACTCAGCGGTCTGCAAAGCCGCAATGCAAGCCCGCTACACTCCCAAAACCATCGACGGCCGAGCCGTCCCCGGAGTGTATCGCGACGCATTCACATTCCGCATGAGCCCCGATCAATCAGTCGAGGGCATTCCAAAACCGATTCAGTAGCCGTTCCGAAACCGTTTCA
>CAZRQS010000011.1:0-1627 GCA_964602255.1 uncultured bacterium | reverse complement strand
CCCAAAAAAGCAACCACACCAGACAGCTAATCGACGGACTTGCGAAAGAATGCAAGCATTTTGTCGGGTTCGGGCATGATGCGGAATTCTTCGAAGCCCCAGCTCTTTGCTTGATTGAGCGCGCGGTTCGAGTTCATCGGAAGACAGAATGTCAGCGTTTTGACGTTGCGTTTTTCTGCCATGCGCTGTACTTCTGTGACGAGTTGCGTGCCGACTTCCGCAGGCGCGTCGCGTCGTGTGCGCAGGCCCTCCATCATGGCGACGTCCATGCCGTTTGCAGCTTCGGGATCGTTGTAGCCAGGAGGAAATGCGAAGATGAGTTGAACCATGCCGAGCAGTCCGGTCGCGTCTTCCGCGAGTAAGATGACGCGGCGGCCGGCTTGCTGTTCTGCGAGCCATTTGGTGATGCGCTGTGGCCATGTTTCACGTTTGGGCTGAGGGCCTGTAATAAGGCCGTCGCTCAGTAAACGCTGTACGTCCGCTTGGGCGGCGAATCGAATGAAGATTTTCCGGGTCGGCACGCTTCCTTCAGTACGCCAACCGGGGAGAAACGCCCCTTTTGGCAAAATCGCGGCGGGATGTCGTCGCGCGTCCGAATGGTAGGGGTTGGTGTGCTGATGTGCGTGTTCGCTCTTGCAGGGTGCGGACGGCATGGGTTGTTGCGCGGTAGCGCGACGGCATCGCCAAACGTGCCGGGTGCGGACATCGCGCACGGCAAAGCGGTCTACGTGCAACAGTGCGCGGCATGTCACGGCGCAGCCGGTGCGGGCGGTCCGATCGGACCTGCACTGACCGGCGAGCACACGCGGCGTTCATACCAGAGCGTTCGCGCGATCGTTCTCGATCCGCAGCCGCCCATGCCCAAGCTCTATCCAAGCCGCATGACCAAGGCTGATTTGCGCGATGTATCTGCATACGTGGAAGCGCTGTAATGGCCGCGGCGATTTATCGCTTTACGCGTGACTTACGGCTAGACGATCACGCCGGGTTAGCTGCTGCACTCGCGCACGGCGAAGTGTTACCGGTACTCATTATCGATCGCGCACTGGAAACGCGCTTGTCGGTATCGCCGCGCCGAGCGGCATTTTTTTGCGGTGCCATCGCATCACTCGACTCAGCATTGCGCGAGCGCGGTACGCGACTCATCGTCCGCCGCGGCAACGCAGCCCCAATCCTAAGAAGCCTGGCCCGCACTTCGGGCGCACGCGCAGTTGCATGGAGCGCAAGTTTCGATCGCGCCGGAATGCAAGCCGACCAGCGCCTGCAATCCGAAATGGAAGAAGCCGGCCTTCGCGCATTGGTCGTACAAGACGCACCGGCCATCACACCGGAAGAAACAACAGCCGCACGCCCATCCGCAGGCGAAGGCTACCGCGCATTCGTTCCTTATCATGAACTCTGGCGTGAACTCGAGCCCGCTTCATACGAGCTACCGCTACTACTAACATTCGCAAAGAGCGACACAGAAACCGAACCACTTCCAAAACCCAGCGATTTCGGTTCAAGCATCCCACAAATGGACGCGGGCGAACGAAAGGCCGCCGCAAAGCTCGAAACCTTCCTCGCAAGCGACGGCCTCCAATACGCTTTCGCAGTCAACGTCCCAGCGGACGACCGCACATCACAC
>CAZRQS010000010.1:0-30787 GCA_964602255.1 uncultured bacterium | reverse complement strand
AGCCGCTCGTTGTATTTGGAGAGGCGGAAAAACCAGTCGTCTTCCGAGAGCCACTGCACCGGCCGCCCGCACGTCGGGCACTTGCCGTCGACGAGTTTTGACTCCAGCCAAAACGTCTCGTCGTGAACGCAATACCAGCCTTCGTACTTGCCGAGATAGATGTCGCCGTTTTCACGCAGCTTTTCGAAGACGGCTTGCACCACGAGCGTATGGCGCGGTTCCGTCGTGCGGATGAAATCGTCGTACTCGATCTCGTACAGCTCGAACAGCGACTTCCAGCGCGGGATGAGATCGTCGCACCATTCGATCGGCGTTTTGCCGGCAGCGGCGGCGGCGTCCGCGACTTTTTGACCGTGCTCGTCCGTACCCGTGAGAAAGAAGGTGGGCAGGTGAGGGCGCGCGGTCCGTGCCATGACGTCCGCGACGATCGTCGTGTACGCGTGACCGATATGGGGATTGCCGCTGATGTAATAGATCGGCGTAGTGACGTAAAAAGAGCGCTGCTGCATCTGCTTTCTCTATTGCGTGGTGGGTACGGAGGTCTCCCTCCGCAGCCGCTTGCGTTCGGAGGCACGCGCATAGATGCTCCGCCGCTCGCCCAATCCACGCTCGCTCAAGGTCTTGGAGATGACGGACACGCTTTGCGAGTCGTCGAGCAGCGCGTCGATCTCCGCGTCCAGATCTTCCGCGGCGACCGGCGCCCGTGAAGGTGCCGACGGCATGACCGCCACCGCGATTTCGCCGCGGACCGGATCGGCGAGGCGCTGTGCTACTTCCGCGGCAGTGCCGAGCAATTGCTCTTCAAAGCGTTTGGTGTATTCGCGCAGCAGGAAGACCTGCGCGCCGGGATCGACCGCCGCGATATCGGCAAGCATTGCGCGCACGCGTTGCGGCGATTCGTACCAAATGCTTGGGATCCCGAGTGCGAAGCTTCGCTCGAAAGCCTGTTTGCGCGCCGCGCCGGATCGAGGAGCGAAGCCTTCAAAAATGAAGCGCCGGAGCGGAAAGCCCGACAGGACCGCCACCCCGGTGAGCGCGCTAGGCCCGGGCAAGACCTCGACAGCGATGCCGCGCGTTCGCGCGGCCTCGATCAGCTCGCTTCCCGGATCGGAGATCCCCGGCGTGCCCGCGTCGGTAACCACTGCCACCACTTCATCCCGCGCGCGCTCGAGTATCCCGGCCGTTGCGCCCGCCGCGTTGTGCTCGTGATACGACCAGATCTCTTTCGAAGGTAGCGTCAAAGCGTTCAACAGTTTCCGCGCGACGCGAGTGTCCTCGGCGACGAGCAGCGAGCAGTCGCGCAGTACGTCAAGGGCGCGCAGCGTAACGTCGCGCAGGTTGCCCAGCGGCGTCGGAACGAAGACGAGCGGCATGGCTGGCGTGTTCGACGTCCGCAACATCCCTCCGGGGTCGCGTCTAGATCTGTACATCAGCCCAACGTGCCCGTACTGCAGGGCGGCAATGGACTACTACGATGAAGCGGGCATCCCGTATACCGTTCACGACGCCCAGAACAGCCGCGACGCGCGCAAACGCATGTTTGACTACACGGGAGGTGATCCGACCGTGCCGGCTATTGTCGTCGACGGCGAGTACGTTCAGTCCGGTTGGGGCTCACCGCCTCACGGTTGAACTGTCCATTAGGACGGCGGCCGGTCGGGCGCCCTAACAGACCTCGAGGCCCTCGCCGATACACTAGGTGTAACGGCCTTATGATTCGCACTCGCAGCTTGCCCCGGGTGGCTCCTTCGACGGTGCGCCGAACGCGATTGGAACATTGGCTCGCCACACACGTGGCGGTGCCTTTGCGTCTTCTGGTGGCGGCGGCCGGCTCGGGTAAAACGACGCTTCTTCTCAAGTATCTGCCTAACAGCACGGTCGATACGGGTTATTGCGCGCTTCCGCAAGGCTGCTCGATTGCGGGGATATACGAAGCGATCGCGTCCGCGCTCTCGCTGCCGCGTGTTCCGAATTCGTACGATGAGCTGCTCAGTGCACTGCGGATGGCCATTCTCGAGCCCACCGAGCTGGCAGTCGACGACGTGGACAATGCGACGCCCGACGCGCTGGTGCAGCTGCGGCGTTTGATCGAAGACGCGCCCGAGCAGCTCACGTTCATTTATACTTCGCGTTCGCGCGAGGCACTCGACGCAAAAACGTATATCGCACGCGGTCTTGCCGTTCTGTGCGATCATCGCCGGTTGGCTTTCGATCCTGCCGAGACCGAGCTGCTCGCAGAAACGTGCGGCGTACCGCACACGCATTTGGAAATTGGCCGTTTGCTCGAGGAAAGCGATGGCTGGCCGATCGTCGTGAGCGGCGCGGTGCGCGCATCGGCGGAAGACGGACGTTCGCTCAGCGATGCGTACGAACACTGGCGCAGCCGTTACGGACAGCTCTTCACGGAATTTATTGCTGCGGATCTGGATCGCGCGGGGGAAGAAGACCGCGCGCTCGTGCGCAGCCTCATCGCCGGTGCAACCGTCGACGATCAGCAGCGCCTGCATAGTTTGGAAGCGCAAGGTCTGTTCATCATCGCCGATGACGACGGCTACCGTCCGTACCGCCCGATCCGGCAACTGCGCGGCCGCGTCCGGTTATCGCCGAGCGCGCGTCTTTCACCGCTCATCGTGCGCATGTTTGGACGATTCGAAGCGCAGATCGACGGACAAGACGTCAACTGGGTTCGGCGGCGCGACCAGCAGCTCATCAAATATCTTTTGCTCAAACCGACGGGATCGGCCACGCGCTCGGAGCTTGCCACCGTTTTCTGGGCCGACACGGATCGCCAACTTGCCGCGCAGAGCGTGCGCACCGCGTGCAGCAACATTCGCAAGGCCATTGCGGCGCAGGTCGGCTATGCCTGCGTCGATCTGTATTTCCGCGCGGATCCCGACGTTTCGCTCGATCTCACCAACGTCGTGGCCGACGTTCGCCGCTTCAGCGCACACGTGGCCGACGGCGATGCGAGTTACGATCATGGCGATCAGGCCGAAGCAGCCGTTCACTACCGGGCCGCCGAAGAGTTATACGTAGGACGGCTGCTGGACGGAGACGTCCCCGACCCCTGGTTCTCCGGACACGCGCAGCTGCTTGAAGACCGCTATGTCATCGTTCTCGAGCGCTTGGCGCAGACATGTTTTGACGAAGGCGACATGAAGAGCGCCGCCGACTACGCATTCCGCGTGCAGAAGATCCGCCCCGACGCATCGGGCCTGGTGAAGATGCTCGGAGGCATCGCGCCGCAATACCAAACCGCTTCTTTGGACGAACACCGCCGCAAGCGTGCCGGCGCGTAACCGCGTCCTGCTCGCGGCGATTGCGAGCATTCTTCTCGTCGTTTGGCAACTGCACGTCAGCTCGAAAGTGGGCGCGCTTTTCGGCGATTTTCGCGCGTTTTATTGCGCGGGTGCGGCGCTCGCGCACGGCGCAAACCCGTACGCCGCTGCATCGATCTACTCGTGCGAACAGACGCCGATGCCGCTCGGCCTGTATCACGCCCTTCCCGGCGTAGCGGTTCCCGCGCCGCTGCCCGGTTATGCGCTCTTGCTGTTCGTGCCGCTTGGCGTGTTGCCGTACGTCATCGCGTGCATGCTCTGGCTCATCGTTTTGCTGGCGAGCTGCGCGCTGTGCGTTCGCGCTCTCGCACTGTTGTTGGAATGTTCCATCGATGCGGCCATATGCGCGCTCGCCGTCGGCTTTGCCGTCATCGTGATTCCCTTCGGCGAACTGGGTTCCGTCGTAATGGCGGCAGTCTTATGGATGGCGGTTGCGCTACGGCAAGGCGCGTGGACGTGGGCTGCGGTTGCGGGCGGTTTTGCAATGATTTTGCCGCACGTCGGCTTACCGGCGGTGTTGGGCGCGTTCTTATTCGTGCCAAACATGCGAACGCGCATCGTCGCGCTTGCCGCGATGCTCGTACTGCTCGATGTACTGGCCGGCGGCGTGCACACGGCGTTAGACTATGTCACGACGGTTCTCCCGGCGCACGCGCGCTCGGAGATTGGAAGCACTGCGCAGTTCGGACTGACGTGGATGCTGCACGGCCTCGGCGCCGGCGATCGCACCGCCATTGCAGGCGGTGAACTGTGTTATGGGGTGATGGTTATCCTCGGGGTCTTTGCCGCGCGAGCGATCTGCACGCGTTTGCGCGACGTCGCGTACGTGTCGTTGATTCCGCCGGCATTCGCCGTTTTTGGCGGCACGTTCATTCACTTCACACAGATCACGATCGCCATTCCCGCCGCTCTGCTGCTCGCTTTTCACTCGCGCGGGATGGCGCGCGGTATCTTTACCGCCGCATCGCTGCTGCTGCTCTTCCCGTGGTTGTGGGTGCTGGGCCAACCGGTGCTCATCGTCGTTTATGCGTTGGGCGGCGCGTTCGTTGCCCGCCTTCTTTTCAATTGGGACGCGACGATCGCACTTCGTATCGCTCTGGCGAGCGCACTGCTCACCGGCCTAATCCTGATTGCAGGCTATCATTTTGGAGCCGGCCTCTCGACGCACGTGCACGGCGTGACTCTCCAGCAAGGACTTGCGCAGAGTTCGTGGGGCGAGTACGTGCGTGCGCAACGCTCCAGTACCGGGATGGCGTGGTGGATAGCAAAAGCGCCGACATGGATCGGGCTGTTGCTGCTAACGCTGGGCTGTGCGTATGCCTTGATGAAGGAAGATTTCGTACCGCCCGTCGCGGTAAAAGAGATGCCAGTCGCGACGTAGCGCGATGGCTTGCGCGAGCGAATTGTTTTTGTCGACGAGAACCGAGTCGACGTTCCAGCGTGAGAGCACGCGTGGCCAGGTTGACGACACACGCTGCACCGAGAGGTAATCGTTCCAAACCTTCGCGGGAAACGGATCGCAACGTCCGTCGAGGAACGTGCGCAGATTGTGTTGCTCGAGCGCGAGGCTGCACCACGCAAAGTCTTCGCAGTACAAGTTATGCGTGCCCGGTAGGCTTGCCAGCGTTGCAACCGCGCGGCGCGGTAACGTGACGCCAGAGATCTGCGGCACGTGGATCAGGTTGACGACGATCACGCCGCAGACCAGCGCGCTCGATACGAAGATCAGCGTTTCACTGAACTGTTCTTGCATGATGGCGTTGATGCGTGCGTGCGATGGAAGCGCGCTCGACAGGCGCTGAGCGGCCATCGGCGCGATGACTAGCGCCGCCAGCGGAAGATGCCGGACCGCAATACCCACGATAAACGCTGCAACCGCAAACAGCATGCCGTCACGCCAGCGTTCGCGTGGCGCGGCGATTCCGAAATAGCAGCAGATGCCGAGCAGCGGAAGCAGACCCCATGCAAACCCGGAAAACGTGATGTCGGGCGGCTGCCACTCCGCGATCGCCGCGCGGATTGCGCTCGTTTCCAAACTGACTGCGTAGAGTGGCAAGTTCCACAGCAACGGCGTCAGGCACACGGCGAGCAGCGATCCCGCGGTTAAAACAAAGTTGCGTTCGACGCGGGGAGTCCAGGCGCGGTCTTCAATCCACGTTCCCAGCGTCCACGCGCCGATGAACGCCGGTGCTATCAGCGCGCTTGCATGAATGTTGGCCCACAGCGCGATGATCGGCAGGGCGAGAAACATCCAATCGGTCTCGATGTCGAGCAGCAGGAGCACCACCGCGAGAAAGAGCCAGCCGAAGATTTGCGCGCGCACGCCGAACGCTTGCAGCATTGCAAAGCCGGTGCACGCCGTACAAAGCGCCGTAGCAAAGGTCGTTGCGCCGCGACGATGCGATCGATACGCAGTAAGCAAGAGCGCGCCTACGGCAGCGACGGTTGTGAGGACGGCGAGCACGGCAAAATGCTGCGTGGAACTCAGCCACGCGACCGCGACGCTGAATGCCCATTCCTGCGGTATCCAGCGCGCACCGGGCGCGGTGAACGTTTCATGGCCGAGGTGTTGCGGCAGCTGGTGTGCGTGCAGGACGTACGTCCCTAGCCAATGCTGCCACGCCAAATCGCCGTCGTGCCCTGCGTAGAACCATGCGGCCATCAGAAAACGGGCGCAGAAGATGGCGATGATCGCGATAGCGATTCTCATTGTGCACCCGAGCGGCGAAGCAACACGCGCATGCCTTCAAGTTTTGTCTGCCGCCATCCAGTGGATGTAAGCAACGCGACGATATTCGAATCGCTCTTGGCGATAATCGCGTCCACGCCGGCTTGCGAAAGTTCGCGGCGCCAACGCCCGTGCGTGGCGACCGCGTCTTCTTGCGTGCGCAATTGCAACTTCGGAGTGATGCCCGCGCGATCGTCCAAGAGCGTTCGCAGGTTGGGAAACACGAACTCTGCACCATCGCACCAGCGTGGCTGCTCGCACAGCAGGCGGTGCGGACGGCGGTCTTTCGCCAATGCTACGAGCAGCGATGCGGGTTGCTCGGCCGACTGCGGCCAAAAAATCTCCTTCGGCTCGGTCGCGGTCAATATAGCCATGAACGTACATGCGGCTGCGGTAAATGCGATGGCGTATTGGCGCACCGAACCACGCGGAAACGCTCGCATGTCGAGATAGTAACTTGCGGCGGCGTCTGCAACGATAGGCGCAGCGATGATGCCGAAGTAGGGAAGGTTACGCGAGTCGGCAATCGCGAGCAGCATCATGGCAAAGAAGCTCAGCGCATCCGCTGCGCGGCCGCGACGGCGCACGCCGTACCATGCCGCCGCAATGGTGACCGCGCAGAAGCTTGCGGCTTGCAGCGAGAAACCGCCGGTCCACAAGTGATCGCGCTGCGCACCGGCGGCGAAAGCGTCCAGGTAGAGGACATGCGGACCGTATGCATGCCATGGAGCCGCATGTAACTGCAGCGCGCCGAGAATGCACGTTCCCACGGCAAGGATTGCGCGCTTTCGTACGGCTTCGTCAATGGTTCGCGCGTCGATGTAGGCCGCGATAAGTGAAATCAGGGCGAGCAGCGCGGCAAGCGGAGCACCGCCTTGGACGATCGACCACACCGCAACGATCAGGAGCGGGCTTACCAGTCTGATGCGGTCGTTGCGGTCGATCGCCAGCGCAAACCACGCGGCGCAAATCCAACCTACGGGATCCAAGCTTACGCCGACGCGGCCCATCAAGCAAAGCGCCGCGAGAACCGCTGCGAGCGTTGCAAAGACGTCCGGAGCACCGCGCATGCGCGTGCGCCATGCCACCAGCAGAACCGCGCCTGCCGTCAGCGAAGCGCAGAGAGAAAGGACTGCAGCGTAACCGAACGTTTTCAATATCAGCGCAAAAGCCGCTCCGCCGAGCATGTTCGGATCGCGCACCTGCACGAGAAACTCCGGTAAAATGTTCGCGCGCGACACGACGGCTGTCGCGGCGGCAAAGGCGACCAGCGTCGGTGCAAACCGCATGCTATCCGTCAAGCTCCAATCGATCGCCGACCAGTACGTCGCGGCCCTCAAGTGCGCCCGCGCCGAGCTCTACGACGTTACGCGCACCGATGCAAGAGATGAGCGGATGCTGGCGGGGCACCGAGCGCTGCGCGCGTACGACGCGGCACTCGCCGTCCAAAAAAATAACGTCGATATGAGCCCGCATGCAAAGCGTGTGAATGGCCCAGCAATCGCGAAACCACAAACCCTCGTCGGGTTCGACCACACCGCGCGGAATGAATCCGGCAAGCCGCTCCCACCACGTGTCCGCGTAACGCACGTTCTCGGCGATGATCTCGCCGGTCGTCGCGTTTTTCAGATGTGCCATGGTGCTATCGCCACATGCCGAGCGGAATGGCGATAGCGATCGCGCTCGCAAGGTAAGGCGCAAAAGCGATGGCGCCTTGCTTGCGTCCCCGCGCATAGTTGATCCCGACGGCCGCAAGGCACGCGAGAGCGAACGCAAACACGGAGAGCTGCGCACCGAGGACAGCACCGCCGAGCGCAACGAGTTTGACGTCACCCCAACCCATGCCGCGGCCCTTTGAGAGCAGCGCTGCGATAGCGAACGGGACGAACGGTACGACGGCCGAGACAAACAGCCACCATTCGTGCTTCCAAAGCGCGACGGTGAGCATAATTGCGAGCGGCCCGAGCGTGAACACGTCGGGTACGATGCCGCGCCGCGCGTCCGTCACCCATATCGCAACGAGCGCGACGCAGATGAGAGCGATGAGCAACACCTGTGATTGTGCTACGGCGTGCGTTGCGACGATGGCGCCCAAAACACCGCACGCCGCGATAAGCGCGAGCAATGGTGGCTGTTCCGGCGGCGGTCCGTCGGGGAACGGCGTTATGCGATCGGCGAATGTGCTGCCCAGCAGCGCACCTAGAAAACCTGCTGCCGCGAAGAACAGCGCTCCTAATATCGATGCGATCATGACGCCCATCATTTTGGCTGCGAGAGATAGTTGGCAGCGAGCGCTCCGAAGATTACGACGAAGAGCGCGGGAAGCATGAACATCGCCATCGGGAAAACCATTTTCACCGGGAGCTTCGCGGCATGTTCTTCGACGAGCATGATGCGATGGTTTCGCACGTCTTCGGAAAGCTCGTTCAGCACTTTGGAGATGTTGGTACCGAGACGCTCGGCTTGCGTGATCGCCGTAACCGTGGTCGTGAACTGCTGCTGTTGCAACCGCTCTGCGGCGGCGCGAAGCGCTTCCGAACGCGCGCGTCCCAAGCGAATCTCCGAGAGCGTGGCTTTGATTTCTTCACCGAGCGCGCCCGGCGCGGCGTCGATAGCGTATCCCAGCGCTTGATTGACCGAAAGACCGGCTTGCACCGTTGTCGCGACCATGTCGAGAAAATCGGGAAGTGCCTTTTGCACTTCAACTTTGCGCTTGGCGATGGCTTTGTCGAGAGAAGCCAAAGGCAAATAAAATCCCACGCCGCCGACGATGAGGGTTGCGATCATGTTGAGCACCGGGGAGAGGTGCAGCATGGTCATCATCGTGAGCGCGAACACCAGGCCGAAGATTCCGCCGCCGACGATGCGTACGCCCATCTGCGCCGGCGTTACGGTGTACCAACCGGCTTCCATGAGCTTGCGCTTGAGGCGTCCGCGGCGTTCCTTCGAGAAAAGCTTCTCGAACGCGCGCACGTTGCGCGGATCGCGTTGCATGCCGCGCGCTTCGAGTTCCTCAAGAGTTTTCTTGAGCGGGCTCTTTTGCGGGATGAGCGAGAGCGCGAACAAAAACGTTGCGACGGCGCCCAGCGCAACGATCATCAAAATCATCGTCATACGTCGACCTTGAGCATCTTCATGAGCGTGAAGATTCCAAGCGCCTCTAGAACCGCCACGATGAGTAGCGCGACGTGTCCGGGAGCCGTGAACCACAGCGCATGACCCATTGGCGGTTCGGTTATAGAAATGAAAATACTGAGAAACGGCGGCAGGCCGGAAAGAATCGCGGCACTCGCGCGGCCTTCCGCGGTCAGCGCGGCGATCTTGCGCTGAATGCGGCGGCGCTCTTTGATCGTGTTGGCGAGATGCTCGAGGATTTTTCCGAGGTCGCCGCCGGTTTGCGACTGAATGCGAATCGCGCGCGCCATCATCAGCGTCTCGCTGCTAGGCATGCGTTTTGCCAGCGTGTCGAGCGCGTCGTAGACGCTCACGCCGATGTTCGTTTGACCGACTACCCGCATATACTCGTATTTCGCGGGTTCCGACATCTCTTCGATGACCATCGTGAGCGCTTGACGCAGGCCAAGACCGATGCGAACGCCGCTGCCCATGAGGCGTAGTGCCATTTCGAGCTGCTGTACGAATTGATCCAAGCGTTTGCGGATTTTCATCTGCAGAACGACCCAAAATCCGCCCGCGCACACTGCCGCGCAAACCGGAAGAAGAATCGCACCAATCAGCATTCCCGGCCGCATGACGAACGCCAAAACGATCCAGATCAGTGCCGTTGCACCCGCGATGCCGAAGGCAATCTCTTGCGGGCGCTGTTGCATTCCGGCCCGATCGAGCAACTCGGCGAACTGGCGCATGCGCGCCTCGTTGCCGGCATTCTCGGACGGCGCGAAGAGCTTCTGAAAGACGCTGCTCGAGTTCACCATAGCGACCCTGCCGATGCGAGCGTTGAGAGCCGGCGTACGTCGTACGTGATGCCGTATTCGTCGAACCGCGAGAGGCAATTGGGCTGAACGCCGGTGTACTGGAATTCGCCGCTGACTTTGTTCTCGAGGTCGACGCCGTGCATGGCGTAGCGCACGATCTCTTGCATCGTCACGACTTCGCCTTCCATGCCGACGACTTCGCTGATGGAGATGATTTTGCGGCTGCCGTCCCGCATGCGCGCGGTTTGAATAATCAAATCGACCGCACTGGCGATCTGCTCGCGAATCGCGCGAACCGGCAGATCGAAGCCGGCCATCATGACCATCGTCTCCAACCGGGAGAGCGCGTCACGAGGCGTGTTCGCGTGAGCGGTCGTCAGCGATCCGTCGTGGCCGGTGTTCATCGCTTGAAGCATGTCGAGCGCTTCTCCGCCGCGGCACTCGCCGACGACGATACGATCGGGGCGCATACGCAGCGAGTTACGCACTAAGTCGCGGATTTTGATCTCGCCGCGGCCTTCGAGGTTTGCCGGACGCGACTCCAGACGCACGATGTGCGGCTGATTCAAGCACAGTTCCGCGGCGTCTTCGATCGTCACGATGCGCTCGCGTTCCGGAATATAGCTGGAGAGAATGTTTAAGAACGTCGTCTTACCGGACCCGGTACCGCCGCTGATGACGATGTTCAGACGCGCCTCGATGCACGCGCGCAGAAAATCGAGCATTTCTTCGGTCGCAGAAGCTTTGTCGATGAGGTCTTGCGCGGTGAGACGGCGCGTACCAAAGCGGCGGATCGTTACCGAAGCGCCATCGATGGCGAGCGGTTCGATGATCGCGTTGACGCGTGATCCATCCGGTAACCGCGCGTCGACCATCGGCGCGGATTCATCCAGACGGCGGCCGAGCGGCGCGATGATGCGCTCGATGACCAGACGCAGCGCCTGTTCGCTGGTAAATCTCTTTCCTGTGCGCTCGATCTTGCCAAGGCGTTCAACGTAGACGGTCTTCGGGCCGTTCACCATGATTTCGGTGACGGCGGGATCGCTCATGAGATCCTCGAGCGGACCCAGACCGAGCGACTCGTTGACGATCTCTTCTTTGATCAGCGCGATTTCTTCGGCGGTCATGCCGCTGTGGCTCTTGTCGCTGAGCACTTGCTGTGCGGCGTCTTCGATCTTCTGACGCAGCTCGGCGAGTTTTGCCGCATCGCTGTGGGCGGCGCTCGCTTCGACCAAATTGACTTTACGCGACAGCGTTTCGTGAATGTCGAGTTTGAGGCGTTCGTGCACGTCGATCGCGGCCGAGCTTTGCGCCTGCTTGCCATTGGAAACGGCGTCAGGCTGCGGCGCGGCTGCACTGCGTGCGCTCATTGCGCCGCGCGCTTCGACGCGACGGTCTTGAACGAAGCCGCGCGCAGAAGGCAGAAGCGACTCGATCTGCGGCTCCGCCGCAATTGCGCGAAGCGTCTTCTCCAGAGCGGCTAGCGACTTGCCGAAGTTGCGATCGCTGTGCGGCGGCAGCTCGGCGATAACTTTGATTTCAAGCGCGCGTTCGATCTCGGTACGGGTCGCAACGGGATTACCGTCGCGGCAGTTGGTGAGCAGAACGATGCGCGTGAGCGGAACGCCGAATTTCTTGAGTTCGGCGATCATCGTGCGCGCCGAAGCCACACCGAGAAGGTTAGGTTCGGCAACGATAATGAACCGCGTGGCGCGCACAATAAACGGGCGCACCGGCGCGGCAAACGGGATCGGGACGTCGGCGAGGATGCAAGCAGTATCGGACAACGACGCTGCCAGATGCTCGACCTGATCGAAGCTGATGGTGAACGCGGAGTCGTACGTCGGCGCTAATTCGGCGAGCGTGATGCCGCCTACCGGCGCGGTGCCGACTGCGGCGCTTTCGCGCGAGCTATCCAGCGTGCGCACCGCGTCGAACAAGATCGCCATGTTGCGCCGCCCGGAGAGATCGCCGTCGACGATCGCGACGGACCGATCCGACCGCATGAGCTTGCCGACTTCGGCGCAGATACTGGTCGCGCCCGAGCCGCCCTTCGCGCTGACGAAGGCGAAAGTGGATGCGTTCATGGAGACGACTGTGCCCCGCCGCTCGAGCCCGCGTAATGGTCGCCGTCGATCACTTTGACCGGCGAATCGGAGGACGAGCCTTGTGGCGCGGATCCGTGCGCCGATTGCCAGCCGTCCGGATGTTGTTGGGGCTGCCCACCGTTGTTAGATGTAAGCGCTTTGATGAGTGCAGTGTCCGCTATTGCGTTTACCGCGGCGGCCGGTGCCGGCGCCGGTGCGGTACCTGCGGTCTCCCAATGCAGCGCTTCAGTCGGCTCCGAGTTGAGCGGCTCTTTTGGTGAACGCAGCGCCAAGCGCAGCGTCGTGTTGAGGTCGGCCATCACCAGCAGATCGGCCTGCTTGGGTGTAACTTCGAACGTCACCGTCGTCGCGTTCGCTTCTTGCGGCGATGGCGTCGCCGAGCTGTACTCCAGCGAATCGCCGATCGCCAGCACGCGCACGCCGCGAAGAATCGTCGCGGCCGGCGGCGGTGCGGCGTTCGACTTGGGCGCTTGCGCGATGATGTCGACGCGGTCGCCCGGCTGCACGAGTCCGGAGATCCCTTTTACCTTATCGATCTGCACGCTGACGGCACGCATTCCCGGTGCCATGCGCACCGGCAAGCCGACATCGTTAGGGTGCCCGATCATCGCGGAAGTTACGCTTGCGCCTGCCGGAATCGTGATGAGGGAGAGCGCGCCGATGACCTGTTTCGGATCGCGCACCGTATTCGGATCGACGGCTGAAATCGGGCGTGAAACGTGTCCGAGCATCGCGGCCGTAATCGGAACGCGGGCGGGAATTTCTTGCGCCGCGACCACGACGTCAACCGGCGCGCTGTTCGCGTTCGTCTGACGTTGTAAGTTGGAAAGATACGTGAGCGTGAGCCAACCGGTTCCTAATGCTAGGACGACGGCGACGATCAGCGTGGTGCGGCGTGCATTCATGGTGGCTACCATAACAACCTCAGATGCGGCGCGAAGCCGCTCGCGATGGCGGTGAAGCATGCGCCGGCGAAGATCGCGAGCGCGTACGGCATTGCGGTGCCGGTTTGGAGTCGGGCCGGCGCGACGCCGGCAAACATCGGAAGCGCAATTGTTCGCACGTTTGCGAATGTTGCTCGCAGACGTCCGCGCATCGCGGAATAGACGAGGGCGATAACGCCCCCGCAAAGCAGCGTATATAAGATGAAGGTCACGGCCGCCGGGAACCCGAGCGTTCCGGCCGCGGCCGCAAGCAATTTGACGTCACCGCCGCCGATGAGTTTAAGCGAAAATGCAACAGTACCCGCGAGCAGTATGGCTAAGGCCACAACCAGGTCGAGCAGGGCGTGTTGCCATCCGGCCGGCGCGTTCACTGCGAGTCCGCAAACGAAGAGCGCGATCACCAGCGCATTGGGAATGCGCCGCGTACGCAAGTCGCTCGCGGCTGCGAGCAATGAAGCTCCGAGGACCAAAGCAACCGCGATAGTCATAAGCCGTTGACCTGGCTATTGAAATTTGAAAATTGCGAACTGGTCGTACGGCCAAGCGACATAACGAGCGCGGTACACACAGCTGCGATGAATGCAAGCATGACGGCGTACTCCACCATCGTGGCGCCGGCATCGTCGCGATAGAGTCGCGAAAGGACATTCATCGAGCCTGTTTCTCCACCGATAAAGCCGGGGCTGTAGGGGAGAGTCAGCCCCGGCGTTTTTTCGGTTTTGTGTTTGGATGTTGATGTGTTGATTAGATTGCGGTGAGGATCGATTGGAACGCATTGAACACTTGTTCGCCGATTTCGTCGATCAGCACCAGACATACTACAGCGATCAGCGCGAGCATCACGCTGTACTCGACCATCGATGCCCCGCTCTCGTTCGCGAGCAGTACACGCATGATCGGCTGTCTTTCTTAGATCGCGCTGTTGACGGTCGAGAACGCGCCCGAAACTTTCGTGCCGAGCGTGGAGATCAGGACGATACAAACAGCCGCAATGAGAGCAACCATGATGCCGTACTCGACCATCGTCGCGCCATCGTCGTTGCGGAGCATTGCAGAAATGTTCTTGAGCATTATTTCCTCAGTTCGTAAGCAGAGTTAGTGAGCAGTTTCTAAAGGTACCGATTCGCCCGCATTGGGCGCGCCCGTGATGAGCTGCGCTTGCGCCGAAGCGACGCCGGACGCAGATGTGGCCAGAACTTTGAGCACTGTGCCACGTTCATAAGCGGACGCAATCGGTATCACAGCTCCGAAGCGCCCGTTGACGTCGGTGACGATGTCGTGACGGCTCACGAGAATCGTTGGAACGTCGTAAGAGACTAATGCCAGCAACGTGATGGTGACCGGAGCACCGGCCGGGGCAGAACCCTGGACATCGATCGCCTCGGAGCCCTGTAGTTGTCGAGCCTCCAGGGTTATCGCACCGTGCGCCGAGCGATCGAATGTCGAGGGTGAACCCGCACCGGATGCGACAGCAGGGGACTTCTGCCGCGCCAGTGCTTCAAGATGACTGGCCAGCGTCGAGGTGACGTACAAATCGCCGGCCGTGTAAACGGGGGCGGCGTCCGCGACCTCGTCGTGGTCGTTCACTTGATAAACCTGTGCTCCAGGCCTCAACACAACAACGGTGCCGGGCCGATAAAGAACAAGAGCGGTGCCGACCGGTGACCACCGATACTGGTACCCGGCTTGCGCGGCCACGTGCTGGAGCGGAACGCCGCTGGCCGCACCGGCTGATAAAGCCGGAAGCGTCAGAGCGAGAACCGTTACCAGAGCCGTCGTGGTTCGCATCAGGGAGCCTCCAATGTCCTTCGGTGGCTGCATCATGCCATCGGCGGACCGGGTCTCGCAAGACAAAAACGCTAGATTGTACTGTTACTTAACTAAACGTCTATTGCTTGTTGACGTGTTAACGTATCCACGCATGGCATAATAGCCTCACCGAACTTTGTCGGAGGCTAATCTTTTTTATGCGAACTCGGCTTGTTGGAATGGTCCTGGGTGCGGCACTGACTGCCGTTATCGGGGCACCCACTCCGGCGCCCGCGGCTGAAACACTCTCGCTGCTCTCAGTGCAGTCAGGGCATTCCGTCGTATTGCAGACGCCTGGGCTCACCCGCGTTGCCGTGGGCGACGGCCGTATCGCCGGCGTGCTTCCAATAGGCACCACGCAGCTCGTGGTCAACGGCAAGGCTCCGGGGCACACCACCGTTTTCGTCTGGGCCGGGAGCCGCCGCTCGACGTACGAGATCACTGTCACCGAACAGAACATGGACGACCTCGCGCAGATGCTGCGTACGTCCATCGACGAGCCGAACGTTCAAATCGTCAGCTTCCGCAACTCTGTGGTCGTGCGCGGTACAGTCGCCGACGGCGCGCACTTCACTTCTCTCGGCGAAGTACTGGGACGCTTCGGCGAATACGCGAAGAAGCAGAACTACACTATCGTCAACGCGGTCGTGGTCGCGCATCCGCTCGGCGAGCTGCAACACGACCTCACCAGCATATCGGGTGCTACCGACGTCCGCGTCGACGTCGACGGTAAGGGCAACGTTATCGTCAGCGGCCACGTGCGCGATACCGTAACCGCGCAGGCGGTACTGCAACGCGCAAAGGGTTTAGCCGGCACGTACCTCGGCGTAGACGGAAAACTCGTCGATCGCATGAGCACGGACCAAAACAGCCAGATCGACATCAAAGTGTACGTGCTTGAAGTCGATCGCACGGCGCTGAAAAACCTCGGCGTGCAGCTGCAGTCCGCGGTTTTCCACCAAGACGGAACCTACACGCTGGCTCCGCCGAATTTTCCGGCAGTTGAAACCCCGCAGGGATTGGGCAACGCGCTGAAAGTCGGCGCGTTTTTCCGTACGATTACGCTGGCACCCACGCTGAATCTCTTATTGCAAGAAGGACATGCGCGTCTTCTTTCCTCGCCCGACCTTGTGACGACGCCCGGTAACAAGGCGACGTTCTTGGTCGGCGGTCAGTTTCCGATTCCGTTCTCCACCGGTCTGGGCCAAGTGAGCATTCAGTATCAGCAATTCGGCGTTCAGCTCAACGTAACGCCGACGCTCCTGGGTAACGGCGCAATCGAAGCCAACATCACCCCGGATATCTCTGATTTGGACTTCGCTGACGGCGTAACGCAAAACGGCTTCGTCATCCCCGCGCTCAAGGAGAGCAAACTCTCAACCGACGTCATTACGCAGCCCGGTGAATCGATCATCATGGGCGGCATGGTCCGCCGCATCGAGAACCGCACCATTCTGAAGGTTCCGCTGCTCGGAGACATTCCGATTCTGGGCCAGCTCTTCCGGTCGACCAGTTACCAAAACAATCAGTCCGACGTCGTGTTCGTCATGACGCCGCAGGTTATCACCCGATAGCATCATGATCCGCCCGCTGTTCGCGACGCTGATTCGCATGCTCGCTGCCGACGACGCGGGAAACGCGATGGTGGAATATGCCATCGTGGCGGCGGCGATCGCCGTTCCTCTGCTCGGGATCGGGTACGCGATTGCAAGCAGCGGCGGCACGGGCGTTCAAAACATGACCCAAAATCTTTCGAATTTAGGGATGTCGCCGCCATGATTTACCGTTCATCGCGCGGTGCGGCTCTGGTCGAAACCGCGCTCACCATTGGCCTGGCCCTGCTCTTGGTTTTGGGCACTGCGCAGATGGCGCTGATCGGATATACGCAAGTATCCGCGGACGGCGCTGCGTTTATCGCGGCACACGCGGCTGCCGCGGATCCGAGTGCCACTCCCGCCGCCGTCGCGAATCAGATTTTTTCGAACATCTTGCCGTCGAACATTACTGCGACGACCGCACCCGGTGCAAACGGATTTTCGGTGTCAAAATCGGTGCCCGGCTTTTCGATGATCCCGGGCATGGCGTCAACGTACACGGTAAACGGTGCCGACGTTGAACTCGCGCCCAGTCCGCCCCCGGGCGGTACGCCGAGTTTTCAGTTTGGCGCGACTTCCACGCTCTTCAATTACTGTTATCCCGGTACGACGTGCTCGTTTCCGTCAAATCACTCGATGTATCTTGCTCAGACGCTCATTCCGGGCGGCAACGGCGTGAATGGTCAGTTCCAGGAGTGGGGCTGTCACGACGGTTACTTCTCTTCGCTAACCGGTGCATTTCCCTCGACGCGCCCGCCGAGTATCACCGCGGGTTCTGCCCTCGACATGACCTCGGCCGGGACCACCGAGTACAACATCTACTCCTGGGATAGCGGTACGCCATGCAGCTAGAATCGCAACGCGGCCAAACGATGCCGTTCTGGACGATCGGCGTGCTGATCGTCCTTTCGACGCTGTTCTTTCTTTCGAATTACATCAACGCCGTTACCTGGCAGATTCGTGCGCAGAACGCCGCCGATTCCGCTGCATCTACCGCACTGACCACGCAAGCGAATCTTTGGAACGAAGAATCAACGATTCTCTATTCGATCGCGCTTGACGAGTACCGCATCCGGTATTTGAATCAAGCGTTGCTCAACACGATTAATGGAATAGGTTGCAATCCCGCAACTGGCAGCACGTGCGACTCGAATTACCAAACGCTTCTTGCAGAACTAAGCGCCGCTACGTCGGCTTACTCTAGCGCCGTCCAACTGCTCCGCCAAGGCAACAATTTCACCGAAGCCGGACAGCAAGCCGATCAAAGAAAAGCTGCGGGAAAGGTCGGAAACGATTGCTCGAACGCTAGCGACTATACGTGCAGCTTCGTCTATACAGCGTTACCGACCAGCGGCGGAAGTGGCGGCAAAGGTAACAAGTCCGTCGCTTCCGAGGCGGAGTACGTTGCTTGTAAGCAGCTTTCATACTTTGGATCTGCGCTGCTAAATTTGGGCAGTGCGGCTACGTACAAAGTCATCGGACGCGGGGCCGCTGCGGTGCTGCCGGCTAACACTGAAGCGTTCGTTCCAGGCGCCATCAATCCGGCGACCAATCAGCCGTACCAGCCGGTTGAGAGATGGGCAACCGCGCAAGGCGGTCCTGCGTTCGACGTCGATTTCAGGGGCCTAACCGTTAATCTCAACTGGTACGCCGCCGGAACCATTCGACCGTACAACGGCAATCTCTCACAAGGATCGATCAGTTGCTGAGGTCGTCACGCGGGCAAACGCTCATCGAGATGGTCGTTGCGATGCCCATTGTCTTGTTCGTGCTGTTCGCCATCATCTATACCGCGCGCATGGGTGTTGTGAGTGAGCGCGCGGAGCTTGCGCTGCGCTACGGCGGCATCACACAGTTCAACAGTACGTCGAACAGCTACAGTGCAGCGAACATCTACGCAACGATCAACAGCGACATGAGCCAAGGTCCGTCGCCGTGTCCGACTGCTCCAGTTTCGATTTTTGCGGGCGGCAGTCCCATGCCAGGTCCTACGTCTGCACCGTTTTGGCAGCCGGACACGGACGTTGCGGCACCGAGTTCAACGTGTACTTCGACCGTCATCGGTTTTGGCGGCGCGCAGTTCATGGCCACGCACTACATGGGCGCATCGATTCTGAACGTCACCGCGAATCTCGATGTTCCGACGTATCTAAAGCCGCTGATGGGCAGCAGTGCCGTCATTTCTACGACAGCCCAGTTCGTGCATTCGGCGTATCCGGGACTCATTCTGTACTGCAGTAAAGAAGTGCACGATCGCGTGTGGGCGGCGATTACCGCCGAGAGCACGACGATGACGCCACCGCCCGGCCCGCCAAATAACGGGGTCTGCAAGTAATAGTGTCCGCGTCTTATGCGCTTGCGCTTCCGGAATCGCGGGCGCAGCGCGCGCCGCTTTATGGTACGCGCGCGCAGCTTGCCGTCGCGAGCGGCGATGTGGAAGGGTATCTTGCGCTTGCCGGTTGCGATAGGCGCGCAGGTACTGCCAGCTACGCGCTGCGCATCGTCAATCAAAGCAACAATCCGCTGCGCGCCCGAATGACGTGCGCGCGCCTGCGGGGTGAACCCATTCTTGCGTATCCGCTCGACGTTCACGTTGCACCCTTCTCTATCTCTGAGACGCTGCTGCCCATACGTGTCGCCGATATCGGCCCGTTCGAGCGCGCGATCGTGCAAGTGGACGGTGGTGAGGTTGCGTTTTCGCTTGAGGCACCGGCACCACCGAAAATGCAGCATCGCTCGCGCTGGATGGCCGCGAGTGCGATTGCCCTTGTGCTTACGATAGCGACCGGATTTGCCGCGGCGGCAACGACGCCCCGCATCGCCACGATTGCGGCACCTGCACGCGTCTTCTCCGGAAGCTCGCTCGATGTCCCGTACGCGTTCGGCGGGTGGGCATCGATGCAGTATGCGTTAAAAACAAAGGATGGTCGCCAACTCTCCGCAGGTCTCGTCGGCGCACATGAGGGGACGTTGCATTTCAACGTGCCGGCCGGCGCCGGAAATGACGTCGTCCTTGCAGTGAACGTGGCGGGACCGCTCGGCGCCAGATCGGCAACGCAGTATATTGCTGTGGCGGGCACGCTCGCGCGCCGCTCTACGCCGCCGGTTTCGCCCGCGCCGCCTGCGCCTCGCATTAGCGAACTCGCCGTCATCACGCCTGTCATTCACGCGAACGGCGATTTGAAATTGGCGTACTCCACAACGAATACGCGCGATGGAGAAATTTGGCTGATCGACGAGAGCGGGCGCCTTTGGACGCGCGCGCCGATCAGTTCACAAGGGATGACCACGTTAAAAGTTCCGCAGGGCGCTGCCGGACGGCAGATGCGCGCCGTGCTGCACGCGCGGAATGGAAAAGCCGACGCGGTCGCAAGCGTCGGATTAACGGTGCTTCCGGACGCAGCGGTGGTTGCAAATGCGGATACGCCGGCCACGACGGTAAACGATGCAAAAGCGCCGCCCGCGACGCTGACGCTTTCAACGCAAACGGCTGCACCCGGGGATACGATTACGGTTGCGATCGAAGGTAAACACGGCGACACGCAAATTTCGCTGAACGACGCTTCAGGCAACGCTATCGAACAAGGCGACATCCCGGCCGGACAGAGCGCCGTCACTTTGACCGCGCCGAACACCACATCACCGACGACGTATTATGTGATGGCGAACGTCACGCAGGGCGTTGGCGAACAAACACTCGTCAAGAAGCTCGTTGTAGCGCCGCGTTAAACAGCGCTACGCCCGTAGTGCGTGCCAAAGCTGCGCGAGCTTCGGCGGGCGCCCATACAGCAGCATACCGATGCGGTAAATCTTGCCGCCGAGAATGGCGATTCCCCAAATCGCGGCAACGTTGATTGCCAGTGATAGGGCAATCTGCCAGAGCGGAACGCTGCTCACCACGATACGGGCGAACATGACGAACGGTGCGACGAGCGGGATGAAACTGGTCGCGACGACGATAGGCGCATCGGGAACCTGCAGTGCCGTGATGGCAATCAACAGCGCCGCTACGACGGGAATGAAGAACGGCCCGCCGATGCTGCCGATATCTTCCGTGCGATTGATGAGCGATCCGATGGCAGCGAACATCGTGGCCATCTGCAAATATCCCAGGATAAAGAAGACCACAAAGCCCGCTATGTCTGTTACGGAAACACCGCTGAGCGAGAGCGTCTGCGTATCGCTGCTCGCGGCTGAGGCTGCGTGCGCCGAATTCGCGCCGGACGGACCGCCGACGGCAAAACCGACCGCAACCCAGAGCACCATTTGCAAAATCGCCAGCGTCGCCGATGCTGCGATCTTGCCCGCCAGCAGTGCGCTCGGATTTACCGACGCAACGAGCAGTTCCGCGATGCGGCTGGTCTTCTCTTCAGCGACGGACGTCATGATGAGCTGACTGTTGAGCACGATCAGCAGATAGAGTAAAAAGATCAGGACGTTGGCGATGACGCGCGCCTGATCGGCTTGCGCCGCAGTTCCGAATTTCGAGGCAAGCGGTTTGACGTCGACCGGTAGTTTCAGGAGTGACGAAACCTCGCGGGGGGAGAGATTCGTCGAGTAACCCACCTGCAACGGAAGTAGATCGCGCCGCAACTCGGCGATGTTGACGGATCCCGGGTCTTTTGCGAATACGGAGACGTGAAGTCCACGTGGGGCGCGCGCGAGCACGATGACGGACGAAGCTTTCTGGTGCGCGTTCAAGTCTGCCGGCGTCGGATTCGTCACGCGCGGCATCGTCGCTGCAATGTTGAAGTCTTTATTCAGAAGCGGCCGTGCTTGAGTGATCAAATGTGGGTCGCCTGCGAGGACGACCCGATACGACTGCGATGCGAACGAGTCCATGAGACCGGGCAGCTTGAGGATGACGAGAATGCCGAATGCACCGATGACCAGGCCGACGATAAATGCACGCGATCGCAAGCGCCGCATTATTTCCGCCGAATACACCGTAATAAACTCGTTCATGCTTGCCCAATCGTATGGATGTAGATTTCGTGTAGTGAAGGGTCAATCGATTCAAATCGCGTGATGGCGTCGGCGTTCACTAGATCTCGAAGCAGGCCAGGCAACTCGGTACCAGTGGGTACTTCGTAGTACAGTGCGCCGTTTTCGCTTGGCAGTGCGTGCGCGTGCGGTATGCGCTCCAATATCGCGCGCACCGCGTCGCTCGGCGGTTCGACTTTGATGACGCGCGTAGGCCAGGCTTCACGCAACTGCGCGAGCGTTCCGCCAGCGCGGTTCTCTCCCGCTGTGATGATGCAGAACTGATCGCACAGTTTCTCCAATTGCCACATCTGATGGCTGGAGAGAACCAGCGTCGTTCCTCGCGCCTTCAGGCCGCTAAGCGTTTCGAGCAGCATATCGGCATTCACCGGATCCAGGCCCGAGAACGGTTCGTCTAAAATCAGCAGGTCCGGATCGTGCACCGCCGCGCACGCGACCTGCACTTTTTGCTGGTTGCCCTTGGAGAGTTCGGCGCACGTACGGTTCACGTAGGTTGTCAGCCCGAGTTTTTCAATCCACGCGTCGGCTTTCGCCCCGATTTCGGGATCGACCAAACCATGTAGCCGCCCGAAGTACATGATTTGCTCGCGCACGCGCATCTTTCCGTACAGGCCGCGCTCTTCGGGCAGATAGCCAAAGCGGCGGCGCACGCGGTCGGTGATGGGTGCGCCGTTCCAAGTAACGCTACCGGAATCCGGCGTATAGATGCCGACGACCATGCGCATCGTCGTCGTTTTCCCGGCGCCGTTCGGTCCGAGCAAACCAAATGTCGAGCCCGGCGCAATACTAAAGGAAACGTCGCGCACCGCGGTTACCGAGCCAAACTCTTTGCGGACGTGCCGGACTTCTAACACGCAAGCTCCTCTCGAAGTACTTCACGGCCGGAAACCGCCATGACGACTGCAGCAACGGCGAAACCGACGTAATACGAGAGATCGCCGAATTGTGGAAATGCGCCTGCGAAGGGACCGGTGAACCACGCCTGGTTCCAGAACGGCACGGAAGCGACAAGGCCGGCAAGCCACGCGTACGTACCGGGCGCGACACGCGGTCCGTGCTCGAAATCCGTAACGGTTGTTCGGCGCGAGCGCCGTTGCAACCAATCGACGAAGACGACCGCCGCCCAGGGCGATGCCCAATATGAAAGCAGCAGCAAAAAGTTCGTATAGACCTTTGCGGTTTGTTCGGGATGACCGCCACCTGACGCAAGCAGGGCGCCGAGCACGCCGACGACGATTGCGGCGTGCCAGCGCGGCAGCCGGAATCGCGCAACCATCGTGACGAGTACTCCAACGGCCAAGCCAAACGCCAGCGTCAGCATCACTTCTGTGTGCGCCGCAGCAAGAATGCAGGCGGTCACGAAACCGAAGATTGCGCCGGTAATGAATGGGGCGCGCCACTGGTTGTCCGGAAACTTTACCACAAGGGCAGCCATTGCGCCGGAATACAGGTTCATGCAGTTTGCCGTGAGTGTTCCGAGCACTACCGTCAACAAGACAATCGTGGCGACGGGAGTCGAACCGAGCAACGCTGCAATCGCTTGCGTCGGGCTGGCGTCGGCCAGATGTACGCCGCCGACAGCGGTTACGGTTGCAGCACCCATGATCTCCAGTACGATGCACGGCAGGGCGCACCCCGCAAATGCGTACCACCAGATGCTACGCGGATTCGCCGATTCAGCCAGGTAGCGCGAATAATCCGAAGCGCACGGTACCCAACCGGTTGCATACGAAAATCCCAGCGCTGTTGCCAAAATGATTCCGCCAATCTCGCCGCCTGCAGCGAAGGGCGCATGTGCGTTGAACGGCGCCTGCCAATGCGTGCGTGTGAACGTCACATAGCCGAGTAGTGCGAAACCGGCGGCCAGCAGCACCGCGCTTATTCGTTCAAACCAATGAATGAGATTGTAACCGTAAACCGCGAGCACGGTTTGCGCGAGCAGCATGAGCGCGAGCGCGAACATGTATGGAAGATGGGCGATCGTTTCGAGCGCGTAAGCGCCGAAGACGGTGTTGATCGCGAACCATCCGACGCCCGCAAGAAAGCTCAACGCTGCGGGCGCGGCGTTACCGTAACGCCCGAACGCCAAGCGCGACGCGACCATCTGCGGCACGCCGTAGCGCGGTCCGAACGTCGCAAGAACGCCGAGCAGTGCGAAACCCAGAATGTTGCCGGCGATCAATCCCGCGGCCGCTCCCGCCAAACTCGTACCGTAGAGCGCAACGGCGAAAACGCCGACCATCCATGTCGCGATCTCGGCGTTGGCGGAAAACCATAATCCGAAAAGTTGCCGCGGCGATCCGTGCCGCTGCGCGGGCGTGACGAATTCTATACCGGTTGGTTCGACTTCGAGAATCTGATCGCGGTAGACGTGCTGATCACGTTCGCTCATCCGGCACCGCTTCGCGGTACGCCGCACTTCGTGCGGCGGTCACATCGTGTGACGCCGCAATGGCTCACATCACGTTCGCTCATGCCGTGACGAGCAGGTGTTCCGTCGTGGCAAAACGGATGCCGTGCGAAGCCATCTCGCGCAGTGCGTCGGCTTCGTCGGTGCATTTGACGTTGACCGCGGCGATCGCATCCGTCAGAACGATAGTTTCGAATCCCGCGTCTCGCGCCGCGAGTGCGGTAGCGCGCACGCAATAGTCCGTTGCCAAACCGGCCACGAATACGCGCGAAGCACCGCGGGCACGCAGGCGTTGCGCAAGATCGTTGTCTTCGAACGCGCTATACCCGTGCGTGTGCGGCGCGGTCCCTTTGCTCACGATCTCGTCGAATTCCTCGATATTGAGGTTACTTGCAAACTCGGCGCCCGGCGTGTTCTGCAGACAGTGATACGGCCACGGGCCTCCGTAGTCGTTAAAGTGCGGATGCTCGCGCGGATGCCAGTCGCGCGTGGCGACGACATGACGGAACAACGGCATGATGCGATTGATCGGCTCGATGACGCGCCCGCCGCCGGGAACACCGAGCGCGCCGCCCGGGAGAAAATCGTTTTGAACGTCGACGACGATTAGCGCGTCTGCAGGTCCGATATCCATGCTTCTACGGCATCCGGTGCGGAGGGAAGAATCGCGGAGAGATTCTCGTGGCCGTCCGCCGTTACGACGACGTCATCTTCGATGCGCACGCCGATGCCGCGGAACCGCTCGGGCACCGTTGCATCATCCGGTTGGAAGTACAGACCCGGTTCCACCGTAAGCGCCATACCGGCTTGCAGTTTGCCGTACCGGTAATTTTCACTGCGCGCCTTCGCGCAGTCGTGCACGTCGATTCCGAGCATGTGACTCACGTTATGCAGCGTGTAGCGTTTGTAGAACTGCTTCTGCGGATCCAGAGCTTCGTCGAGCGAGCATTTGAGAATGCCCAAATCGATCAGTCCCTGCGCAAGCACGCGCATCGCGGCGCGGTTGGGCTCCAGGAAATCATTACCGGGTTTCACTTGGTTGAACGCCGCGCGCTGTGACTCATATACCAATTCGTACACGGTGCGTTGCTCGCTGGTGAACTTGCCGGAGATCGGAAGCGTACGCGTAATGTCCGCCGTATAGAGCGATTCCGCCTCGACGCCCGCGTCCAAAAGCAGCAGATCGCCTTTGCGAATTTCGCCGCTGTTATGGTTCCAATGCAGCGTGCACGCGTGGTGCCCGGCTGCGGCAATCGTCAAGTAGCCGATGTCGTTTGCTTCAATCCGCGCGCGGCTCCAGAACGCTGCTTCAACTTCCCGCTCGGATTTCGACCGCGGAAGAAGGCGGATGACGTCTTCGAACGCGCGCTTGGTGATCTCGACGCATTTGCGAAGCTCGGAAATCTCGTAGTCGTCTTTGATCAGCCGCATCTCGGAAACGTGCGTGGCCAACTCCGCATCTTCGTCGATGTGGCGCACGTCGTAGCCGCGGATGCGCAAATCGTCCAAATACGGCGCGGTATCACCAATCGGCCGGCAGCGGTCGACGCCGAAGTAGATTTGGCTCTCATCGACGCCGCGGTGCCGTCCAACCCACAGTTCCCCGTGCACGCGATCCGTGAAGAATTCCGCCTTGCCGCGATTATGCGGCGGAACGAATAACACCGCATCGTGGCCGGCGTTGCGCGGTTCGAGCACCAGCATGCCGCCCGGTTCACCGGAGCCGGCCAGGTACGCAAAATCGCTCGACGGACGGAACCGAAAATTCGTATCGTTCGCACGCGCTTTTTCCGTGCCGGACGGGATGACCAAATACACGCCGGGATACGCGCGCGAGAGCGCGTCGCGGCGCAGCTTGAACCGATCGATCTGCGGAATCGTCGAGACGGTAATCGGCGCGTCTACCCAACCGCTCGACATGAAGTCGACTAGCGCTTGCGGCGCGTCGGAGTCGTAGCTTGTTTGGGTTGGTGCTTTGGGCTGCTCGGCCTTGCGGGTGTCCATGCCGCTACAGTTCTATATCGAGACCCAAATCCAATGCCGGAGCGCTATGCGTAAGCCAGCCCGAGGAGATGAGGTCCACGCCGGCTGCCGCGACCTCGACCACCCGCTCGGGCGTGATGGTTCCCGAGGCCTCGGTGACGAGCCGGCCGTCGGCCATTTCAACGGCATGGCGCATCTGGTCGGGCGTCATGTTGTCCAGTAGAACGGCGTCCACGCCGAGTGCCAGCACTTCCTCGAACTGCTCGAGCGTATCGACCTCGACCTCAATCTTCACCATGTGACCGACGCGATCGCGCGCCGCTTGCACGGCGCCTTGCACCGAGCCGGCCAACGCGAGGTGATTGTCCTTGATGAGCACCGCGTCGTCTAGACCGAAGCGGTGATTGTTCCCGCCTCCGCATCGCACCGCGTACTTCTCGAGCACCCGCAAACCTGGCGTGGTTTTGCGCGTGCACGCGATCTGTGCCGGATACCCCTCCACCAAATCGACCAGGGAACGCGTTGCCGTCGCGATTCCGGAGAGGCGGCACATGATATTGAGCGCCGTACGTTCGCCGGTGAGGAGTGCGCGCGCACTGCCTGAAATCGTTGCAACCGCTTCACCGGGCTGTACGCGTTCGCCATCGTGAACGTGGATGTCGATTTTTGCGTGTGCGTCTAGGAGTTCAAACGTCAGACGCGCAGCGTCGATGCCTGCAATGACGCCGGGTTTGCGTGCAACGATCTGTCCTGTCGCGCGAGTGTGTGCCGGAACGATTGCGTCGGTGGTGAGATCGCCGCCGTGCCCGATGTCTTCGAGCAGCGCCGTGCGAACGACGGGCTCGATGAGCAGCCGTGGCGGCGGGCTAAGCAACGTCTTCGAACGTGGTGAACGAGCGTTTCGCAAATGCATCGTCGGCGTTCGGGTAATCCGTACGGTAGTGGCTTCCGCGGCTTTCTTTTCGCGCGAGCGCGGCATGCGCGATGAGACGTGCGACCGTGAGCAGGTTGCGCAGCTCGATACTTTGCTCCTCATGCGCCGCATTGAGCGCTGCGATGCGCGAGAGTGCAGTACGCAGACTCGTATCGCTGCGCACGAGGCCGACGTTTGCATACATGACGGCGCGCAGATCGGTGACGGCTTGCGCGCAGCTCTCATCGGAAGAGAACTGCGATTCGTGCCGCGCGACGTTCGGAGAATTCTCGCGAGTCATCGCACCGCCGATGTCTTTTGCAACGCGGGTTGCATACACGAGCGCTTCCAGGAGAGAGTTACTCGCCAAACGGTTTGCGCCGTGCACGCCCGAGGCACTCGTTTCGCCGCAAGCCCACAGGCCCGCGAGCGACGAGCGGCCCCATGCGTCGACGGCAATGCCGCCCATGTGATAGTGCGCCGCAGGCGTTACCGGAATGGCGATGCGCCGTGGATCGATGCCTGCTAGCATGCACGCATTGAAGACCGTCGGAAATTTGTGTGGGAATTCGTCGCCAATCGCGTCACGCGCATCGAGGCTCACCGTTCGACCGGCGCGCTGCTGAAAGAAGATACCGCGCGCAACGACGTCGCGCGGTGCGAGTTCCGCATCTTCATGCAGATCGAGCATGAACCGTTCGCCGAGATCGTTGCGTAAAATTGCGCCTTCGCCACGTATAGCTTCCGTTACGAGCGGCAGCGGATCGGAACCTACGGCAAGCGCGGTCGGATGAAATTGCACGAACTCCATGTCGCCGAGCACCGCGCCGGCACGTGCTGCCATCGCTATTCCATCCCCCGTCGACTGCGGCGGATTCGTTGTGTAGCGATACAGCCGGCCGATTCCTCCGCTGGCAAGGACCGTTGCATGCGCGTGTAGCGTCAGCCGCTCGCGAGTATCTGCGCGATGCGCGAAAACACCGTGCACGCGTCCGTCCTGAACGATGAGATCGCCGGCAATGACGTTTTCGATAACCGCTATGGAAGGCGTCGCGCGAACCGCCGCGATGAGCGCTTTGAGGATTTCGTGCCCGGTCGCGTCTCCGCCGGCTTTGATAATGCGCCTGCGCGTATGCGCTGCCTCACGCCCAAGTGCGAGCGCACCGCCTTCGGTGCGATCGAAGGCCGCGCCGAGTTCGAGCAGATCTTCAATGCGAGCCGGCGCGTCACGCGTTAGAACTTCAACGATCGCTTCATCGGAAAGACCCGCGCCTGCACGCTGTGTGTCCATTTTGTGCAGATGCGGAGAATCATCGGCACCGATCGCGGCGGCAATACCGCCCTGTGCCCAGTCTGTCGCTGCACCGCTGCCAAGCGCAGTTTTGGAAAGCACTGTCACTTGCATCGGCGCGAGCTTTAGCGCGGCCATGAGACCGCCGATGCCCGCGCCCACGATGACGACGTCGCTACGCACTGAACTGCAGCATCCGTTCCACTGCCGCGCGCGCTCGCTGCGCGACCTGCGGGTCGACGGTGACTTCGTATTGCATGGTCTGCAGCGAGTGCAGAATCTTCGGAAGAGTGTTGCGCTTCATGTGCGGACAGAGATTGCACGGCCGTACGAAATCGATTTTCGGGAACTGCGCCGAGACGTTGCTCGCCATCGAGCACTCAGTGATCATGACGACGCGCGCGGGCTGCTCGCGCCCGACGTAGTCTACCATGCCTTGCGTTGATCCGACATAGTCGGCTTCGGCCAGCACGTCGGGCGGACACTCCGGATGTGCGAGAATGATGAGCGACGGATCGTCTTCGCGGTACGCACGCAGCTGGTCGCCGGTGAACCGCTCGTGCACCTCGCAGTGGCCCTTCCACGCGATAATCTCGACGTCGGTTTGTGAAGCCACGTATTTCGCTAAATATTCGTCCGGCAAGAAAATGACGCGCGGGGCACCCAGCGCATTGACAATCTTCACCGCGTTGCCGCTGGTCACACACACGTCGGACTCCGCTTTGACCTCAGCCGACGTATTGACGTACGTCACAACCGGCACGCCGGGATATCGCTCACGCAACAGCCGTACGTCGGCCGCAGTGATCGACTCTGCCAGCGAACAGCCTGCACGCAGGTCCGGGACCAGCACGGTTTTTTCCGGATTGACGAGCTTCGCCGTTTCAGCCATGAAATGCACGCCGCAAAGCACGATGACGTCCGCGTGGGTTCGTGCGGCTTCCATCGCCAGACCCAGCGAGTCGCCGACGATGTCGGCTACCGTGTGGAAAACCTCGGGCACTTGGTAATTGTGCGCGAGAATGACGGCGTTGCGCTCGCGTTTGAGCCGGTTGATTTCGGCAACATAAGGCGCGTGAATCGGCCATTCCACTTGCGGAATGACGTGAGCGACGCGCTCGAAGATGGGCCGGGTTTGGGCCTCAATCTCCGGCGTATATGCTAATGCGGTTGCGGTCATATGACTGTGCGGTGGTCTGCGAGCAAGAGGGCGCTGTGTGTCCTATCCTTTTATATAGGACCCGTTTCGCCGCGTCACGTTTTCATTCCGGCGCCTGCTCCCTTAAAAACCCGGCAATCGCCTCGTGCAAGCGCTGCGGCTGGTCGAACATCAGGAAGTGGCGCGAGCCCCCGACGACCTGAACTTCGGCCCTTGGCGCGCCCGCAATCAGCATGGTGTAATAGGCCGATTTCGCTGCCGGTGTTGCGAACATCGAGTTCTCGAGCGTGGAATCGTAGGGCGCAATTACGAGGACCGGTATGGTCACATTTTTCAGACTCGGGCGAAGATCGAGCGTGAGATCCTCGTTCAGCCAGGCCGCCGCGGCCTTCGGATCGCTTTTTGCGGTTAGCGGTGCAACGGCCGCGACATCATCCTTCGACGTGATCATGTACGGTAAGGCGTACGTTTTCTCCGCGAATTCAAACTGCTGAGGCGTCGAAGCCGAAGCGAGTTGAACGCTCATGCGCTGCGCGGCCTGCGCGCGCTGCGTGGCTGTTTGACGTTCGAATCCAGGGAAAATGGGCAAACCATCGACGGCAACCGCGCCGCGCAGACGATCGGAGTGCTGCTCGGCGAGCATGATCGCGAGCGTTCCGCCTAAGCTATGCCCTATGACAACGGGTTTTACAATGTTGTGCGCGGAGAGCATCGTCCAAAAATTATCACTGACGGTTTTGAAGAGCGGACCTTGAGCTTCGGGAACGCCGTCAAAGCCGGGGAGTGTAAGCGCGTAAATCGTGTAATTCGGCGCAAGCTCGGCGATCTCGCCGGACCATTCCCATGGCCCGCACGCCAGTCCGGGAATGAAGAGAAGTGCGGGTTTTCCGGGCGTTCCATAAACATCGACGTGTATTGGCCCGGCGGTGAAAGAAGAACTTGCTTTCGGTAGGGGCGGCGGCGTAACAGCGTACGCGGGCGTATTGAAGCAGAGCGTGCTCATCGCGAGCACACCGGCGAAAACCAAGTGTTTCATGAGTTACTCCTCTACGGAATTCGGATCGAAAATTTGCTCGACGGGTTGTTCGAATAATTTCGAAATCTTGAATGCAAGCGGAAGGCTCGGCGCATACTTTCCGGCTTCCAGCGCGTTAACGGTTTGCCGCGCTATGCCCAGACGATCTGCAACTTCAGCTTGCGACCAATCGCGCTCGGCCCGCAGCACGCGAATGCGGTTTTTCACCCTTTGTATTTCCGTGCAACGAACGGTGTCGCAACTAACCACGACAGCATCACGATGCTGTACGTAAACCACGCACTCGGATGCGGCAGCTTTGCGATTTCCAAAAATCCGTACGTCACTGCAAGCATCGCAGTGACACCGGCCGCAATCGCAAGAGCTTCGAGATGAATCTGGCGCTCGAGTTCGTCGATGCCTTGAATCATCTGAACGGCGAAGACGAAGATCGCTACAACCGGAACGAGCGGCGTCAGCGCGAGCGCGATCTTCCAAGGACCGCTCGCGTGGCTAACGGCGTTGCTAATCGGCCAAATTGTGCCGACGTAGACG
>CAZRQS010000009.1:0-31274 GCA_964602255.1 uncultured bacterium | reverse complement strand
GCCCAAGAGGTCCAGCTCGTCCTCGGGCTCGATGGTGTTGACGAACGAGCGGACGAGTTCAAGGCGGCCAGGGGCTTGAGTAGATGCCATGCTGGGAACATAATATCACCACCAAAACGGGTTGACAAGTTACTTTCACCAGCGTAGCATCATTGTAGGTTACTTAATACCCCCGAAGGTACGGAAGTCATGAATGAACCCAGCCGCTGCGTCCCGCTCGTTTTCGATTACGTAGAATTGCGTCTTCGGATGCCCGTCCGGAAAGCGGACGATCCGCTGATGCGCGAGTCCGGAATCCAGCTCCCCATCTCCCGCGTGCTTTAAGACAGAGAGGAACGATGCTGTACGACCACGTCGATCTCCGCGTAGCAAATCTCGCGAATGCCCGTCCCTTTTATGATGCGCTTCTTCCCGCCATGGGCTTTACCAAGATCAATGCCGACGCGGAGTCGGCGGGGTACCACGCTCCAAACGAAACCGGCGCCGAGCCATTCATCTGGCTCGTTGAAGACCCGGACCACAAGCCCAATGGAACACGCATTGCGCTTGCTACTCAAAGCCGGGGCGAGGTCGATCGCCTCGCGACGATCGCGCAAACCGCGGGCGCTCGTAATTTTGAGCCGCCCGAAATTCAAGCCGAGTATAGTCCTTACTATTACGCAGCGTTTTTCGAAGACGCGGAGGGTAACAAATTCGAAATTTGTTACCGGCGCCACGAATGATCGCGCGCGTTTGGCGCGGACGGGTGCGCGCATCCGACGTCCAGGATTACCGCAACTACATCGCTTCCACCGGGCTCGCAGACTATCGCTCCACACCCGGCAATCAAGGAGCGTTCATGTTTACGCGCGTCGAGGGCCACGTTGCCCACGTCGTTACGCTCTCGCTGTGGGACCGGCTCGAATCAATACGCGCCTTTGCAGGCAGCGACGTAACGCGCGCCAGGTATTATCCGCAGGACGAACGATACTTGCTCGAGTTCCCGGAAACCGTCGAACACTTCGACGTAACCACGTAACCGCTACACGCTCGAAGGCGGGTATAGTGCAGTATGCTGTCCGCAATCGTGATGGCGCTGGCGACCATTCCGCCGTCTTCTTCCGCTTGGACCGCGTACAAGCCCGCGGTACGAAAAGCGGTCATTGCTGCGCACGGACAAACGCAGATCGATTCGATTCTAATCAAAGGGTCGTTTGCGCTCGTGCACGGCAATGGATTCCATGATGTTTTGCGGCGGCGCGCCGACGGTTCGTGGACGATCGTATGCGACATGAGCCACACGCTGCCGACGGCGAGCGTGCTGCAAAGCCGGTGCGGAGTTCCCGCGGGTATTGCCACACGGCTCGCCGCCGAAGAACCGACGAATCTGCTCGCGAGTCAAGGCCAATTTACTGCGGCGATCGACGCAGAACAGAAAGCTTTTGCTTCCGCCACCGGTCCGCAGCGAGAACAGGACCGCGTCCGGTTGCAGCAACTGCGAACGCTCAACCAGCAAATGCAGCTTCAGCAAATTACTCGCGAACAGGCGATTCAGGAATGGAACCGCCTGCAATTCTCGTGGGCGTTGCCGTAGCGAACGTCGTCGAATAGCCCGCATTTTCGTATAAAACGAGCTCCCGGCACGAGCTGCGCCTGGATATAAGGGACTTATGTGGCTCTCCCTTATTCTCATCGCGCTGGTAACGCCGGCGCCTCATTCGTCTTCGGCTTGGACCGCAAATAAGCCGGCAGTGCGGCAAGCCGTTTTTATGCGGCACGGCGCTCACACGCAGATCGATTCCATTTTGATAAAGCGGGGCTATGCGCTCGTGCATGGCACCGGTTTTCACGACGTCTTGCAACGCTCGGGAAACACTTGGAAGACAACCTGCGATTTGAATAACACCAATCCTGACGCGAGCGTGCTCGAATCGCGGTGCGACGTTCCGAACGCAATTGCAACGTCGCTTGCGGCGGAGGAGCCCGTAAATCTCCTGGCCGGGCAAGGCAATTTCTCAGGTGCAGTCGCGGCGGAACAAAGCGTTGGCGCTTCCGTAACGCAAAGCTATGCGCAAAGCGTGCGCTTGCAGCAGTTGCGCACGTTGAATGAGCAAATGCAGCTTCAGCAAATTACACGCTCGCAGGCAATCCAACAGTGGAGTCAACTCGACTACTCTTGGGCGCTGCCGTAAGCTTTAAGCGCGTACGAAAAATGCCTTGAGGTATTCCGTTTCGGGCATAGCAGGATGAATCGGGTGGTCCGGGCCGTGCGCGTGTTTTTCGAGGATTTGCGCGCGCCGGCCGCAATCTTTCGCCGCGCCTAAAATTGCGCGCTGAAGCATCGCGGGCTCCAAATGGTGCGAACAGGAGCACGAGACGAGGACGCCGTCACGCTCGAGCACGCCCATCGCGAGGCGGTTCAACCGTTCGTACATCGCTTGGCCCGCGGGAACGTCCTTTCTTCGTTTGATGAGCGCGGGCGGATCGATGATGACCACATCGAAACGGCGGCCTTGCACGGCGTAGTTCGAGATCACCTCCAGGGCATCGCCCTGTTGCGTCTCGATGGCGGCGCTGTTTCGCTTTGCATTCTGTTCAGCGAAATCTAGAGCAAGCTGCGAGCTGTCGGAGCATGTCACTTCCGCCGCGCCGAAGGCCGCCGCGCGAACGCCCCAAGAGCCGATGTACGAGTACATGTCGAGAACGCGTTTTCCGCGTACGTAGCGTGCCAGTCGAGAGCGATTGTCGCGTTGGTCGAAAAAGTAGCCTGTCTTCTGTCCTTTGCGCAGCGGCGCTAAGAATACCGCGTTATCCTCGTGCACTTCCGCGACGTCCGGAACGTCGCCGATCGGTTCGTCGAATTCATCGATGCCTTCTATTTGCCGCACGGAACCCGCGCTTCGAAGAAGCATCCCGCGTGCACCGGTCACACGCTGTAACGCTTCGACGATCGACTCACGCATTTTGATTACGCCCGCGGTGTTGAGCTGCGCAGCAAGCACGTCGCCGTACCGGTCGACAACCAGACCCGGACACCCGTCGGATTCGCCGTAAACGGCGCGATAGTGCGGCGTCGGATAGATGCTTTCGCGAAGAGAGACGGCGCGGCGAATTCGGGCAGTCCACCAATCCGTATCGATCGACGCTTTCGGATCGCTGCTCAGAATTCGCGCGCAGATCAGCGCACCGGGATTGATATACGCTTTGCCTACCGGTTTTCCAAAAGAGTCACGAACGATCACTAAATCGCCGGGTTCGTATGCAGAAAGCGGCGAGCGCGAAACGTCGACCTCGTTGCTGAACACCCACGCGTGGCCCAACCGGACGCGCCGGTCGGCGCGTGGCATTAAGTAAAGGTCGCCGGCCATTTACGCCGCAGAACATGCCGCGGCGAGGCGCCGCCGCAGATCTTCTTCCTGCCGCTCTAGTGACGATACTATTGCAAGCTGCGCACGCGCGCGGTCAAGATTTTGGTTTGCGCGGTGCACGCGGAAATATTTGTCGCCGTTCAAATGGTCGGTGAGAAAACGAATACCGTTCTCGTAGGCGAGGACTTTGCCGGCCGTCACGAAGGCATCGCGCTCCGCTGGACAAAGCACTGCGCCGGCACCTGCGATGAAACCCGCCGCCACAGCTTCGAAGAAGTCCGGTTCGACGGCGACTTTGCACGCATCGGGCTCGTCTTCTGCCGCACGCGTTGCGGCTGTGCGCACGAGTTCGCCGACGTCGAAGAGCGTGAGGCCCGGCATGACGGTATCCAAATCCACGATGCAGATCGCTTCGCCCGTATGCTCGTCGAAAAGCACGTTGGTGATCTTCGTGTCGTTGTGCGTCGCGCGCGGTGAGAGCTGTGCTTGTTCTGCAATCCGAAATAGAGCCGGCGCCAGAGATTCAAAAGAAAGCGCCGTGAGAATTTCGTCTTTGGCGGTCGCGGCGCGGTTACACGCGTCTGCCTCAATCGCACGGATCAGCGCGTCGAAACGAGCGGGTGTGTCGTGAAAC
This sequence comes from uncultured bacterium, assembly GCA_964602255.1. GTDB lineage: Bacteria > Vulcanimicrobiota > Vulcanimicrobiia > Vulcanimicrobiales > Vulcanimicrobiaceae > CAZRQS01. The sequence continues at coordinate 27,293 of CAZRQS010000009.1, read as the reverse complement.
GAGGGTATCGTTTCGTGCAGTGTATCGGCGGGCAGGTCTGAAAGCGCAGCAGCAAATTCGCCGAACGCAAGCGCGGCGGCGTACGCGTCCTCCGCAGTGCGAACGGCCATCCGCGGCACCGTGCGCGTGATATACGCGTACGTCCGCCAGTATTCGCCGTCTTCGGTCCGCAGGACGTCTTGGCCGTCGCGTGTAGGCACCAGTTGCAGCACCCGCCGATCTACGTCAGTGACGCCGCGGCGTTCGAATTTCGTGCGGATGTGCCGCGTTACACGCGAGATATTTTCGCTGAGTGCGGCCACGTTCGGAAATACTTGCGTATTGATTCGCTGGTGGACGTAGCGCCGCACCGTGTTGCCGTCGCTGTAGGTCGCGAAGTAGGTGTCGTTGATGTGTCCGCCGTCGTACCGTTCGGCAGAAATATACTGACCTTGCAGCGCGAAGCGCGTGCCGATGGCCGGGAGCATGGGGGCCGCTCTTCCCCTTAGCTCTTAACGGACCTTTTTGGCGATGGACTTCGCCTGCAAGAATAGCAGCAGGTAGTCGCTGCCGCCGGCTTTGCTGTCGGTGCCCGACATATTGAACCCGCCGAAGGGATGCACGCCGACCAGTGCGCCCGTGCACTTGCGGTTCAGGTACAAATTGCCGACGAAGAACTCGTTCTTCGCGCGTTCCAATTTCTGCTCGTCGTTGCTGTAGACCGCGCCGGTCAAACCGAACTCCGTATTGTTCGCGATCTCCAGCGCGTGATCGTAATCGCGCGCTTTGATCACGGCTAGCACCGGACCGAAGATCTCTTCCTGTGCGACGACTGCATCCGGCGCGATATCCGCGAATACGGTCGGTTCCAGGAAATATCCCGTATCACCGATGCGATTGCCGCCGAAGATCAGCCGGCCTTCTTTTTTGCCCTTTTCGATATAGCCTTGAATGGATTTCAGTGCGCGCTCGTTGACGACGGGACCCATCCAGTTCGCCTTGTCGGTGGTATCACCGACGGTGAATTTCGCGACGCGCGCCTTGAGCTTCTCCAGGAATTCGTCGTAGATCTTCTCATCGACGATCGCGCGAGAACATGCGGAACACTTCTGCCCTTGAAATCCGAAGGCGGAGACCGCAACGCCGTCGACTGCCTTATCGACATCGGCATCGCCTGCAACGATAATCGAATCCTTACCACCCATCTCTGCAACGACACGCTTGATCCACTTCTGTCCGGGCTGCGTTTTAGCGGCGCGCTCGTTCACGCGCAAGCCGACTTCTTTGCTTCCGGTGAACGAAATGAAACGCGTGAGCGGATGCTCGACGATCGCATCGCCAATCACGCTGCCGTTCCCCGGAATGTAGTTCACGACGCCGGCTGGTACGCCAACCTCATGAAGCAGATCGACAAACCACGCCGCGATCACCGCTGAATCACTCGAAGGTTTGAGCACGACGGTGTTGCCCGTCACGAGCGCCGCGGACGTCATGCCCGCCATGATCGCCAAGGCGAAATTCCACGGCGGGATAACGACACCGACGCCAAGCGGAATATACCGCAGTTCGTTCTCTTCGCCCGTCAACGGCACAACGGGTTGCTTACCGGCGTAGCGCAGCGCTTCGCGTGCGTAGAATTCGAGGAAGTCTATCGCTTCCGCGGTATCCGCATCCGCTTCAACCCAGCTCTTTCCAACCTCATACACGAGCACCGCATTGAAGTGGTAACGGCGTTGACGGATCAGCTCGGCGGCCTGGAACAGCAAGTTCGCGCGGCCCTCGGCGCTCGTATTCTTCCAGGTCTGAAAACGCTCGTGCGCGATCTCGATAGCGCGGTTCGCTTCTTCGAGCGAAGCGGCTGAGACGTCGCCGACAATCTCGGACGGATTGGCGGGATTGATCGACGGGATCGTCTTCTCCGTCCGGATGCGCTCGCCGTCGATGACCAGCGGGTACTTCTTGCCGAAGCTCGCCTTGACGGACGCAAGCGCCGCCTGCATGGCGGCGACGTCGGCGGGATCCGTATACAGCTTGATCGGCTCGTTCGAAAACGGCGCGATGCGCTCAGCGGTCGTGCTCAACTCGGGTAGTCTCCTTTTTACAGCCGTTATTTTAACCCGCCCACCCCTTCGAACGGTTACGAGAAAGGCCCTAGCGGGCTTGCTTGGAGCATGAGAAAATGGGCGCGCTATGACTTACGACATCGCGATCGTCGGCGGCGGTATCGTCGGCCTGGCGACCGGCCGCGAATTGATGCGCCGGCACCCTCATCTACGTCTCGTCGTCCTCGAGAAAGAGCCGACCGTCAGCCAGCATCAGACCGGGCACAACAGCGGCGTCATTCACTCGGGCATCTACTACACACCCGGATCGCTGAAGGCGCGGCTCTGCACCGAAGGCCGTCGCGCCCTCTGGCAATACTGCGACGAGAAGGGCATCGAATACAAGCAAGTCGGCAAGCTCATTCTCGCTACGGAACAAAGCGAAGTGCCGCGCCTACAGAACCTGTGGGAGCGCGGGCAGGCCAACGGCATCGAGAACCTGCAGATGCTCGACGCCAAGCAGATCGCCGAACGCGAACCCCACGCGGTGGGCATCCGAGCGATCTTCTCGCCGGTGACGGGCATCGTCGACTACGGGCGCGTTGCGCGATCGTACGCAGATGACATCCGCGAAATGGGCGGCGAGATTCTGACGAACCGTCCAGTCACGTCGATCGAGCGCAAAGCCGGTATAACCCGCGTGAGCAGCAAAGGCGGAGACGTCGAGGCGCGCTACGTGATTACCTGCGGTGGCCTGCAGTCCGACCGTTTGGCAAAGATGACGGGCGGCCAAGGCGATCCGAAGATCGTGCCGTTCCGCGGTGACTACCTCATTCTCAAACCCGAAAAACGGTATCTGGTCAAGGGCAACATCTATCCGGTGCCGGATCCCTCGTTCCCGTTCCTCGGCGTGCACTTCACACCGCGGATGAACGGCGACATTTGGCTCGGTCCCAACGCCGTGCTCGCGTTCGCACGCGAAGGGTATAGCTTCTCGACGATCAACCCGGCCGATCTCCTCGAGTCGCTTACGTACTCCGGGTTCATCAAGCTTGCGGGCAAGTACATGTCGGTCGGCATGGGCGAAATGTATCGCGACGTCGTGCGTTCTGCGTACGTCAAAGCGCTGCAGCGCTACATCCCGGAACTCAAAGTCGAAGACACGCTTCCCGGACCGTCGGGCGTGCGCGCGCAAGCGATGAACGCGGACGGTTCGATGGTCGACGACTTCGTCTTCGAAGGTTCGGAAGGCGTCGTGCACGTGCGCAACGCGCCGTCACCGGCGGCAACCTCGTCGCTGGCAATCGGCGCCTACATCGCCGATGATGCAGACAAGCGTTTCGGGTTAGGCGCGACCTCCGTCGCAGGTTTGTCAACGTAATCCCGTCTTCACGTTTTCTTTAGGATTCCGCTGTAAAATAAGGGCCTTCACTTCTGAGAAATTGGAGGCCTTATGGCATCTCGCGTCGTCCACTTCGAGATCCCGTCGGACAACCCGGAACAGGCAGTAAAATTCTACACCTCTGCATTCGGCTGGCAGATCCAAAAATGGGACGGACCACAGGAATATTGGCTCGTCGACACCGGTGAGGGTGAGCCGGGCATCAACGGCGGCATCATGCGCCGCGGTGGACCGTTTGACCGCGTCACGAACACCGTGAACGTCGACGACGTCGATGCTGCTACTCGACGCGTGCAAGAACTGGGCGCATCGCTCGTCGGCGAGAAAATGACGATTCCGGATATCGGCTACTTGCAATACGCTCAAGATCCGGACGGCAATATGTTTGGGATGATGCAGCCCATCACGGCTCCCGTCAAGGCATAAACCGCGCCATATCGAAGCAATGGCCCCCCGCAATCCAGCGGTGGGCCTTTTGCGTTTCTACGGCGGAGGTTTTTATGGAAACCACGGTCGTCCGCAAATACAGCGGCGTGATCGATCGCCCTATCGACGAAGTTCGCGCGCAGTTCGCCGACATGCAGTACCACGTCGATCAAAACGTACATCCTGATATCAAGTTCACGCTTTACGAGAATGCCGGCAGCACGTGCCGCTTCAAAGAAGAGATCACCGTCGCCGGCATGCGCCAAGTCGACGAAATCCTCAACACGGTGCTGCCGAACGGCGACGTCCATTCCGATTACATCGGCGGAATGAACAAGGGCGGCACGCTTCTCGTCTCGTTCGCGCACGCTTCGCTAAATTCAACTCGCGTGTCCGCGGAACTGCGCATTCCACTCCATGGCATGAAGGCGTTGTTTGCACCGGTTCTTGGCTTAGGCGCGCAAGCCGCGTTAGCGAAAGCGTTTGCACAGGATAAGCGCGATCTGGAGACAGGGAATTACGAACGATACCGGAGCTCGCACTACGCAACAATCTGAAATAACCATTCGCGAACTGCGCGAGAGCGATTTCGATTCTGCAATAGCGCTGTTCGAAGCAGTAGCTGAAGAGCGCAGATGGATCGGCACAGAGCCCGGATTCGATCGTGACCGGTATCGTGACGGGTGGCGTAAAGTACTCGCGGGAGAATGGGGCGCGGTTTTCCTCGCGTTCGGCGCACAGCGCCTCATCGGCTACATCGGCGTGCATCCACATGCCGAGTATGGGCATGTCATCGGGATGCTGGTTGACCGTGCATATCGAGGCCGCGGGGTGGGCGAAAGTCTTTTAAAGCAGGCACTCTCCTGGGCCTGTGAACGCGACCTTCCCGATGTGAGTTTACTGGTATTTCCGCACAACGAGCGCGCCATCGCGCTGTATCGCAAATTCGGGTTCGAACAACGCGAGTATTATCCAAACGACGTCACCCGTCAAACCGGCGATGTGTGGGACACGATGCTGATGACGAAAACCTTAAAGGACTTTCGGCCCTGAGCCGGCGCGGGCCAAAGCGGCATACTGATACGGTACGCTCTTTGGAGGAATTGTCTAATGAACGATACTGAATCTCTGCGTGCCAAAGCCGGAACGATCCCGGGTGGCAGTCCGATGAATCTGAGTTGCACCACGGCCACAGCGGCCGGGGACGCTGCGACGACGTACACGATAGTGTTCGCCGGGCCGGGCGCGCCGGTTCCAAGTACACCTCCGGGGTCGACGACAATGATCGCTCCGAATGCAAACGTCGAATGGCAGCTCACGGGCGTGGGCCCTGACGGAAATCACGTACCGCCAGGTTTCAAGTTTAGCGGCGTTCTGGTTTACAGCACGCCTTAAGAGGCAATCAACTCGTCGATGACGCGCTGGATTGCTCCGGGCGCGTCATCGACGTTAGCGACGGCAGAAATTTGCGAGAGCTCCGGCGCGAGCTCGTTCATGATGCTATAGACGTATCCGTGCCGCTGCCGCAACGCGTTCGCAAGCGCCAGAAGATGCCCGGCACGCTTTTCATGCCCGGTCTTTGCGAATATCACCGCAAAGACTTCAAAGCAGCCGATCGTGAGTGAGTCGATATTGAGCTCGCGCGCCTTGCTCAAACTCTCCCGCGCTTCTTGCAGGGCGGCCTCATAGTTCCCGGATCGCAGGCACAGTACGGCCAAGCTTCGGAGAATTTCGACTTCGTCGTGCCGGTCATGAAGCTCGCGCTTCATCGCGAGGGCGCGGTTGAGTGCGCCGCGAGCTTGCTCGAACTCTCCACTACGGATTTCCACCTCACCGAATAAGCACCAAAACGACGCCAACCGGTCCGCGTGCTCCGCAGAATCGCAAAGCGCCATTCCACGTTCGAGATACGTTTTAGCGGCGCTGAGATCTCCACGATGCGTACTCACTTGCGCCAAATTGTAGAGCGCGGTGATGGTTCCAACGGCGTGTCCGGTCCTCTCGAATTCCCCTAACGCCTGCGCGTACAACGCATACGCAGCATCCTCACTACCCGAACGGTGTTCGATAACGGCCAAATTGTGGATGGCCTCCGCCGCTCCGCCAAAGTCTTCGAGCTCGCGGAAAATATCGAGTGCGTTCTGCGTGAGCGAGCGCGCTGCACCGTAGTCGTCTTCAATCGTTGCAAATGTTGCCGCCCGCCGCAGCATTTTCGCATGAAGCGTGTTACGCGTCCCTTGAGCAGCGTTAATTGCACGGGCGTACCATGCCCGCGCCTCACCCACATTGCACCGAAGCTGCCAATAGGGCGCGACCTTGAGCAGCAGCTCGAACGCCAATGTCTTGTCGTCCTGCGCGAACCCCCACTCCAGGGCAGCACGAATATTCGGCAACTCTTGTGCAAAAGCGGCGAGATATTCGTGTTCGGCTTCAAGCGACTCCCACGATCCCCACCGGTCGGCGATACTTTTGAAATATTCAAAGTGAGCCTCGTGCGCGATTCGTGCATCGCCGCATTGTTCAAGTTTGTCTGATGCGAACTCACACAGTGCCTCGAGCAAACGGTAGCGCATTGTGTCGCCGTCCGGTTCAGCGGTCACAAAGGACTTATCGACCAGCGCATCCAGCAGCGCGTAAGCGGGATCGTCTTCTTCTCCTGCCCACACGACCGCTTCGCATGCTTCGAGCGTAAAGCCGCCTTCAAAGACCGCAAGCAATGCGAAGAACCGCTGCTCTTTCGGATTCAGCAGACGATAGCTCCATTCGATAGTTGCGTGCAGCGTTCGATGACGTTCTTCTTTCGAGGGGTCCTTCGAAACGAGCACGGGTAATATCGAATTCAAACGGTTTTCAAGCTGCTTTGTGGTCAGCGTCCCGATGCGCGCGGCTGCGAGTTCGATCGCCAGGGGCACACGGTCAAGCCTATCGCAGATGTGCTTGATACGCTCATCGCTTTGCGTGAGGTGCCCGCGCGTAGCGAACAGCGCCGTGGCGTCCTCGCTGATCATCCGGCCGATGCGTAGTACCTGCTCGCCGTCGATATGCAGCGGCTCGCGGCTCGTCACGAGTACAACGATGGCGGGGCATTCCGCCAACACGTGCCGAACGATTGCCGTGGTCGCGGAAAGCACGTGTTCCGCGTTATCGAGCAGCAAAAACATGCTCTGCGTACGCAAGTGCTCGACCAGAGTATCTTGCACCGCTTGACCGGGAACCTCGGCCACGTGAAGCGTCGAAGCAATGAGTTGCGGGACCAGTCCGGCATCGTCGACGTTGGTCAATCGCACGAGCCACGAGCCGTCTTTGTATTGTCCAATGGTGTCGGCCGCAGCCTGCAGTGCCAAGCGAGTCTTACCTATTCCTCCGGCGCCGCAGATCGTCAGAAGGCGATGATGAGACAAGAGTTCGCGAAGACGCTCTAACTCCGACGCGCGCCCGACGAATGTGGAAATCTGCGACGGTAAGTTATTCGGCCTGGCGTCGAGCGAATTCGGCGGCGGAAACTCAGCGGTGAGATCCGCCGCAAGCACTTGAAAGATCTTCTGCGGCTCGGCTAAGTCTTTTAAACGGTGCGCTCCCAAGTCTTGAAGGTCGCATTCATGCGCCAATGCATTTGCCACGATCTTTGCCGTTGTCGCTGAAACCAGAATTTGTCCACCGTGTCCCGCCGACATAAGGCGTGCGACGCGGTTAAGGCTTGGGCCGTAATAGTCACCGCCATCCTGTACCGCGTCACCGGTATGAACGCCGATGCGCACCTTCAGCTTACCGATCTCCTCGGCCCACGGCTCGGCGTCAAGTGCTCGTTGAATCGAGATTGCCGCGCGCACGGCGTCGGCCGGGTCGCGGAAAACGCAATACGATGCGTCCCCTACGGTTTTGAATACGGAGCCGCGATGCGATTGGGCGATGCTTCGAATGATGGCATCGTGACGAGCGAGCGCTTGCCGCATCGCTTGCGGCGCGCGTTCCCATAAGCGAGTACTACCGACGATGTCAGTAAACACGAACGTCGGAATTCCTGGCGCGGCAGATCGCGTCGCCATGGACACGATTATCGCCTTTAGCGGCGAGGACTGTCTAGGGCTGCCTACGTTGCAGCGGTAAGCGTCTGCGCGTATTCTTTCGCGTGCGTCGCGGCCTGCTCGCCACGCGCGCCCGCGTACGAATCGATGAGGGCGCTGCCGACGATGATGCCGTCCACCAGACCGCGCACTTCCCGCACGTGCTCCGGCCTGCTTATGCCGAAACCGAGGGCGAGCGGCTTATCCGTAACTTCGCGCAGCATCTGCACTTGATTGCGTAGAGGCGAAAAATCCGGCGCTTCACCCGCACCGGTCACACCCAAGCGCGAGACGACGTACACAAAACCCGTCGACGATTCCGCAATGCGTGCCGCACGTTCGCGCGGCGTCGAGGGCGCTACGAGCAGCGGCATATCCAAACCATTCGCAGCGAGTGCGTCGCGCAAAGCGCCCGCTTCTTCTAGCGCAATATCCGGCACGATGACACCGGCCGCGCCTGCGTCCGCAGCGTCGCGCGCAAAACGTTCGATGCCGTATTGGTAAACCGGATTGAAATAGGTGAAAAGCACGATGGGCGGTACGAACGCAGCACTCTCGCGTACCAGTTGCAGAACGTCACTAATACCCACGCCGGTCTGCAATGCGCGCACGCCGGCCGCAGCGATAGTGGGACCGTCCGCGAGCGGATCGCCATAAGGAATACCAAGCTCGATCGCGTGAGCTCCGGCATCGCTCACTGCACGAATCAGCAGCGCCGTTGTTTGGGGATCGGGATCGCCGGCCATTAGGTAGGGGATGAACGCGCACCGTCCCGGTTTGAAAATCGCGCTGAGGCTTTGCTTCACGAGTGCTGTTCGAGATTACGGACTTGCGCGATGTCTTTATCGCCGCGGCCGCTCAGATTGACGAGGATGAGATCGTCAGGACCACGTTCTTGCGCGAGCTTGCGCGCAAATGCGATCGCGTGCGCACTCTCGAGCGCGGGGATGATCCCTTCAGTCTTCGCGAATGTGAAAAACGCCTCGAGCGCTTCGTCATCCGAGATCGGAACGTACCTCGCGCGTCCGCTCGCTTTGAGATAGGCGTGCTCGGGTCCGACACCCGGATAGTCCAGTCCGGCGCTTATGGAATGCGTTTCGACGACTTGTCCATGTTCCGTTTGCAGCATATAGGAACGCGAACCGTGCAGCACGCCGACTCTGCCTGCTGTGATCGCCGCTGCAGTCCGACCGCTCTCGATGCCCTCACCGGCGGCTTCAACGCCCCATAACCGCACGTCCGCATCAGCGATGAAACCGGCGAAAATGCCCATGGCGTTGCTTCCGCCCCCGACGCACGCAACGACGTCGGTCGGCAGACGGCCGAATTGTTCCAGGCACTGGCGTCGTGCTTCAACACCGATTACTTTCTGAAATTCACGCACCATGTACGGATACGGATGCGCGCCGACCACGCTGCCGATCACGTAGAATGTATCGTCGACACGCGCGGCCCATTGGCGAAACGCTTCGTTGGTTGCATCTTTGAGGGTTTGCGTGCCGCCGGTTACGGGATGCACCTGCGCACCGAGCAACTTCATGATGTACACGTTGAGCGCCTGGCGTTGCACGTCTACCGCACCCATGTACACGTCGACGGGAATGCCGAACTTCGCGCCGACCGTTGCGGTGGCTACGCCGTGTTGACCGGCGCCCGTTTCGGCAATGATGCGCTTTTTGCCCATGCGCTGCGCGAGCAGTGCTTGTCCGACTGTGTTGTTGATCTTATGGGCGCCGGTGTGGTTGAGATCTTCACGTTTGAGCGCAAAGGTTGCTTGCGATACATCGGCAGTGTAGCGCTGCGCCCGATAGACCGGCGAAGGACGGCCGACAAAATCTCGCAGTACGGCTTCGTACTGCGCCCAAAACGCGCCATCGGCAAAAGCGCGTTCGACTTCGCGTTCGAGCTCCGCAAGTGCGGCGATGAGAACCTCGGGAACAAAACGGCCGCCGAACTCCCCGAAGTATCCCCGGGAATCAGGCTGCATCGGTGTCTTTAACGGCCTGTACGAACGCTCGCATCTTGAGTGGATCTTTTCGGCTCTCCGATTCGATACCGCTACGCACGTCCACGCCGAATGGACGCACCGTACGCACGCAGCTCGACACGTTCTCCGGTGTGAGGCCCCCGCCGATGATGATTTGCCGTGTCTGAGCGATGGGCGCGATCAGCCGCCATGGAAAGGCAACCCCGGTTCCGCCTCTCGCGCCGTCGAGGGCCGTGTCGAACAACAAGATGGCGCGGGGATGCCCGTTTGCAGCGCGCTCGATGGCATCGCCGTCCTTTTCTTCCGCGGCGACATGAATGGTTTTAATAACCTTGCCGTCGATCGAGGAAACAAAGCTCGGCGATTCATCGCCGTGCAACTGCACGACCAAGTCCGGAAATATCGCGCGGGCGCGCGCGATATCGTCGAGCGTGGGATTCACGAATACGCCGACCGGCGTTATGAACGGCGGAAGCCGCTCGGCGATGTGTTTGGCCGCGCTTTCCGTTATTCGTCGGGTCGAAGGTGCAAAGATCATACCAATGGCGTCCGCGCCGGTCTGCACTGCCAACATGACGTCGTGCAGATCCGTGCAACCGCAGAATTTTATCCGGGTTCTCACCGCATGGCCGGCGTACGCACCGCCGTTTTGAGTGCGCGTAACGAAGCACCCGGGTCTTCCGCTCGCATGAGCGCTTCACCAACCAAAAACCCGCGAGCGCCCGCCGCGTGCAAGCGAACGATATCGTCCGGTCCACGCATGCCGCTCTCACTGATCACCGTTACGCTCGAGGGGACCTTCGGAAGCAGATATTCGCTAACGCCAAGATCCGTTTCGAACGTACGCAGGTCGCGGTTATTGATACCGATGAGCTGGGCGCCCAAGGCCAGAGCACGGTCGAGCTCCGCAGCATCGTGCACTTCCACCAGCACATCGAGATCGTACGCAGCGGCTTCATGCATGCAAACGCGAAGCTGTTCGTCGCTCAATCCGGCGACGATCAAGAGCACCGCATCGGCACCGTATGCGGCCGATTGCGCAACTTGATACGGTGTGCTCAAAAAATCTTTGCGAAGCAACGGGCGGCTGCTGTACTTGCGCGCAACCTCGAGATACGCCAGTTCCCCCAGAAAATGGTCCGATTCCGTCAGTACGCTAATGCAGTCCACGCCTGCGCCATCGTACGTTTGCGCGACGGATGCCGCATCGAACTTGCGTGCGATGAGACCGGCCGATGGTGATGCACGTTTGATCTCACCGACGATTGCCGGACCGCTGGACGCGCGCAGCGTCTGCAGAAACGGGCGCCGGTCGCGTTTGCTCGCGAGCGCATGCGCGCGCACCACGTCGTACGGTTCCTGCGCTTCTTCCCGCGCGCTTGCGGCAGCTTTCGCACTATAGATGCGATGCAGAATGTCAATCATGTGAAAACCGCTTTGCACGCTCGAAGACTGCCGCCGCGCGGCCCTCGTGTAGCAGCGTGCGAGCCAGTTCGATACCCTCCTTCAGGTCGCGTGTGTGTCCGCACACGGAGAAAACGACTCCGGCATTGAGCGCGACAACTTGTGCGCGCGGCGATTCTTCACCGGAGAGTATGCGTTCAAAAGCTTCACGGCAAGCTTGCACGGACCCGCCGCGGATAGATTCCAGCGGCGCATGTATGCCGTACTCTTGCGGATTGAGGGTCCAGCGTCTACTCTCACCCTCGTCGAACGCGTACACGGTGGTCGGGCCTTCGCCGTCCACCTCGTCGATACCGCTGGAAGCGTGAACGACGGCGCCGGCCCGTACTCCAAGGGCGCGCAGCACTTCGCCGACGAGCTCGATGTGCTCGGCTCGTGCCACCCCGACAACCTGATGCGTCGCGCGGGCGGGGTTCGTGAGCGGGCCCAAGACATTAAAAATGGTGCGCACGCCCAGTTCGCGCCGAACGGGCGCGACGTTTTTCATCGCCGGGTGATAGCGCGGCGCGAACATAAACGTAAAGCCCGTCTCGCGCAGCAGCAGTGCCGCGCGCTCGGGCTCCATCTCAATCACCATGCCTTCGGCTTCGAGAACGTCGGCGCTTCCGCACGCGCTCGACGCCGCTCGATTTCCGTGTTTGGCGACGGGAACGCCGGCGGCGGCAACAGTGAGCGCGGCGAGCGTTGAAATGTTGATCGTGTTTGCGCCGTCGCCGCCGGTGCCGACGACGTCGACCACCATCGGCATGCCGTGCTCGACGTGCAGGCTGCGATCGCGCATCGCTCGCGCCGCACCAACGACTTCGTCGAGCGCTTCACCTTTGGACGCAAGCGCCGCAAGCAAACCAGCGGACTGAATCGCCGTGAAAGAACCGTCCATGATCTCACCAATCATGGACGCTGCATCGTCTTGCGAGAGATTTTCGCGCGCTATCAGCCGGCGAAGAAGTGGGGCGTACTCCATTCGAAGTACGCCCTACTTGTTACTGAACCGCATCGGTCCGCGTGAGCATCGAACGAATTCGCGTTTAGCGAACGAGTTCGATAATCGAAAGTTCGGCCGCGTCGCCGGGGCGTACGCGCGTCTTGGTGATGCGAGTGTATCCGCCGCTGCGGCCCTTGAGCGCAGGGGCAATTTGCTCGACGAGTTTCTTCACGACGGCCGGTTCGGTGATGAACTCGGCGACCAGGCGGCGCGAGTGAAGATCGCCACGGGCAGCCGTGGTGATCAGGCGCTCGACGACCTTGCTGATCTCCTTCGCCTTGGTCGACGTCGTTTCGATCTTTTCGTGCTTGAAGAACGACGTCGCGAGGTTACGAAGCAGCGCCTTGCGATGTCCGTCCGTGCGGGAGAGTCGTTTGTACGCGATTTGATGCGGCATTTATGATTCTTTCCTTAGGATTGCCGTAGGCCTAAGCCACGCTCTTCGAGGACTTGCTTGATCTCGTCCAGCGACTTCTTGCCGAAGTTGCGCATCTTGATGATTTCGTCTTCCGTCATGTCGAGCAGTTCGGAGACCTTCGAGATGCCCGCGCGCTTGAGACAGTTGAACGAGCGGACGGAAAGGTTGAGCGTTTCGACCGGAATATCCCATTCGCTGGTCGGCGCTTGCGGCAGCGGTTTCTCTTCGTTCGTGAAGTTGACGAAGAGATCGAGCTGGTCTTGCATGATTGTCGCAGCGGTCGAGAGCGCCTCATCGGGCGTCACGGAACCGTTGGTTTCGATCTCGATCGTCAGACGGTCGAAGTCGACGTTCTGACCGACGCGCGTGTCGTCGACGGTGAAGTTCACCTTGCGAATCGGCGAGAAGATCGAATCTAGCGGAATGAGGCCGATCATGTGCTCGACGTTACGCTGACGGTCGGCGGTCACATATCCGCGACCCGTTTCGACGCCAATCTCCATCGAGAGCTTCGCCGTCTTCGACGAGAGCGTCGCGATGTGGTAGTTCGGATCGAGGATCTCGACATCCGCATCCGGAGCGATCTCGGCGGCGGTGACTTCTTTTTCACCACTCACGCTGAGCGTAAGAACCTTTGGCTCTTCGGTGTTGAGTTTCACCGGCAAACCTTTGAGGTTGAGCATCAGCGCGATCGTGTCTTCCACGATGCCCGGGATGGTCGAGAACTCGTGCAGCACGCCGTCGATCTTCATGTAGGTCACGGCTGCGCCGGGAATCGAGCTGAGCAGAATGCGGCGCAGCGCATTGCCCAGCGTGATGCCGAAGCCGCGCTCGAGCGGCTCGATCACGAATTTCGCATAGTTGTCGCGGCGCTCGCGGACTTCGATGCTTGCGCCTTGAGGTGTATCCAATACGGTCATTATTTTTTTCGGGTTCCTTTTTCGCCGTTTACGTTATCCGTTGCACTTGTCGCAACGATCGGACGCCTAACGGCAGCTAGTGGTTGCCATAGTCATGCTTCGACAAGCTCAGCATGACAAAGGGTTATCTCGAGTAGTACTCGACAATGAGTTGTTCGTCGACCGGTGTATCGATTTGCTCGCGGCTCGGGAGCTGCAGCACCTTCGCCGAATTCTCGGCGTCGTTGTACTCCAGCCACTCGGGCGCGCGGCGGTTCTTCGCCACTTCGAAGTTGGCTTCGAATACGGGCGATTTCTTGCTGCGCTCGCCAATCGTGATGACGTCGCCGGCCTTCAGAATGTAGGACGGAATGTTCACGAGCTTGCCGTTAATGCGGAAGTGACGGTGCGTGACGAGTTGGCGCGCTTGCGCGCGGCTGTTCGCAAGATTCAAACGGTAAACGACGTTATCCAAACGGCGCTCGAGCAGTTGCAAGAACGTGCGGCCGGTCTGACCCGGAACGCGCGCGGCCTCGCGGAAATAGTTTTCGAACTGCGTCTCGTGCACGCCGTAGTAGCGGCGCATCTTCTGCTTCTCGCGCAGCTGACGGCCGTATTCGGAGATCTTCTGACGCTGTTTGCCTTGCGTCTTCTGTCCCGGCGCGGTGCCGCGGCGTTCGACCGCGCACTTTTTGCTCAGGCAGCGATCGCCTTTGAGAAACAGTTTGATCTTCTCGCCGGTCTTGCTCGCCGCAGTCTCACGACGGCACAGACGGCAAACGGGTCCAATATAACGTGACACTTACTCTCTCCTAAATTCCTTTATTCCTTTGTCACCCTGAGCTTGTCGAAGGGTCACCCTGAGCTTGTCGAAGGGTTAGACGCGGCGCCGTTTTGGCGGGCGGCATCCGTTGTGCGGAATGGGCGTTACATCTTTGATGAGGGTGATTTCCAAGCCGGCGGCTTGCAAGGAACGAATCGCGGCTTCGCGTCCGGCGCCCGGTCCTTTGACCAGAACTTCCGTCGACTTCATGCCGTGCTCCATCGCTTTGCGCGCGACCGCTTCCGCGGCCATTTGAGCGGCGAACGGCGTCGACTTCTTCGAACCTTTGAAGCCGAGGTTGCCTGCCGATGCCCACGCGATGACGTTTCCGAGATTGTCGGACATCGTCACGATGGTATTGTTGAACGACGCGTGAATGTGCGCGACGCCCGATTGAACGTTCTTGAACTCACGCTTCTTGCGTGACTTCGCCTGCTTTTTAGCTGCCAAAATGTCCTCGAGTGAGGGTTTATCTTATCCGCTCAACGAGAGCGGTGTCGTCGCCTCGACCGCAGTATGCTGCAAGCATCGCTGCAATCTCGTACACGGACTTCGCGGCGAGCGGGTCCGGCTTCGGTCATGCGGCTAAAGCATTCCGAAGTACGCCTGGAGAGAGGTCCGGCGCCAAGGGGTTATTCTACTAGAGGCGCCCCGCGGGGTCAAGCATCGAGGACGCACGCGCGCGTTTCCGGAGCCCAGAGCAGAGCAAGCAGCAACCCGGCGGCCGAGAGCCCGGCGCAAGCCCACATTACGGGTACGGGACCCCAGCGTGCTAACGCAATCGGCAAGACGAACGTGCCCAGGAAGGCTCCGACGCGGGAAACGGCAGCGGCGAACCCGGTCGCGCTAGCCCGCACCCCAGTCGGAAACAGCTCCGAGGGGTAGACGAGTTCTAGGCCGGCCGCAGCTCCAATGGCTAGCGCATAGATGATGAAGGCGGGCACGATGAGCGCCGGAGCGCCAATCGAGATTGCCGCAAAGGCGGCCGTACTGACCGCAAAACCGGCGATACAGAGGTTACGGCGTCCCCAGCTTTCGATAAGGGGTAAAGCGAGAATCGAACCCGCTAGGAAGGCGGCCGTAATGGCAATTGCCCCGAGCGGGGATGCGGCGCCGATGTGCAGCGCTTGCAGAACCATCGGAGCAAACGTATAGATCGCGAAGAGCGGAACGACTTGCAACAGCCACATCGCTGAAACGAATGCGAGTTTACCGGCGAACTGCGGCTCAAACATCGCTCGCCAGGAAAGCTGCGGCTGCGTTGAAGATTCCGTGGCCCGTGCTGAGCCGAAGATTTTTTGAAGTACCGCCTGCCCTTCAGCGACGCGCCCTTGTGCGAAAAGCCAGCGCGCCGATTCCGGTGCCGAGCTGCGCAACGCCAAGCCGATAGCGGCAGGGACGGCGGAGCTCGCGAGGATCCACCTCCAGCTGTCGCGCGTGTTCAGCAGCGCATATCCGACGACGTATGCAACGCATGCGCCGACGAACCACACGACTTGCATGCTGTTCAGCGCGGCTCCGCGCACGCGCACGGGCATGTACTCAGCGATGAGCGCACCCGCGATCGGATAATCGGCGCCGATGGCAACGCCCAGAATAAACCGCAGCGCGAGAAGTTCCCACGCGTTCGTAACGACGGCTTGCAGCAGCGACGCGAGCACGAATACCGCCAGGTCGGCAATCATCATGATCCGCCGCCCGAACCGGTCGGTGAGCGCGCCGAATATCAATGCGCCGAGTAATATTCCAAGCAACGTTGCGGCGCCGACGAAGCCCGCCATTGCATCGGAAAGATGAAACGCGGGTGTTAGACTCGGGAGCGCGAGCCCGATGCTGCTTAAAATATAGCCGTCGCAGAAAAGTCCCGCATTCGCATAGACGAGAAGCCGCGCATGAAACCCACCGACCTGCGCGCGGTCAATGACCTGCAGCGTGCGTCTCCTCGTACTCCATGTGCGAGCGCAGCATCGAGAGCGTCATCGTTCCGCTACCGATGAGCCAGCGGTGGAATTGCCGGATATCGTAGCGCGAACCGAGCCGCTTCTTAGCGTCATCGCGTAATTGCAAGAGTGTGAGCTCGCCCAACTTATATCCCAGCGCCTGCGCCGGCAAATCTAACGAGTAACGCAGCGTTTCGGTACCGATCTGATTCTCCGAGAGTATCGTGTTGTCGCGCATGAACTGCTCGGCGCGCTCGCGGCTCCATCCCATGGCGTTCATGCCTGTGTCGACGACGAGCCGGCACGAAACCATCATGTCTTGCATGAGCCGACCGACGCGATCGTAAGGATCGCGATACATGCCCATGTCAAACCCGAGCTGCGAGGCGTACTCGGCGTAACCTTCGACAAATGCCGTCACGCCGAAGTCGTAACGGCGTACCGCGGGCAACGACGCGTTCTCGAGTTGCAGCGCTATTTGAAAGTGGTGTCCGGGAATGAGTTCGTGCATGATGAGCGCGCCACTCTGCGGCAACCAGGTCGTGCGTGGATGCGCACCGTTGTACAGGTACACGCCGCGAGGTTTGGCCGGCGTCGGCTGGTCGTAATATCCGAATGTTTGCGCCCCGGCGAGATTAGCCGGCAGCGGTGAGACACCGTAGGGCGCTTTCGGCAAACTATCGTAGTATTTCGGGACCTTTACCGCGACACGATCGACGAACGATTGAAGGCGTTCACCAATTTGCGCGCTCGATGTTGAAAAGAACCGCGGATTGGTTTTGAGGTACGTGTGGAACGCCGCAAGGCTTCCTTTGAACCCAAATGCTTTGCGCAAGCTATCGAGCTCCGCGTTTATCCGCGCCACTTCGCGTAAACCGATCGCGTGAATCTGCTCCGGCGTAAGGCCGAGCGTCGCATTGCGCGCCACCATATAATTATAGTAAGGCCGGCCGCCGGGATACTGCGATTGTCCGACACCTTTGGGAGCGCCTTGGCGATACGGCCCATTCAAATACGCGATGAGCGCCGCGAACGACGGAATGACGCTACGCAGCAATTCAGCGCGGATCGACGCTTGTAGCGCTTTCGCATCAGCGGGCGCCAGCGCTGAAAGGCGTTTCGCGCGGACCATGTAGGGGCTGGCACTGACCGGCCCGGCGTACCCTTTAAGCTGTCTAATGGCAGCGTCGGTCTCGACATCGGGTAAAATGATCCGCCGCGCGTGCTGACCTGCTACAAACGCGCGCGCCGACCGGTTCCAGCTTGCGAGGTCGCGCAACAGACGCACATACCGCTTGCCGTCATCCACCGACGCGAAACGGAATGTGGTAAAGACCGGAAGCATCGGTGCATACTGCTGCCGGTACGGCGTGATCTGTTGTTCGTACCAATAGTATTTTTTATCACCGATCAGGCCTTGCGCATCGTACCCTAGTGTGTAGTACGTCAGCCATCGATCGTGATCCAATGCGGAGGGGTCGATGACCGCCAGATCGCGCATCACGCTCTCGCCGAAGCGTGCATCTTCGTTGGCTGCGGTCAATGTCGGTGCTCGCAGCTTTTGAATGCGCTGACCAAGCTGCATCTGCAGTCCGTAACTGGTCGCGATCTCGTAATTCCAATAGCGGCGAGCAACGGCGTCGAGACTTGACGCGTAGTCGTAGCCGGCGACCGGAGCGTTAGAAGCCGCGAGGAAAAGCGCCGCAAAAAGGAGCGCTAGACAAGGCTTTATCATTGCGCTCATGTGAGCGCAAATCGCTGGGCGGAGAAAAATTCAATGTCGAACTGCGGCCTGCGGCCTTCGACGAGATCGGCGACGATCTCACCCACGACCGGAACGAACTTGAAGCCGTGGCCGGAGAAGCCGCCCGCGATGATAACCCGCGGGTCTTGCGGCAGTGGTGAGATAACGAAGTGCCGGTCCGGCGTGAGCGCGTACATGCACGCCTTACCGTCGCGATAGTCGTACGTCGCGCCGGGAAGAACATTTTCCAGCGCGGCGCGCACGGGCTCGATATCCGAGTCGTGTACTTCGCGATCCAGTTCGTTTGCGTGCGTAATTTGGCCGCTGCCGTGAAACGCTGCCTTCACGCCGTAGCCGTAGTTCGGAAAACCGTAAAGCGGATATGCGAACTCCGGGCGCTCGATCAGGAACGACGGGCAACGCTCGCTATCGAAGCGATGATCTACGGGCCTGAACCAGTGTTGCACGTTGCGTTCGATTTCGAGCGGAATACCTAGGCCCATCAATTCGAGCCAAGGTCCTGCGCAAACGACGACATGCGAGGCATCTTCCAACGCGCGATCGATCGTCGCATCCCTTCCGTAGCACATTTTGGCGCCCGCACCTAACGCGATACCGCGATGCGCCGCAATCGCTGTCTCGGGAACGACGTAACCGCCGTCCGCCTCGTACACCCCGTGTTCGTCATCGCGCAGGGCGAACATCGGAAAGCGCCTTCGAACTTCCGCGGTATTCAATTGTTCGACGGGCAAATCGTATTTCGAAGCGCTTTGCATCGCTCCGCGCAGCACTTCGCTCTGCTCGCCGCCGATCATCAACAAGCCCGTAATGTGCAACAGCTTCGTCTTGGACGTTCGTTCGAGCTCACGCCATGCGTCGTAAGCGCGCAGCAGCAGCGGCACGTACGTGGGATGCTCGTAATACGCTTTACGAATCATACGGGAGCGCCCGCTCGACGATCCGAGATCGTGTTCGGGATTGAACTGCTCGTAGCCGATTGCGCGCATACCCCGTTGTGCACACTGCGCAAGTACCGCGCTGCCCATACCGCCCAGACCGAGGACCGCGACGTCGTATTGAGGCATGCCAAGAAGATAGTCCCCGGCGGCAGCCGGGGCCTTCCGCCTTGACGTTTTAGGCGCGCACGATCTTAAAGTCGAAGCACGTGTACGACACGTGCCGAACGTGGATCTCGGCAACGGCGGGGTCGCTCAGGAATTCTGCGGCGCGTTCGCGCGCCAGCCCGGGTTGTGCGACGTCCGCATCGTAAATGTGGCCGGCGTGGTCATAGGCTCGCAGAATCAGCGGGCGCTGCGAGAAGTCGGCTGGGAACGTGTCGATCTCGGAATACGGTTCGCATGCACGTGCGTGGATGAAGATCGGTCCGATTTCGGCGTACGGCCCCGTATCAGCCAGCGGCTGGTACGACAGTAGAATCAATTCTTCAGGTTCGTTCGATATGCGCAGACAGAGCCTGCACGGCCCCTGCGTTTTGGTAACGTGCAATCCGTGACCGAATCGATCGCGCATCGTTCCGCGCGCCTCTTCTGCTATTTCCTGCGGTATCGGGACGAAACGGAGCGTCGCCGCCGCAACTGTTGTACTCATGCTATGAGCATAGCCCGCGCTATCATACGTAAACCACCCGGATCTTGCGATAAGAAAAAGACCCCGGTAAAAACCGGGGCCTTCTCTTGCGCTGTAAGCGCCTTTCGACTAGAAGTGGATACCGAGACCGACGTACGGCCCGTTGTGCGTGAAATCGGAGGGTGCGAACTGCTTGTTCTTGCCGTTGTCACCTAACCAACCGAAGTCGAGGAAGACGCCGGCCGGTGTTCCGAAGTTGATCGCGCCACCGATCTGGTACTTGAGAATCCGGTATTCCAGATCGTAAGGACCAGTCGGGCAAACGCCGGTTCCGCACGTGCCCTTGATGTTCGGATAGTAGTATGCACTTCCGTACACCGAGAACGTTTGGTTGAGATCCGGCAGTTTTTCTAGGCCGAAGCCCACGCCGTTCTGACGCGGATAACCATAGTTGGTCGTCCGCCACAGATAACCGACGCCGATGTAGATGCGCGGATCGGCAATTTTCAGGCCGAGGCGCGCGTCGACATCCGTATCCTTCGCAGTGAACGCCGGGACGTACGTTTGTCCGAGGTTACCGATGACGGTGACGTTACACTGATCGCCTGCCGGCGCCGGGATAGGCGTCGTACAGTTGTGCGGATACTGATACTGACGGAAATCGCCCGCAAGCATCCACGGCAGGTTGAATACGTTGAATTCAACCGCGCCGCGAATCGCGTACGAACCGCTCTTGCCGGTGTTGCCGGGGCTGAACTCGTTGTACACTTTCGGGCTGATGATGTAATCGCCGGCGATGAAATGATCTTGGTATGGCTTTGCAGCCGGAGTCGGTGCAGTCGTCGGAACAGGTGATGCTGCCGGCGGCGGCGTGCTGGGCGGCGGGGGCGGCGTCGGCGGCAGGTAACGAACGACGACGATGCGCCGATCGGGTACCCATTGCACGTATGCGCCCATGCCTTCTGAAATAACGCGAACCGGAACGAGGATCTGTCCTTGATAGATCATCGGCGGAACATCCAACGGACGGGTCTCGCCGTTGATTGTCACTTCCGGCCGGCCGACCGTTACGCGTACATCCGATCCGGGTTTGGTTACGTCGACCGCTTTGGTCGCCGGATTATAAGAAACGGTCGCACCCATCTGTTCGAACATCGAGCGAAGCGGAACGAGAATCGTTCCACCGCGCACGAGCGCAGCTAGGACACGCCCTTGTTTGAGAACGTCCGGTTTCGAATATACATGGTGGTCGTTGAAGAGAATTGGAATCTCTCCTGACGGCGGCGATCCGAATTGCATAGGCGGAGCGCTTGTAGTCGTCGAGGGAGTCGTTGTGGTCGGCGGCGCCGGAGCCGGTGACGCCATAGGCGTCGCGGCCGGAGCCGGCGATCCCGCCGGCGTCGTGGCTGGTGAAGCCGACGATGCGGGCGATGCGCTCGGCGTGGCCTGCGCGATCACTTTGTGTCCTGTGTTTCCGGGTGATGCGTGGCCCGACGGAGCGGCGACGGCAGTGAGTCCAAAGCTCGCTACGATTAGCGAAGTCAGGACTCCGGTGCTCAGTCGTTTCAATGTAGCCTCCGTGGTTTTTAGCTTGGGGAGGAGACCACTAGCAGCCGGTTGTTGGCTTGGATAGCTAAGTGAAAATTGGCTCGGTCCCCATTCCCCCTAACGTGGGAGGGGTACTTAAGGTTCCCCCACCCGTGAGCCTTAGGGAGTATTCCCAGCTGTTGACGACTCTACCGATGCTGAGAGAGCTGGCAGGCGCCAAATCCATATGACCCCTATAAAAACCTCGCACGCTGCGACAAAAAAAGCAATGCGGGGAGCAGTGCCGCTTGCAATTGCGTGCATGGCCCAGAGCACGCCGTTTGCGATCAGCGGAGCGACGATTTGCGGAATCAGCAATGCGAGATTCCAGACGCCCATTGCCGTAGCGAGCGCATGACGCGGTAAGAAATGGCATCCCAACGCCCAGTCGGCTGTCAGAAAGACGCCCCATGCAATGCCCGCAATTGCAGCACTTACAATAACTGCGGCAAGTGTGTGTGAAATCAGAAACGCAGCGAGCGCGAGGATGAACCCGAAGCCGCCGAACGATGCAACTGCGCGTCGATCCATGTGGTTCGCCGGCGCCGCGCTACCTGCAGCACCGATCGCTCCTGCAGCGGTGAAGATCAGCAGCACGACACCGGTAGTCGTCTTTACGTCGCCATTTATCATGCGAGCGACATAAAAATAGAGGTAGCCCAGCAACGTGTAAAACCCGATGTAAACGAGCGCGCGCGAAATAAACAGGTCGACGAACGGCCGCGTGATCCGCAGCGGCTGCGGTGTTGCTGGAAGCAAGCGCAGCCGGCTCACGTGCACAGCGGTTCCCGCGCATGTTGCGAGAAGCACGGAAACGATCGTGAGCGCAACGATGCGCGCGTTCGAAATTAATCCCGCAACCATGGCCCCCGCCGCATTGCCGATACTTTGCAACGCAGCCATCCACGACGACGCCGTGCCCATCCGTTCATCGGTAATAAAATCCGGAATAACGGCTTGATAGGGCCCGATCGCAACGTTCATCGCAATCTGCACGGCCACGACGGAGGCGAGCAGCTGCGCAAAGGTCGGCGCGGAATAAAACCAAAGCAACGCAGCGGATGCCGCAAGTGCACCGGCAACGTAGAATTCGGTGCGGCGGCTGCCACTTGTGCGACGCCGGTCGGATATGATGCCAACGATGATTTGTGTAACTGCGGCCGTTGCGGCGCCCGCTGCGGCAAGTGTTCCGTAGGCTGAGAGCACGTCGTGCGAGACGAGCTGCGAAGTGCGCGACTGTAACGAGACGCCGAGTAACGCGCCCCAAACCATTTGTATGCCGAGCCAGAAAAGACCCAGCGCTGCCGGCTTAGGTTCCGGCGTGCTGGACGGCATAACGATACTCTTCCAAAAGATCGATGTCGTATGCGAGCTCGGCGGGAGCGTTGCGCACCGCCGCTGCGCGCATTCCCAGAAGGCGCTGCGCATGCGACTCGAGCTGCGGTACTCCAAGCCGTCGAAAAATAAATTGCATCAGCAACATCGGCCCTGTCAAGCGGGCCATCCGCCAAACGCTCTTTCGCGCATCGAAAAACCTCACGGCAAATGCTTCGACAGCTTTCGCGCCGCCTGGTGGAATGAGGAACGCCCCACCGTTCACAACCTTCTCACCGGCGAGCGTGACGCCGAAGGGCGGCGCACCCGGAAAACGCGAGACGAAGTCGCGCCATTCCGTAAGCGGTAACGCAAGCGCGTTCGCGGGCGAGGCGTCCAGGAATACGCGTAAGGCGGGGGCACTGATGAACGGCATGTCGCTGGTGAGATACAGCAGCGTCGCGCTATCGTCCCATGCGTGCAATGCGCGCACTAAATTCTGCGAACCTAAAGGGCTTTCGTCGATGACGGCATCGACGATGTCTCTGCACGCGGAGCGAACTTCCGCCCCGCCAATTACGGCGATGCGCTCGACGCCGATCTGTCGTGCGGCATCGATGGTTCGTGCTAAGAGCGTTGAGCCGTCGAACGGCGCAAGCGCCTTTACGTCCGTGCCGATCGCTCGCGCAAACTCTCCGCCGACCCGGCCGCCTGCCGTAATGACGGCCGTATAGCTCATTCGGTGCGCTTTTTTTGTGAATCGTGGCTACACCCTTTGCGTCCGGCCCGGACGCCCAGCAAGGGAGAAACTGTGAGAGGCGTCCGCGGACGGCGTATACATTTGTTTTAGAACTCAACTTGGTAGAGGTACGAACCGGCAACGTGCACGCAGTTGCTGGTTTCAGGCGTGAAGCGCGTCATTCTGGCGGACTGGAGCGCTGCAGCGTCCAGCCAGCGGCTTCCGCTGGAGCTGAAGAGTTGCGAGGCGGCCAAGTTTCCGGATGAGCTGAGATCAATCTTGACCTGCGCGATACCGCTTAAACCCATTTCTTGGGCGATCGTCGGCATTTCGAAATATGGCGTGCCGTTGATTCCGGCTGATGCGGTGCAACCGGGCCTCGAGCTGATGACGGCAACTTGTGCGGGCGAAAGAGCGATGAGCTTTACCGTCGGCTGGTACGTGTTGAACGCAAACGCCGGAAGCGTCTGACTCGCGAGTGCGAGCAACGCGGCGGCGGCGAACAGTGAGCGTTTCATTATGAACCTCCATTTCAGGCGCTTGTCGCTGCGACAAACGGTGATATGGAGATCCTAGAAATCGGGCGTCCGCGGGGCGTCCGTGCACCGTCCGCGCCGCAGAATACAGGCTACCGGGCGCTGTCACCGAGCTTATCCGGCCGGCGTTAGGATAAAATAGAGCCGGAGGGCCGCATGGTCGACCTCGTCGAGAAAGAGCGCGCTATTCGCGAATTCCAAGCCGGTGTGGAGGGCCGGCTGCTGCGCCATTTCAAAGCGTGGGGACCGGTCATCGCGCTGTGCGTCATCGCCTACTGCGGCTACGCTTTGGGCGGTGCTCGCGTTGAGGCGATAACCAGCGGACGCATTGCCGGTCTACGTGTGCACGCGCAGACTGACATTTACCGGGACGATCGCGGCATTCCGCATATCCGCGCCCGCAATCTCCACGACGCGTTTTTTGCCGAGGGTTTCGTTCAGGCTTCGGATCGGCTCTTTCAAATGGACTTGCTTCGCCGCTATGTCTACGGCGAGCTGGCCGAGATGCTCGGTCCGATTCAACTCGGAACTGATGAAGCGATGCGCACGCTCGACGCGCGCGACATCGTAACACGCGAGTGGCGGCATCTCTCCGCCGGCGATCGCGCCGCATTGCAGGCGTACAGCGACGGCGTGAATGCATCGATGCAGTATCAGCCGGTGCCGATCGAGTTTCGCCTGCTCCTCTACGCGCCACGCGCGTGGACGCCCCGTGATTGTCTGGCCGTAACGCTTGCAATCTCGGCATCGGTCGGGGACACGCCGGGCAACATCCTCGAGCGCGATTCGCTCTGGCGAAGCCTGACGAGCACGCAGTTCGCGCAAGTGCTGCCTCTCTCCGATCCGCAGTACGACGTTCCAGCTGCGCCGCGCGGTCACGACGATGCTCCGGGGGCGCAACCACATGTGGCATGGATACCTCACTATCATATCTCCCTGAACGGAATCGGAAGCAATGCTTGGGCCGCCGGCGGCGCGCATACGCTGGGCGGACATGCGCTCATTGCAAACGATCCGCATATGAACGTGAGCATTCCCGGTATTTGGTACATCGTCGAAATGCGCGCGCCGGGGTTGCACGTTGCGGGCGTGACGATTCCGGGCATTCCCGGCGTTGTGCTCGGGCACAACGACCGGATCGCATGGGCAACGACCAACGCAATGGCGACAACCTCGAGCATGTTTGAAGCGCACAAACTGAACCGGCGAAATTGGAAGCGGGAAGTATTTCGCGTACGTTTTTCGCGGGATGCCGTGAAGGGGTATTACCGCACCGCTCGTGAGTTCGGAGTTCCCGCGCCTACGGTAAACGGAGTCGCGCTCGTGCGATGGGCGCCCTATTCGGACACGCGCTCCGCGGTCAGCACTGTACTCTTACTCGATCGCGCGCAAGATGTACGCCAGGCTTTGCGTGCTCTATCGCGTTATGCAGGGCCACCGCAAAACTTCCTGATTGCCGGACCCGCCGGTGAAGTCGCCTATCATCTTGCCGGTCCGATTCCCAACGACCCTGCGTGGTCGCGCTACGTTCACCGCTGGTCCGAACTGCGCGACTCGTTCCCGGCCATTTCGTATTCGCGTTTGCCCAGCGTCAAACCATCACGCAACGCTGTGGTGCTCAGTGCGAACAACAAAATGTACGGCGAGGGTTATGCGTACCGCTTGAGTCCCATGTTTGCGCCACCCTACCGCGCGTATCGCATAGCAAGCTTGCTGCATGCTCGGACACGGTACGATGCCGGCTATTTTGCGCGCATGCAGCGCGACACGTCCTCGCCTGCGGATGCGGAGTTTGCGCACCGGCTCGCCGCGTATGTTCGCACGCATAACAATGTGCTGCCCTCCACTGTTGCACATAGACTTGCGCAATGGAATGGCGATTTTTCACCCGACTCGCAGGTAGCAACGCTCGCACATTCACTGCGACTCGCTGCCGAAGACATCTCCCCTTCGCCTTACGCGGTCCTGGAGGGTTTGCGCAGGCGCGACCCGCCTGACGAATTGATCGATGCAATTCGCGATCCGTTTATGTCGGTTGGCCGCGTACCGTGCTGGAGCGATGCGGGAGCCATCAACGTGTTTCATCCGTTCGGGCCGATCGGTTTTCCGTTCCTCAACGGCATGACGCTGCCGGGAAGCGGCGACGAGTACACCATTCACGTCCAAAGCGCGGGTCTTGCACAGAGCTTTCGCGCAGTGTGGGAAGTCGGCGCTTGGGAACGCGGTGGGTTGAGCATTCCGAGCGGCGAGTCCGGAGAGATTGGCTCAGCGCACTATAATGATCTCAGCGCGTCATGGATCCGCGGCGAGCTGCAGCCGTTGCCGTTTTCCGACGCCTCCGTCGCGCGCAGCAGCCGTACGCTGCTATCACTGGCAAGCAATCACTAAAACCGTAAAATAAGTCACGCCATCGCTGAAGAGGCTTGCGTATAATGACTCTGTACGAAGAGTGTTTTTGCGCAAGGACATATGATTTCTCTAACGGTGAACGGCAGAAGGGCACGATGTGGACGTACCATCGGATATGCCGCTGCTCTGGGTGGTTCGCGACGAACTGAACTTGACGGGAACGAAGTTTGGATGCCGCGGGTAAGGATCCGTTAGACTTTCGCATGTCGTTACTGAACAACAACGCGCGCGCAGCCAACGTGCTTCGGCTCGCTGCGGAGAAGGCGAATTGGGGTCAAAAGCGCACCGGTATAGCGCAAGGCATGGCCATCTGCTTCTGGGAAGGCAGTTATGCAGGCATGGTCGCGGACGTTTCCATGGAGGGGCGAATGCCGAAAGTGTATCGTGTTGTCGCAGTGGTTGACTGCGGAACCGTGGTCAATCCCGACATCGTCGTGCAGCAAGCGCAGAGTGCGACAAACTTCGGTCTTTCAGCGGCGCTCACCGGAAAAATAACCGTTAGAAACGGCCGGGTTCAGCAACAGAACTTCAACGACTATATCGTACTGCGGATGGCCGGCGCTCCACGTATCGATGTGTATATCGTGCCAAGCAAAGCAAGTCCCACAGGCGTGGGCGAGATATGCACCCCGCCGATTGCACCCGCGGTTGGTAACGCCGTCTTTGCTCTAACCGG
The DNA here is from genome assembly GCA_964602255.1 of uncultured bacterium. Taxonomy (GTDB): domain Bacteria; phylum Vulcanimicrobiota; class Vulcanimicrobiia; order Vulcanimicrobiales; family Vulcanimicrobiaceae; genus CAZRQS01. The sequence continues at coordinate 272 of CAZRQS010000009.1, read as the reverse complement.
AAAACGCGTACGGCAGCTCCCCTTCAGTGACGCCCTCGCGTAACGAACTGGCGACGCAAGAACCGCTATTGATCGAACAGTGAGCTTTGGGCGGGCCGCGAGGCGCGCTTGGGCAACACGCCGTCTGCAGCGTCCCCGAACCGCTCGCGAAGCATGTCGATAAACATCTCCGCGTTGCGTGCGGCGTTTCCCCGTGCGTGATTGTTGAAGAACGCGTACGTCTGCTCGACCCGTTCGTCGATTTCCGCAACGCGATCGGTCCACGGTTCTAG